>JBEKLP010000010.1:0-46586 GCA_050010135.1 Anaerolineales bacterium
GGTTCCCAACACTCCGCGGATGCCCCCTTCCGGATCGCGCAAGGGGATTTTGCTTGTGCTGACCCAGAAGTGTTTTCCCTCCGCGTTGATCGCAGATTCCTCGTAAGCTATTTTCGCCCTTCCGGTTTCGATCACCGCCCGGTCGTCGGCTTGGTATTCTTCCGTATAGTCCGCCCAGCCGATCTGGTAGTCGTTCTTGCCGATGACTTCCTCCGGCGAGCGGAACCCGGCGTCCTGGGCGAACGATTGATTGCAGCCGAGATACACGAGATCCCGATCCTTCCAAAAAACCCGGGCGGGAATGGTATTCAGGACCGTCTCCAGCATCCGGCGGGATTCCCGCAGCTCGTCTTCCGTGCGTTTCCGGTCGGTGACATCCCGGGCCGCGGCAAAAATGTGTTCTCCCCGCAGGAGGTATTTCCACTCCAGCCAGCGATACGACCCATCCTTGCAGCGAATCCGGTTGGTCAGGACCCGCACGCCTTTCTGCCGGCCGAATTCCCGGAAAGCCGCCAGCGCCTCCCGCCGATCGTCGGGATGGACAAATACAATAAAATCCTTCCCTTCCATCTCGGACAGCGGGTACCCAAGGGTCGTCTCCCATTGCGGATTGAGTTTTTGGAAAATTCCCTCCAGGCTCCCGATGCAAAGCAGATCGATCGGGGAATCAAAATAGGGGCTCAAATCCTCCGGCTGAATGTTTTTTACCTTGCCGAGAGGCGGGGCAGGACGTTTATTTTTTCTGCGGGTGGGGGAGGGACGTTTCCGGGGAGACGTTTTACTGTCTTTCATGGCAACCTCCGCACGCAAAGGAAGCATTGCCGGTAAGGAGAAAGCCACTCTCGGTTTGATAATAGCATGATCACCTTTGGCCCCGGCCGATTTCAAGGGAGCAGTTTTTTTGGCTCGGTCAAGGATAAAAACACGTCTTCCAGCGTCGGCTCGGCCGACTCGAGGCGATCCACACGCGCATTATCCTGCGCCAACTGCCTGCGAAGAGTCGTTTCGTTCGTTTCTATTGGCGTGATCGCGCGCAGGTGATCGCCGGCCAAGCCGGCCCGCAACACGCAGGAGCAGCCTTCCAGCGAAGCCAGCGCGGAGAGCAGCGGTTGGGCGTACACGTCCCAGGCGCGGCCCGGCAACGTGTCCCGTTTCAGCGCGCTCGGAGAATCAAGCGCCATCAGCCGGCCCGCGCTCATTACGCCCACGCGGCTGCAATACTCGGCCTCGTCCATGTAGTGGGTGGTAACCAGCGCGGTGGTGCCTTCCTCCACCAGGCGGTAGATCAGATCCCAGAAGGCGCGCCGCGCGGTCGGATCCACGCCCGACGTCGGCTCGTCGAGGAAGAAAAGTTTCGGCCGATGTACGATCGCGCTGGCCAGCGCCAGCCGCTGCCTCCATCCAGTCGAGAGCCGGCTCACCAGCTGATCACGGAATTCCATCAGACCCACCAGATCCAGCACCTCGCCGATCCGCTTCCGGTCGGAGACGCCGTAGACGCCGGCATAGAACTGAAGATTCTCGGCAACGGTGAGATCGGAATACAGCGCGAACCGCTGGCTGACGTATCCCACCCGTTTGCGGATTTCCTCCGACTGGCGGAATATGTCGAACCCGAGCACTTCCGCGTCGCCGCTTGTCGGCAGCAGAAGCCCAAGCAGCATCCGGATGGTGGTGGTCTTGCCCGAACCGTTCGGCCCGAGCAATCCGATCACTTCGCCGGCGGAGATTTCGAACGAGACGCGGTCCACGGCGGTGAAATCTCCGAAGCGTTTGGTCAGCTCGCGGCTGCGGACGACGGCGTTCACGGCTGCTTCTCCAGGAGAGAAATGAACACGTCTTCGAGTCCGGCCGCGATCGGCCGGATGCGTTCCAGTATGAACCCGCTCCCCGCCTGCAGCCGCCGGATCCGGCCCGCCACCGCTTCGAGCGCGCCCGGTCTGACCCGCAGATGAAGGCGGTCGCCGAACATTTGCGCATCCTCGACGTCCGGGTCGGCGCGGAATGTTTGCCGCATGAGCGCAAGCGGCTGCCCGACCACTTCGAGAATCCGATCCGCGAGCATGGCGCGCAGCCGGCCGGGAGGAGCTTCCACGATCAGCGAGCCGGCTTGCATGAATCCGACCTTGTTGCAGCGGCCGGCTTCATCCATGTACGGCGTGCTCACCAGCACCGCGATGCCCTCCGCCGTCAGGAGGCGGATGATCAGTTGCCAGAAGGATTGGCGCGTGACCGGGTCCACGCCGGTGGTCGGTTCGTCCAGCAGCAGCACCTTGGGGCGGTGGACCAGGGCCGCGGCCAATCCGAGTTTCTGTTTCATCCCGCCGGAAAGCTGTCCGGCGCGGCGGTCGGCGTATTCCTCCAGCCCGACGAATTTCAGAATCTCAAGACTCCGAGGCCGCCAGTCTTTTCCCGTCAGCCCGCGCACCTCGGCGAAGAAACGCAGATTCTCCATCACCGAGAGTTCTTCGTACAGCGAAAAGCGCTGCGGCAGATAACCGATAAACGACCGGGCCTGCTCGACCTTTCCCGGAACGGGGAAGCCCGCGATGCGGATCGTTCCGGAAGTGGGCTCGACCGCGCCGCACAGCAGGCGCATGGTCGTGGTTTTTCCGGCGCCGTCCGGACCGACCAGCCCGTAGATCTCGCCCGCCTCCACGCGCAGCTCGAGACCGTCCACGGCGTGGACGGCGCCGAAATATTTCCGCAATGCGAGGGCTTCGATCATCGACGTCATCAGATAATGAAAAACTTAGAAGCTGCGGAGTAAAAGATCGGTGTCATTGCGAGCCTGCCCTCGCGAAGCGGGGGCAACCGCCTGCCCTCGTGTACTTCGGGGGGAGGGAGCGAAGCCCCGGCCTCGCCCCGGTAAATGTAACACTTGCAGGGAATGGGCCGGGGCGGGGCAATCTCGTTTTTCTCGTCGGAAACCCAAGATTGCTTCGCCCGCCCCGGTTGGGGTGGGCCGGGGTCGCTTCGCTCCCCCGGCCTCGCCCGGCGAAGCCGGGGCGGGGCTCGCAATGACAAAGTCTGATTTCTCCGCAACCAATCATTTCTGGAAGGTCACGTCCGCGGGCATGCCGGGTTTCAGATCCGCCGTCGGATTATCGACGCTGATCTCCACCGCAAACACCGTCGTGCTCCGGCCTTCGGCGGTTTGCACGTTGCGGGGCGTGAATTCCGCCTGGGTCGCGATGCGGCTGACCGAGCCGGAAAAAGTTTTACCGGGGAAGGAATCGACGGTGAACTCGGCCTTCTGCCCGAGGCGGATATCCCCGTAGCGGTCCTCCGGCACGTAAACGGTAATGGTCAGTTGGTTCAGGTTGCCGATCAAGAGCGCGGTGGAGCCGGCCAAGGCGATCTCGCCCAGTTCGATGTTGCGTTCGAGCACGGTCCCATCGGTGGGCGCGTACACCGTCAGTTTGGCGATCTGCGCGTCGATCGAATCCAGTTGCGTTTCGGCCTGGTCCACCGCCTTTTCGGCTTGCGCCACAACCGCTTCGGCCTGATGCCCGGCGGCGTCGGCGATCTTCACCGCATCGGAATCCTCCCCGGTGTGCAGGCGTGCCAGCCGTTCCAGCGCATCGTTATACCTCGCCTGCGCGGCCTGGACCCGGCCGCGCGCTTTGAGCAGGTTCTCGCCCTGATCCGTCTTGAGCAGATCGGCGTAGGCCGTCTGGGCGTCTTTCAGCTCCTGCTTGGCGGAATCGTATTGCGCCTGCGCCGCATCCCGAAGTTCGGCATCGGCTCCGGAGTCGGCCGCCTGATCGAGCACGTCCAGCACGGTTAAAAACGCGGCCCGCGCCTGCGCGATGCGCTGCTCAGCGGCAACCATCCCGGCGTAAGCCGGATCATTCAACAGCGTTTGCAGCGCCTGTTGTTCCGTATCCAGCCCCTGGCGCGCGGCATCCACCTCGGCTTGCATCGCGGCGATCTGTTCCTGCTTGGAGAAGTACCAGTTGGGCAGATCGAATTGCGACGGCTGAGGTGACCCGAATGCGCCGGCCCGGGCGGGGGCATCCGCCAGGCGGGCCGCCTCGAGGACCTGCTGGTATTGCAGTTGGGCGGTGGCCAGCGCGGCACTCGCGGTGTCCAATCCGGCCTTGGCGCTCGCGATGGCGGCTTCGGCCAGTTTGCGCTGGGCTTGCAGCAGCGTATCGTCCAGTTTGAGAAGCGGCTGATTCGCAACGACGGCATCGCCCAGGGAGACGAGCACCTCCGTCGCGCGCCCCGAAATTTCCGGCGAGACGATCACTTCCACCGCTTCGACCGTTCCGGAGGCGGTGATCGCGCCGCCGACTTTTGTCGCGGCCCGGCTGAAGTAGTACCAGCCTATGGCGGCGATGGCCAGAATTACAACAACGATGATCGGAAGAAAACGGCGAAGTCTCGCGTTCATGGGTACCTCTCTTACCCCTCCCCGTACCCCTCCCCAATTTGGGGAGGGGTACGGGGTAGGGGTTTTAGTCCAATCGTTTCCGGAACCGGAAAGCCGCCAGGGTCATGATCGCCACGCCGAACACGACCAGCGCGACGATTTCGTTCGGGAAGGCCTGCACGCCCACGCCCTTGAGCATCAGCGATCGGATGATCACCAGGTAATAGCGCAGCGGGGTGAGGTAGGAAAAAGCCTGCAATACCGGCGGCATCGCCTCGAGCGGGAAGAAAAATCCCGAAAGGAAGATGCTCGGCAGCAACGTCATCCACACGATCAGCATAGCTTCTTGTTGGGTGTTGGCGATGGTCGAGGCGAGGATGCCGATCCCGAGGCTGGAGAACAGGAATAATCCCGACATCAGCGCGATCAACCCCAGGTCGCCGCGCACCGGCACGCCGAACCACCAGTGGCCGAGCGCGATCACCTCGAAGGCGTTGAAGAACGAAAGCAGGACGTAGGGCAACATCTTGCCGATGATGAGTTCCAGCGGCCGGATCGGCGTGACGATCAGCTGCTCGATCGTCCCGCGTTCGCGTTCGCGCACGATGGCCGTGGCGGTGAGGATCGAGGTGAGCGCCTGCAGGATGACGCCGATCACGCCCGGGATCATGAACCAGGCGCTGATCAGATCCGGGTTGTACCAGACCTGCGTGAGCACCGCGAGCGGCGGGATGAGGGCCTGCGCGGCGCCGCGCCGATCGAGGCGCTGGGCGAGAATGGTCGTGGAATATGATTGTCCGATCAGTTGCGCCGCCGAAAGCGCGGTCGACGCCACGGTCGGGTCGGACCCGTCGAGGATGAACAGGATTTGCGCGCTCCCGCCGCCGGCGATCTCCTTCCCGTAATCGGGGGGAATGATCACGCCGGCGCGGACTTTCCCGTCGTCGATCATCATGCGCAATTCCTGCTCGGAGTTCGCCTCGGCCGCGACGCGGAAATAATCCGCGGCGCGGTAAGCATCCAGCAGCGTGCGGGATTGCGGGCTGCGGTCGTTGTCCAGCACCGCCAGCGGCACGTTGCGGATGTCGTTGGTGGCGGAGTATCCCATCAGGAACATCTGCATGATCGGGATCACGAGCACCAGGACCAGCGTGCGCGGGTCGCGGCGGATCTGGAGGAATTCCTTGCGGATGAGGGCGAGGAGTCGCGAGAGGGACATGGTCACTTCGCTCCCGTCGGGGCCGGGGCGAGCACCCCGTGAAGGTAGATTTCGACGAAATCGTCCAGGCAATCGATCTGCATGGATTTGGGCAGATACTTCCAGACGAGGATTTCCGAAATGTAATAGGAGACGAACAGCCCGGTGAACGACCGGACCAGGACGGGCAGCGGGAAAGGCCGTAACGATCCCTTGCGCTTGGTCACCGATTGGGCGAATTCCAAGAGGCTCGGGACAACCTCGGAGAATAAATCCGGCATGTGCCGGCTGTCGAACTCGACGATCTCGATCAGCATCAAGCGCAGAAAACCCGGCTGCTGACCAAGCACCTGGATCATCCGTCGTGCGCCCTGGCGCAGGAAATCCTCGACGGTATCGCCTTTCACGTCGGCCAAGGCGGGGAGGATGCGGGTGTAAGGGTGGTACCGGCGCAGGACGGCGATGAACAGTTCGTCCTTATTTTTAAAGTAGTTGTAGGCCGCGGCGACGCTTAATCCTGCCCGGGCGGCGATCTCGCGCATGCTCGTCCCATGGTAGCCGTGCTTGAGGAACAGCCCGTAGGCAGCCTGAATCAGGCGGGATTTCGTGTCGGAGGACTTCTTCGGCAGGATTTTCTTCATGGTTTGCGAATGAACGTTCGTTTATATTATTATTCTGAAATTGCGGTTTTTGTCAAGCGGAAAATCGCCCGGTTCGCTGGGAACAAACGACGGAAATGAAGTTGGCTATTTGCATTACATGAATCGGAGGATGTAATCTAGCTGCCTGGATGTTGGTTTCTTTTAAAATGAAATGAGTTGCCGACATCAAAAAGGACATATGTAATCCGAATAAGATGTGAGGTATTGATAAAAGGAGAATAATGAGCGGCAAGGAGTGTTGTACGGACTTTTTTGCGTCTACTCCACCTATATGGGGGATTATATGGACGAAAGTAAATCTATGGGGTTGATTCCAGGAAAAAGTTCTGGGTAAACCCTAGTTGGGCGAGGGGAATTATTATGCCAAGAATTCGTCATTTGCCAAGGAAGCCAAAAGAGAAGCTATTTTATCTTATTGACACTAATTTCCTCGTTAATAAATATTTACCTTTACGAAGAATTAGTGATAAGAAGGAAAGACAGCGCGTAAAACGATCACAAGAATGGTGGAATATTATTGCTCAACAAATTAAACAAAGAAAGGCAATAATATACACTCCGGATATATGTATTGCCGAATCGTTTAAAATATTGGCGAAAAAGTATTATGTTGATGGATGCTTTTGGAATGCGTATTATTATAAAAGAGCACGCGATAAATTAAGCAGAGATATTCATATATCGCCGGAGGTATTAAAATCAACTAATAGATTTATACCGTTCCATGATATTTCAACTTCAAGAGATGTAATAATTGCGGTGGATCGATTCTTTGAAGTATTTATGAAAAAGAACCTTAATGTAAGTATTCCGGATTTGATAATATTAGCAACGGCAAAATATATTATCGATTTCTATAATATTCCTGAGGATCGTTTGGTTATAGTAACTATGGACAATGCATTATGGGAAGGTAGCAAACTAATACAGGATATACCAAGCGCATATAATCCAAATACAATAAATGAATCTGCGAAAATGGTGTTTGAGTAGTCTCGCTCAACCCGCGGCTGCAGGCGACCCCCCTTCGCAAAACAGTTGCCCTTCAAAACCCTAAGGGCAACTTGCTCCGGGGAGCAGGCCTTGGCCAAGGCTAAGCGAGAAAACACTTAATTTACATCTATATTTTCCTGCTAAAATGGTAATCAAATAACGGAAGTGGCCAAGTGGCCCATTGCCCCCGGAGCAATCATCAACCTTTGTTGGGGGGTGATGAATTGTGCAGGCGGGCCCTCACTCGCGAATTCTTCGCATTGGCAAACCACCAATGCTCATCGCTCGGAGGGCAAGCTGAGCCGCCAGTCTGCCCTCGCGCCTGCCCTCGCGGAGCATCACCGCTCAGTTCTGCTCATCGAGCGGTGTTGGTTGCGAAGCGGGGGAAGTGCACAGGTTCTCGTGTAGTTTGGGAACCTGTGCGATTGCGAAGCGTGGGCCGTTGGGCAAATTATTGTCTACCAAACGAAAGGAGTATGTATCATGAGTATCGAAGAAATAGTAAACGAAAAAGAATTAAAAAAGGTGCTATGGGCTTGTTATAATTATTGGAATAACGAATCGGATCCGGTCGATAAAAGAGTAATTTGCTACACTTGGGTAATAAAGGAATATAAGAATAGATTTGACAAAGAATTTAATGAATCGAAACTCACCAAATTGGCGGATTACGGAATATTATCAGTGGTAGATAAACCTCGAGGCGGTAATCGAGTTTATTATAAGTTTAATAATCCTACGGAAGTAAAGGAGAAATTGTTGATTTGGGGTTTATTTGATTGAGGCTTTTAAAATAAAGGTTGTAAACAAAATAATTCTGACCAACCGCGACTGCAGCGGATTTGGCCTTCGGCTGTGGCCTTGGCCGGTATGCTCATCGGCGCTTTAAAACATAATCAAGAACAGCCCATAATAATTTATTCTATATATTGGATACCTCTGAAAATTATCGTTCGTCAGGAGCTAATCTCGCGCTTCGCTCGGGACAGCCCGCCCTGGAACGCCCGCCGGGCGGGCCGGGGGCGCTCCGAACTTTCAGCAGCCTCCGCAAAAATCGCGAGGGGCGCCGCCCGGCTACCTGTACTCAATCCGGTGGTTTTCCGGATAGGGGAAAAGCTGGGCTTTAAAGCCGGATTTATTTTATCCTCGCGCTGACCCTCGCGCCTGCCCTCGCGGAGCATCACCGCTCCGTTCTGCTCTTTGAGCGGTGATGGTTGCGAAGCGGGGGAAGCGGGGGCTGTTAATAGTCGGGGGATTTATCCCCCCGACGAGCGGACTTTTTCAGAGGTTTCTATTGATAAAAATCTCCTTAGTTTCTGTCGCGGAATGCAAATTATGGCCTATACTGCGCGGTTTTGTAGTAAATCCCTTCGTCTGGCGTATTAAAATGGTAGAGGGCCGCGAACCTCTTGGATGAAAGGAATGAATAGCACCGTGCCAATAACGGTGACCGATCTTGAGTTGGTGGATTGCACCAACAATAAACCGGCGACCTTTGCTGCTGTCTATGACTTTTACTTTTCACGCGTCTATATGTATATCCGCTATCGGGTGGGTGATCCCTCCGTTGCGGATGATCTCACCAGCAAGGCGTTCGAACAGGCTCTCAAAAAGCTCGACACGTACTCTCCGAAACGCGCACCCTTTGCGGCCTGGATGTTCACCATTGCGCGCAACGCCGTTAATGATCATTTGCGCGCGATGCGCCGGCATCCCTCCCTGCCGTTCGACGCATTGTTCGAGCGCAGGAATAACGATGATCCGCCGGAAGAGATGGTTGTCCAACAGGAGGAGAAAAACCGGCTCCTCCGAGCCGTGGCTCGATTGAAAGAACGAGATAGGGAATTGATCGCGCTTAAATTCGCCACCGGGCTGACGAACCGGCAAATCGCCGAGATCCTTTCCCTCACCGAAAAGAACGTCAGCGTAATCCTATATCGAGCTATCCGAGATTTGCGTGTTCATTTGAAAGCGATGGAGTAACACCATGGAAAATCCAAGCTTGGAACAGAAGTTCACTGCGGACGTAGACCGGCTGCTGCATGGAGAGGAGTCGGAGGAGGGGATATCCGTTCCGGGGGATTATTCCCAAATGTTGAATACCGCGCGGGAATTGGCGGCGCTTGACCTCAGTCCGCAAAGCCGAATTCGGACATCCCTCCGCCGGCGGCTTATGGATGAATTGGCTGCGCGCAAAGCATGGTCCATGCCGAAGGGGAAGGTCCTGCCCTCATGGTTTTCCAAAAGAACCGTGCAGCTTGCGTCCGTTCTGATGATTATCGCGGGAATCACCCTGTTCGTCGAACTGTCATTCCGGGGCGTCGTCCATTCTTTGTGCGGCCGGATACTGGAATTTGTCCAGATCGGCGTGCCTACCTATGCGGTTCAGAAAGTCCCGGGAGGATCGGAAGGTTCTTCCCAATATCCCACTCCGGGTGCAAACGAAGATTCGGTGGCTTACTGGGACATGCGTTGGGAATACATCACACTTTTCGGCACGATGGGCACTCCTCAAGATTCCCCCATCGGGAGAGGAACAAAATGAATATTCCAGCCAAACGGATATCGCAACGGATTTTGCTGACCGGAATTTCCGCGATAATTTTTTTCCTGATGATAGGGGGGATGACCTCGTGTGCCCCTGCCGGCTCGCCGACGAACACCCCTGCGCCGTCCGGTACCATTGCACGAGCGGACATCAGTCTTCCTAATTTACCGATAACACGGATCAGCCAACGCGTGCTGCCAAACCCGGATTACGTTTCCACCATCGTGCGGGCTCCCATCGCCTGGTTGGTCAGCCGCGGGACGGGGGTTAAAGTCGGTGTGATCCAAAACCACAATGAAGACCTGGCGGTGCTGGGGTTGATCGCCCCGGATGCGAAGGTGATCGCTTTGCAGGTGAATGCCCAATTCCGTGTGGGCGGCAAGACTTTAAAAGAGACGCTGGCCGAAGATGGCATTCGCGTTTTGGTCGTACCGCAACCAAAGGATTTTAACCGGGAACAAGCCCTGCAGGTTTGGAAAGAGGTGATTGCTGCAGGCGTATCGGTCTTCTCCGGGATCGAACAAACCGATTCAACCCAGGCGGAAATCGCCGCGGCGTATACCCAGGCCGATGTTCTGGTTGTAGGTTGTCAGGACGGCAACGGCCTTTTACTCGGTGATGGATCCACACTCAAGGCCATTCCACTGTTTGCCCCCGATCGTCAGGGAAACCGCTTAAACGCTCCGCTGGTTGCCGCCGGGGTAGGGGCGCTGGTTCTAAACGCCGAGCCCAGTCTGACCCCGGCCCAACTCACCCAACGACTTCTGTCCACGGCGGACGAGATGTACCAGGCCTCCGATTTCGAAGGCAATTGGAGCCCGATGAATATTATTGTAGATGAAAAAACCGGGGATTATTCGCCCGGCGAATACGCCTTCCGCTTCAAGCGCGTCAACGCCGCCAACGCCGTGGGAGCCAAGCTCGATACGATCTGGCCTGTGAACGCCCTCAACGCTCCCGCCGCCTGGAAGACGGCCACCGGGCGCGGGGTGACGGTGGCGGTGCTCGATCAAGGTTTCCATTATCAGAATCCGCTCTTCGAGGGTCATTTGGTGGATAAAGTTGCTTTTGTTCAGGGAAAAACCTTCGAGAGCGAGCAAAATTTCCACGGAACGGCGATGGCAAAAATCGTCCTGAACGTGGCTCCGGATGCCTCACTGGAATTCCTGCTCACGGATGAGCGGGCGGACGCTGTTGTGCAGGAAGCGTATGTGAAGGCGATCGATTACGCCGTGGCCCACGGCGCAAAGGTCATCACCAACAGCGCCGGGCCGTGGGCCAACACCCCGGAAATCCACGCCGCCATCGATCGGGCGATTAAGGCGGGAGTGGTATACGTCTGGTTCCATTACGATGGAACCAACCCGGCGGTCATCCGGCCCGGTCATTTCTACTTCTCGCAGTGGGAAGTGGGCGCTTTCGACCGTTTCTTCGACAGCGATAAGCCATCCGATTTGGAGGGTGGATTATCGGAGACGGCCCCGCAAATTGCCGGTATTGCCGCGCTGATCCTGCAAAACGAGCCCCAGCTTACCCCCATGCAGGTCAAGCAACGCATCCTCGAAACCGCCACCATCCTTCCGGGCGGGTTCTCCCTGGCGGATGCCGCCGCGGCGGTGGAAAACCGCCCCAGCGGACGAAGCGTACCCATACTAAACACTGAATCGCTGAATGGGCGCATGCGCGTTGTTTATCAAAAATCCGGCTCGGACGAAAAACTGACTTTAACAGTGACCGATCAGCGACGCAATTGGCCTATCCCCATTTTTCCGCCGGCTGATGTGCTGATGTTCAAGTATCAATATGGCGCACAAGAGGCTACGTACATGGTTCTTGCTTATCCCGAAAATCAAGGCGCCATCTCATTAAGATTAATAACTGAACAAACCAAGATATTGAGTACGGGTGACATCACATTAAGCGACTTGGTCTGGAATATGAGTGCTCAGGAAATGGATACCGAGAATTACTACCGGGCTGGTCTTTCAAAGAATAATGTAAAAATGCAGGTTACTGTGGACGGCGGGCACATTCACCTGCATTGGGAAGGGAGTGAAGCCATTCCCCTGTATCGCATGGTCTCCCTCCAAGAGCAAACCCTGGAGGCCGAGTCAAGTTATCTAATCTATGAGATCGATGTGGAAGGCGATTTCTTGCCTTTGCAGGTGATTACGGCGTCGATATATTAAGCGGTAGCTTGATTTGCTAATAAAAGTTACGGAAAGAAAGTACCCAACCGATGAATTACAGGCGTAGCCAAAACTGCTCGAGTAGCAAAAGCGAGCAGTTTTGCTATCCGGAGGTAGGTTTTAGCCAAGGCTCGACGAGAAAACGGTTAATTAACGTTTCTATTTTCCTGCTAAAATGGCAAAGTGAAATGCGGAAGCGGACAATCGCCCCATTGCCCCCCAAAGCAATCACCACCAGTTTTTTAGGTTGTGATGAATTGCGCAGAGGGGAGAACCGCGAGTCGTTGGCCGGCTTGTGCAGAGATGTTATTCAAAAACCGGATATCTGTTCCATATTGCGAAGAACGTCCATTTCGATGAGATGATAAATCAAACAATGAAATCGTTCTGGGCGGGAGTTCGCGCCGAATCCCCGCTGTTGATCGGCGTTTTTCCTTTCGGCCTGATCTATGGCGCACTGGCGATCGGGGCCGGAATTTCACCGGCCGCGGCCCAGATGATGTCGTCGATTGTCTTCGCGGGATCGGCCCAATTCATCGCCGCGCAGTTGATTCGTGAATCCGCGCCGGGACTCGTCATTGTGCTGACGATTGCGGTCGTCAACCTGCGCCACATGCTGTATAGCGCTTCTGTCGCGCCGTATATTGAACATCTGCCGGCGCGTTGGAAAACAGTATTGGCGTATCTCCTGACCGATGAAGCCTATGCCGCAACCATCATTCATTACGAGGAAGAGGGATTCACCCCGACGGGTCATTGGTTCTTTTTCGGCGCGGGATTGGCTTTATGGACAACGTGGCAGGTTAGCAGTGCGCTGGGTATTTTCCTCGGTGCGGCGCTGCCATCTTCGTGGCCGCTTGATTTCGCGATACCGATAACGTTTATTGCGATGGTGATGCCGGTGCTTAAAGACAAACCGATCGTGGCCGCGGCGGTATCGGCGGGGACAGTTGCGTTATTGGCCTATAGTCTTCCGTTCAAATTAGGCCTCATCCTGGCGGCGCTGGTCGGAATCTTCACCGGCACGTATTTGGAGAATCGCGAATGAATATCTGGCTGGTGATGTTTTTGGGCGGCGCGCTGACCTTCGGGATGCGGATGTCGTTTATCTATTTATTCGGACGCTTTGAAATTCCGGCGATGGTAAAGCGGGCTTTGAGATTCGTTCCGCCTGCGGTGTTATCCGCCCTCATCGCGCCTGCGTTATTCATGCCCAATAATACGTTCGATTTCAGTTTGAACAACTATCGTTTGATGGCGGGCGTGGTTGCCATTCTCGTCGGGTGGCGGACAAAGAATACGCTTTTGACGATTTTGTCAGGCATGGCCGCGTTGTTGATATTAATGTGGCTGGCCAAGACTGTATAATAATAATATGCCGCCCGACCCGTGGCTGTAAGTCCCTCCTTCGCAAATGCTGTTGACCTTCAAAACCCGAAGGTCAACTTGCTCCCCCCCACTCGCGAAGTCATCGCACCGGTAATACACCGGTGCTCATCGCTCGGGGGGCAAGCATGGGGGCAGGGCACCCTGCCGGAGCGGGCATGTTTCTAATCTATAGAACATTGTGAAGGAAGCATTTCACCATCGCGAAAGGATGGAATTTGAGGCAATGGTCGCACTGGCGCCTTTCACCGAAAAAGAATTTGAGATCTATCTACAACAGGGGATCGTTCGATATGCCGAAGAGAACGTCAAGGCGGGTTACTGGAGCGACTCCGAAGCAATGGAAAAATCCCGTTCGGCGCATGCCAAACTGCTGCCGGAAGGGCTTGCTACTCCGAACCAATATTTATTCTCCATCCGGGAGCCGGTACGCGGAGAACCGGTCGGCACGATTTGGCTGTCCGCGGATACTGCATCCGCAACGCCCTCGGGGTTTATCTATGATTTATTCATTTACGAACCCTTTCGAAGAAAGGGGTTTGCAACCGGAGCCATGCTCGCGCTCGAAGTCAAGGCCAGGGAACTTGGATTAAAGGTCATCCACCTGCATGTTTTTGCACATAACCCGGCCGCCAGGAGCTTGTATGATAAGCTGGGTTACGGAGCGGTGGGTACCAACATGGCGAAACCGTTGACAGCCCGCAAGCCGGAATAAACAGGAAATCAAATTTTGTTGTCCCCGGAGATCCAAACAGAACGGCTGATCCTGTCTCCGCTCGTCCGCGACGATGCCGCGGAGCTCTTCGGCTACCGGTCCGATCCCGAAGTCTGCCGCTATCAGACCTGGGTGCCGGGTTCACTGGACGACGCGCAGCGTTTCATCGACAACCTCCAGTCCACTCCCTTCGACACACCGGGCACCTGGTTCCAATTCGGCATCCGCCTCCGCGCTCCCCGGCTGCTGGTTGGCGACATCGGCGTCCACTTCCTGCCGGATGAGTCGTACCAGGCTGAAATTGGTTTCACGCTCGCGCCCGGCCACCGGGGCCGCGGGCTTGGGACGGAGGCGGTCAACGGAATACTCAACCATCTGTTCGTATCGCATCGGAAACACAGGGTCTTTGCATCGGTCGATCCCAATAATTTGCGGTCGATAAAATTGCTCAAGCGGGTCGGGATGCGCCAGGAGGCGCACTTCCGGGAGAGCTTGTGGTTCAAGGGAAAATGGGTCGACGACGTAGTGTTCGCAATATTGGAGTCGGAGTGGAAAACCCGGTAATCCGCCGGCCCAACAACCGAATGCGGCTGACGGCTTCGCTGCGCCGGGTCCGGTATATCGTCCGCTGAAGTCGGGGTCGGGGAAAGCGCGGGGTGTCCTTTTTGTTGAAATATTAATCCTGCATGATTCAAGCGGTATTGGTGGCAGTTTGGCCCAAAAAAATGCGGGCCGGGGGCCATGTACTATCGTCGGGTTGAATTGGATTTTCATATTGATATAATCGGCGGGAACTCAAAAACGATGGAAATGAAGAAGCTGTTATTTGTTTTGTTCACGGGATTTCTTTTTGGCGTGGTTACCGCTTGTACCGGCAGAGTGTCGGCATCCTCGTCCACGGCCACAAAAATCGCGACCGATGTTGTAACCGTGACGGCTCCGAGCGGTACGCCAACCGAATCGTCTTCCGCAACCGAATTGTCCTCACCAACCGTGCTCCCTGCCACGGTTACGTTCACGCCATCGGTCACGCCCACCCTGGCTCCGGACGCCTGGCAATCCATGCCGGTGATCCCGGCCGTCAGCGCCACCGCCCGCCGCATCTATCAAGCCGGGCTCCTGCTCGGGAACGACCCGCACGCGTTTTCCATCCTGGGCGATTGCATCAGCCTGCCCAACAGCCTGTTTATCGATTACGGCAAAAGCCCCGATCATTACAATTTGGGACAATTCACCTATCTGCAGCCCGTCATCGATTGGTTCCACGACTCCTTCAACCGCCAGAGCATTTCGCTGGCAAACGGGTTCACCAGCGCCGCTGTACTCTCGCCCTTGATGGCCGATCCGAAACAATGCAAACCAGACGAAAACCCGATGGCATGCGAGTACCGCATACACCGTCCCAGCTATGCGCTGATTGCCGTGGGAACCGACGACTATAAATCCACCCCCAACGCTTACGAGAAACGGATGCGCCAAATCGTCGAGTATACGATCTCGAAGGGCATCATCCCGATCCTGAGGACCAAGGCGGATAATCGCGAAGGGAACGACGCGTTTAATAAGATCCTCGCCCGCCTGGCGTATGAATACGACATCCCGCTGTGGAATTTCTGGGCGGCGGTTCAACCGTTGCCCTATGGCCTGGCGGATGATCAAGGCCACCTGCATTGGGCCGATCCCAGGCATTTTGAGTATGCCAATGCCATGAAGGTCGCGGTGCCCGTTTACAACCTCACCGCCTTGGAAACATTGGATGCCGTCTGGCAGGGTGTAACATCGCCGTAATACCGGCGATTCTATTCTCATAATTAGCATTTGAAGCGGACGCGGCTGATCCACTCATGCCTGCGCCCGCTTTTTTCCGGAATACCGCAAAAAAGCGATTCGGGGGACAGTCCATCCTATGCGATAAACTTTTTCTATCTATCTTTTCTCTATCGACCGAAACGGCGGATCTATGGCAGATAGCGTCGGGCGGTAATCCAATAGTAATTGGTAAAGAAGTCGGGGAATGTACGTATGACGACGCCGCGAATGGTGACGGCGTCCAGGACCGTGCTGTTCCCCCAATAAATGGACATGTGCGAGACGAGACCTCCGCTCTGTTCGGAAACAAAAATCAGATCCCCTTTTCGGATATCCTTCCGAGCGACGAATTCCCCGCCCAGCGCCTGATCGTCCGCGTCGCGGCTTAAAAGAATTCCATAGGCATGAAATACGCGGTAGGTAAAACCCGAACAATCCAAGGAATCGGTCGTCGTTCCGCCCCATTGATACTTCACCCCGATCAGCGCCTGCGCCAAAGCCAGTAAACCGTCCGCCGGGACGGGCGCTGAAAGATTGTCCGTCAGCCGCACGTCGCCGGAGGAAAGCCAGCCCGTTTTGCCGTCCGGCAGGCGCACCTGAACCCAGTCCTTCTGCGTGGATTCAACCGACAGGCGCGTATCGAGATAGAGGGACATCAACCGCGATCCGCCGGGCTCGTCCCGGAGAGGAGCATGGGGCGCCATCACGACGGCATATTGCTGCGCGCCGGACCAGCCGGCGGCGAGAAATTCCGATCGCACCCATCCGGGGTAGCCAAGTGGATCTTTTTTCGAAGGCTGTTCCACCGCAGCGATTTTCGACCATTCCCCCTGCCGCCCGACGACCAGCACCTTCTCACCGAGGATCAGCTGGGTTTGCAGATTCCAATATGAATTCTCGTTCGCCGGCGCGTCCCAAACATCCGCCTTGAGAGTGGCGACGACATATTCGCGCGCGTCGGGAGTGGGCAGGGCGGGAGTCAATTCGGGCGATTGGGATGGAGTGACCGTATCCGTTTCCAGCGTCGCTGGTAACGAGGTTGAGGATGGAAGAAGTTGTTCGGTAGATGCGCCCGGTGACGCGAGGAAGTTCCCGTTCGACTGACAACCTACCAACAGCCACGAAAGAAGAAAAATGGAAAATCGACGTATCCATCCGCCGGCGGTTATTCGCGGGGCCGGCGATTTCCGGAACGGCGTTGCGTAAGATTCGAATATTCGTTGCGCCATGGGAAGGAATTTCTCCGGTCGACGCTTCCTTCAGTGGATGCTCGCCGGCCAGAAAATTTCGATGTCCGACGGAGTTCGACGGGAATCGTAAGGATGGAAGCTTGCGTGTGTGGAAATACTGTCCGCGATTCTCCAAATACAGTATATCAAAGGGGTTCCTGCCCTCCAAGGACAACCTTGGAAATGAAAATACCGTGCACTTCCACAACGCCTTCAGTCGGCTTGGCTTTCTCCGGCCAGACACCTCGTCGCCGCGGGAATACAATATAATGGAAACGAGATTTACGATTGCATGCCCAAAAGGATATACCATTCTCTGATGCGAACCTCCAATCTGTCTGATCCATGGATGCCGGAATGACGCTGCTGACCCCGACCGCATGGCGCGATTACGAATTGATCGACACCGGCGACGGCGAGAAACTCGAGCGGTACGATAAATACATTCTCCGGCGCCCGGAACCGCAGGCGGTTTGGAAAAAAACACTGCCCGCGCCGGAGTGGAACCGGCTGGCGAGCGCTACCTTTAAACGGGAAGACAACCAGCAAAAAGGATCCGAGCGGGGCGAATGGGTCTTGAAGCCGGGCATGCCCGAACAATGGTTCATCGGGTATCAATGGAAAAATCTTTCGATCCGGATGCGCCTGGGGCTGACGGCCTTTAAGCAGATCGGGATTTTCCCCGAACAGGCCGAGAACTGGAATTTCATCTATCAGGCCGTCGGGGAAGGCGGCGTGAATACGCCGCGCGTGCTGAATTTATTTGCTTATACCGGCGGCGCATCGCTCGCGGCCAAGGCGGCGGGCGCCGACGTCGTGCACGTGGATTCCGTGCGACGGGTGATCAACTGGGCGGCGGAAAATCAGGAAGCCAGTGGATTAAATGGCATCCGCTGGGTGGTGGAAGACGTCGTGAAATTCATGCGCCGCGAGGTGAAACGGAGCAGAATGTATCACGGCATCATCCTCGACCCCCCGGCGTACGGGCACGGACCGGCGGGCGAACGCTGGGTGCTCGAGGATGGCATCGGCGAATTAATTGAACTCTGCAGCAAGCTCCTGGGAAAAGACCATTCGTTTCTGGTTCTCAACCTTTATTCGATGAGTTTCTCCGCGCTGATCGCCGAGAATCTGATTAAAACCCATTTCCCCGACGTCGATCAATCCGAATTTGGGGAGTTGTATCTTCCCGACCGTTCCGGTAAAAAGCTGCCGTTGGGCGTGTTCCTTCGCTTTCAGCGTTGAGGAATTATTTATCGCCGGTCGCCGCGGCAGCAGCCATCCCCGCCAATGCGCCGCTGCTGAACGCAAACTGCAGGTTGTATCCGCCGCAAGGCCCGACCACGTCCAGCGTTTCCCCCGTAAGATACAACCCGTTGACCTTTCGCGATTCCAGCGTGCGCGGATTAGCCTCGGTAACCGGTACACCGCCTGCCGAAAGTTGGCAGTATTCAAAATCACGAACACCTTTTACGGGCAGGCGCGTGTCTTTTAATTTATCGATCAAACCCTGGAACGAACCCGCGTCGATCTGGTTCAGGGGTGTGTCTCCGGAAATATGATTCATGGACGGGTAAAGCGAGGCGACCTTGGGCGGAAAAAAGGCGCCCAGAAAAACTTTGACCGGCAGCCTGGTCCCGCGTTTTTGCTGCAGGAGATCATGGAACTCGGTTTCGAAGAAATGCAGCAGGTTCAGCGAGAGAACGAGCGGCCGGCCCGGGAGCGCAGAAATATGATGGCTGATATCCATTACGGCCGGGCCGTTGAACCCCCATTCGGTGAAGATCAGGTTGCCCGCGGCGGAGGCCAGGCGTTTTTTGCCGTCCCACAATTCCACGCCGGCGTCCAGACGGATTCCCTGCAGAGCTTTCAGCGATTGCAGTTCGGCAAGCACCGGCGCCAGGGCCGGGCGCTTTGGCAGCAGCGTATGCCCCAGCCGTTCGAGTACGGGGAATAATTCCCCGCGCGAGCCAAGCGCGGGATAGGCTTTTCCGCCCGCGGCCACGATCACTTTTTCAAAAGTCTCCCGGCGTTCCTTGCTTTCGCCGGCCAGTTGGATCACAAAACCTTTCTCGACCTCGGAGATCGAAGCCACCCGGCTCGACAAGCGGACGGAAACATCGGCCAGCGACAGCGCGCCGGCAAACGAATCCACGACCGTTTGCGCCGAGTTCGACAAAGGATAGTACCAGCCATCCGATGTTTTATAGACCAGGATCCCGATCTTGCGCAGCATTCCCCGCAGGGCTTGCACACCGAAACAACCAAGCAGCACCGCCATCCACTCCGGGTCGGCGCAGGCGTATTTTTCAGCCGTTGCGCCGTCGTTAGTGATGTTGCAGCGCCCGCTGCCGGTCACCAGCAATTTGCGCCCGACAACCGCGTTGCGTTCGAAGACTGTCACCGTTGCCCCGCGCCAGGCCGCCTGAAGCGCCGCCGCCATGCCCGAGGCACCGCCGCCAATCACCGCAATTCGCATCTCCGGATTATACATTGCATCCCGCTGTGGGAAGAAAAAATCGGCAATCTCGCGATGACAACGACGGTGATGGATTCGGAATCAATAACTTCGATGAAACGCGGATATAATCGAAGGTGTCCTGGCCCTTCCGGACCGGCCGCTTTGCCGCAAACCGTTGGATGGGTTAGGTGTCCCCTCCTTAAAAAAGGACGAATTATCCATGGCTGCCGACTCTATCGAGATGGAATTTACCGACGCCGATTTGAAGGACTTGAAAATCGCCAAATCGAAACTTGAGAATCCAAGCCTGACGGCAAGAATCTCCGACCTGGTGGGAAAGCCGATCGAGACCGGGTTCAAACTGCTTCCACCGGACTGGAACAAGAAAGTCGGAGACATTACACGGATTGCGTTATTCAAAGGGTTGGAATTTGCCGTCCTGACAATGGGCAAAACCGAGACCAAAGGTTCCCGGGACGGGCTGCATAAAGTGTTGATTGCCGGGTCGGGTGCGGCGGGAGGCTTCGTGGGGCTGGCCTCTTTGCCCGTCGAATTGCCCCTTTCAACCACCCTGATCTTGCGGTCCATCGCGGATATTGCGCGCAGCGAAGGACACGACATCAACCTCCTGGAAGTAAAACTATCCTGCCTCGAAGTGCTCGCGCTCGGAGGTAAAAGCGCGACGGACGACGCCTCCGGAAGCGGGTATTGGGTTGTCCGAGGGGCTTTGGCCAAATCTGTCTCCGAGGCGGCGGCTTACATTGCGGAAAAGGGATTGGCGGAAGAAGGAGCGCCGCCTTTGGTAAGGCTGATCACGGCAATTGCATCGCGATTCAGCGTCGTGGTGACGGAAGAAATAGCGGCAACGGCTGTTCCGATCATCGGCGCAGTAGCCGGCGGATCGATCAATCTTCTTTTCATGCATCATTTTCAAGAGATGGCGAGGGGTCATTTCATCGTTAAGCGGCTTGAGAAAAAGTACGGCATTCAACGGATAGAAAAAGCTTATCTGGATTTGACAATCTAGACGCCCGCCGGGAGTGGATGATGCGAGCGTCGCACCGATTCCAAGATTAAATATCCGATTTGATTTTATTGCTAGAGTCTCTCAAGCCACGGGAACTAATTTAAAATCACAAAGCAGTTTCGCTGCAATGTCCTCCCATTTCGGGAAACGATAACTTCCATCGGGGAAACGTCGCGAAGGAAATCCCGCTATACCAACTTATTCTCGATCGCATAATGGGTCAGTTCGGCATTCGTCTTCATGTTCATTTTTTCCAACAGCCGGGTGCGGTAGGTGCTGACCGTTTTGGCACTGAGCGCCAATTCGGTGGAAATTTCCTTGATTTCCTTGCCGGAAGCGATCAGGCACAACACCTGGTACTCGCGATCCGACAGGCGTTTATGAAGCGGTTGATCGTCCTCATGCCGGGCATGCAGCACCAGCTCGTCGGCCACCGAAGGGCTGATATATTCCCCGCCCTGCAGGACTTTGCGGATCGCCTGCACCAGTTCTTCCGGGGCGCTCTCCTTGTTCAAATAGCCCGCCGCCCCGGCCCGGATGGTCCGGACGGCATACTGATCCTCCGGAAACATGCTGAGGATCAGCACCGGCAGCTGTGGATGATTATGCTTGATCTGTTTCAACGCTTCCAGGCCGTTGCCGCCGGGCATCGCCAGATCCAACACCACGATATCCCAGCGCTCGCAGTCGACCATTTCCAGCAGCTCATGCGCATTTTGGGCTTCGCCGAAAGCAGCCTGGGTAAACGCCTCGGCCAGAATTTGCTTGACGCCCTGGCGCACGACGGCGTGATCATCCGCTAAAAGAATTCTAAGCATTGCGTTCTCCCATGCCGTTCCGATCAGACCACTGGCTTGACGGGAATGGATACCGTGACGGTGGTCCCGCCGCCCGGCGCGCCGCGCACGTCGAAGGTACCGCCCAGCCGCTTGGCGCGCTCGCGCATCCCCAGCAGGCCCAGCGAGTGCGGGTTGGCGATTTCCTTGGTCTGAATTCCCCGCCCGTCATCGTGAAGATGGAGCGTCAACGCCTCGGGCGTGGCGGACAGCTTGACCGCGATGTGTTTTGCGCCGGCGTGGATCGCGACGTTGGTCAACGCTTCCTGAAAAATCCGGTACAGCGCCACGGCGGCGTCGCCGGCCACGGGCAAATCTTCCGCGGGCACGCTCACGGCGCAGGCAATCCCCGTGCGTTTTTCAAAATCGCTGGCTTGCCACTCGATGGAGGCTGCCAGCCCGAGATCGTCCAGCATCGCCGGCCGCAATTCGGTCGCGATGCGCCGCACGGTTTTGATCATCGTATCCATCTGCGCCGTGACGGTTTTGGCTTTTCGGGCGAGCGCCGCATCCTTTGGTTCGAGCCGGTCGGTCAGCCACGACAGGTCGAATTTCATGGCCGTCAACGCCTGGCCCAATTGATCGTGCAGTTCGCGCGCGATGTGCGTCCGTTCCTCTTCGCGCGCCGATTCCAGATCGGCGGCCAGCGCCTGTAATTGCCAGGACGAGGCTTTCAGCTCGGCGACCGTCGCCAGGCGCTGCTGGTACGCCAGGCCGTTCTGGATGGCGATGGACGCGGACGGCGCCAGCGCCATGAGCAAATCCTGGTCGCTGATCGTGAATCCCTCGCCGTCCTGTTTGTTGCGGATGTCAAAAAACGCCAGCACTTCGCCGGCCGAGTCAAGGATCGGCGTGCAGATGATCGAGCGCACACCGGCATTGATGGCGAGCTCATGCTGGATCATCGGGTCGTCGGCGGCATCGCTTGTGCCGTAGGGGACCTTGTATTGCAAAACCCAGCCGGGGATGCCTTGTCCGATCGGCCAGGTATGCTCGAAGGGGATGGCCACGCCCCGCCGAAAATACTTGCGGACGGTCATCCCGCCGGCGGTGCGCAACCCGGCGAAGCCGCTCTCGCCGTTGACGATCCGGATGGCTTCCTGCGCCAGCTCGTCCAGGATGGTCTCCACGTCGAGCGTCGCGTTCAATTTGTTGCTGATGCGGAACAAGGTTTGGATCATTTCTTCGGATTGTTTCAACTGCGTAACCGCCTGGCGCAATTCGGCGGTGCGTTCGCCGACATGTTGCTCGAGTTCCGCATTCACCCGTTGACTCTCGCGATACAGGCGGGCCTTGTCCAGGTAGACGGCGATGTGGCTGGTGAGATTCTCGGCCAAGGCCAGGGTATTCACATCGAAGCGGCGGCCGGATTCCGTCGACACAAAAGTGATCGTGCCGAAGGTCTGCGGACGCGCGATCAGCGGAACGATCATGTACGATTTGACCGCCGCTGCTGTGGCCCGGTGCTCCGGGGCAACCGCCGTCACCAGTTTCGGCTCACCGCTGCGCAACACCGCAGGCAAACCATCCTGATCGTCATGGGGCAGATCGTGTTGCAGCCAGTCGGAAGCCGCTTGCCGTTTTGCCGTTTCGGCGGGCGCCAATGCCACCTGCTCGATCGAACCGTCGGCTTTCAGCAGATGAACGGCGCACCAATCGGCGATTTGCGGTACGGCGAGTTGTGCCAGGGTGACGAGCGGCGCTTCGTAATCCACGGCATCCATAAGCAGCGCACCGGCCTCCGCCAGCAGACGATTGGCCTGCTGGAGCTGCCGCTGCTCGGCGCTATTAAATGGAATGCCGACGATGCTGATCAGGGTGCGTTGTTCGCTTTGAATGAGCGATGTGCTGATATGGGCCTGGAAAATTGTGCCATCCCGCCGCTGCACGGGAAATTCCCCCGACCAGCCCTCGCCTCGCCGCAGCTGCCCCAGGTTTGCGCGGGCCGAATCCATCAGCAGCGGGGCGGCCAAAACTTCGATGATATTGCGGCCCTGAACATCCTCCGCTTTCCAGCCGAAGAGTTTTTCGGCAAAAAGATTCCAGAAGACGATCCGGCCCGTCAGGTCGACAACCGAAATGGACTGCTCCACCGCATTCAACAGCTGTGCTTGAAGATGAAGCTTCTCGCCAGCGGATAACGGCACCGGTTGAATCTGCATCGAATCATGCCACCTTTCTCCGGATAGTTCTCAACCCGGGAACGGTTTTTAAAGCGTCATACCAACGAATTATAGCCCCGGTTCGTCCGTCCGTCGTGATCCAAAGGGTTTTTTCCGATAGTGTAGGACAAAGACCGACAATCCAGTATGTTCAATGCTTACAACGTCTTCAGAGGCTCGCTGATTGTCATCGCGGTGTGAAATTGTTATGTTGATCATGATATCGATCAGATGACTTGTCACCGGCTGCAAAACCTGAGTGTAGAGAGTACCACCGTCTCGATTAAGTTGCCGGTTGATCGGATCAAGCCCGCGCTGATCCATTGGACGCAGTCACGGTTCAAGCAATCCAGCAATGTACGGAATAAGCCGATCGCGGGTAGAACGCAGAGCCCGGAACGTCCAGCGCTCGAGGAACAGGAATATCGGGTAGCACGATGTTACGGACAATGAAGGGACTTCCATGGATGGCCAACGCATTGTCTTTATAACGGCCGGATGGCCGCCCATGGGGTCAGGGAGCCAGTATGCCGAACGCTTCAGATTCTAATCCGCGCCCACGGACGGTGGAAATCAAGATCAAGCCGTCGCAAGTCGCCGCCGCAACGCTCACGCTGCTGGTCGTGTTGGGTGCGGCGCTTATCCTGGTGCGCCTGGTGGACGTTTTGATTCTTGCGTTCGTGGCTTTGGTGATCGCCACCACGATCCGGCCGATGGTGTCCACTCTGCAAAATCGGGGGATACCCAAAACTCTGGCCCTCTTGCTCATTTACCTGGGCATCCTGGGCGTGATCGTCGGGCTGTTCGTGCTGTTGATCCCGGTGCTGGTCGACCAGGGTAATGCGCTTATCCGCGGCTTGCCGCAGACGTACGCCGGCCTGGTCGCCTCGCTCAAGAATAATCCCAACGAGGCGATTCGCAACCTGCCACAGTTACTGCCAACCGGCGACCAGTTGGCCAGTGAGTTGCAGGCAGTTAGCGGTTCGATTGTGGCCGGGGTGATGAGCGTCGGCTTGGGAGTGATCTCCTTCCTCGCCCAGATGCTCAGCGTTGTCGTCCTGAGCATCTACCTGACGCTCGACCAATCCCGATTGGAGCGATTCTGGCTCTCGCTGGCCCCCGAAGCCCGGCGGCCGGAACTGCTGGCCATCTGGCGTGAAATCGAGAGCCGCCTGGGCGGTTATGTGCGCGGCGAACTCCTGCTGATGACGTCCATCGGGGTGCTGGCCAGCCTGGGCTACCTTGTGATTGGCTTGCCCTATGCCCTGGTGCTCGGGGCCTTGGCCGGGCTGCTTGAGTTTATACCGTTGGTCGGTCCGACCCTCGGCTCGATTCCAGCCGTCATCGTCGCCCTGTCGATCTCCCCGCAGGTGGCCTTATTGGTCGTGGCGTATATGATCGTGATTCAGGTTACCGAGAACAACTTCCTGGTGCCGCGGCTGATGGGGCGTTCGGTCGGTGTGAGCCCGGTTATGGTTATCCTGGCGATCTTAGCCTTTGCCAGCCTGCTCGGGATCCCTGGGGCATTTCTGGCCATCCCCTTGGCGGCTATCCTCCAGGTCCTGATGGACCATCTGGTCGTGCATGCAGGATTTCACGGGTCCGAAGAACCTGGTGAAATCTCCCCGAACGCCATATCGAAGATGCGGTCGCATATTCAACGATTGCGCGCCGAAGGGCTGCAACGGTTGCGAGCCGGAAATGGGCGCATTAACCTGTCCACGGGGGACCGCGACAACGTGGACAGCAATGTGGACCGCTTGTTGGTCAAAGCCGACCAGGCGCTTACCGATGCAGCGCAAACGGCGGGTACGGACACGGAGGAAGAACACACGGCGCACCTCGCCGATATCGATCTGGCGATCAATCGAGCCGGAGAGATGGTCGAGGAAGCCAACGCCAAAGCGGCAACCAAGCGCCAAAAAGGGAAGGGACCAAAACGACCGGCATAAAGTGGAAGCCTGGCGCCAGCATCCCGGACGACAATCTTTCCTGCGGAAAAAGCAAAAAATAGATTCGATCGAACGCAGCACGGGCCTATTTCGGGCGCCCGTTGCAGTATCTCGTCATTTCCACCGCCGGGTTGATGTTTGGCACAGCGGTATCCGAAGGCAATAATAACCGCCCGATCGGAAGAGCGGTCGGGAGCCCCACGCCACAATTCGCGCAGTTCCGGTTCGAGAAACCCCGGCCACCCGTACGGGGACGGGACTTCTGGACAGGTGTGTAGTCCAAACACTGACAACCTATCGAATCATTAACTTACACGCAAATCAGCCGCACGCTGATAGCCGGTAGGGGTATGAAACGATATAGTAAATACGTCAATAAAAGGATTTTCAACCTGCGGCTAAATAGCAAAAGAAAATTTGCCGCATAGTTGATCAACCGGCAACAGGCGGATTATCTTACAGACAGAAAGGAGGGCTAAAAGGTTCGCCAAGGATCATCGGATCATCCTCCGTAGAGTTTCAAACGCTCGCAGTACTTTCTTGCAGGCAGACGAAAAGTTATCGCGGATGTGAGAGAGGTCTTGGCACTTTGACAGAGCGAAGAAAAGCGGTCACTTTCTGTTTCAATTTGATCCGCTGTTTTCCAGGGGAATGGTCGAGAAATCCATTCCAAAAAGTGTACTCCGTGTTTCCAAACCACATTCCGAAGGAGAAAAAATGAATATTCTAATTTATCTCGTCGTTGCGGCAGTGATTGGTTGGGTAGCAAGTGAAATCATGCACGACCGGGCGAGCCTGTTGATCTACATCATCGTGGCTGTCATTGGTGCGTTCCTGGCGGGCTATTTCCTGACCCCCATTCTGCATGTCGGGACGATCAACGATGCGATCAACGTTCCAACCATGCTGGTAACACTGCTGGGCGCCGTCATTGTGATCGCGATTGTGCACCTGTTCCGCCGCAGGATATAACCCGTTCCATCTCCCTCTTGTGCCGATCCGGCGAGCAGGGGTGCGTCACGGCACCCCTGCAAAGCTTATCGTCAGGGATCATACGCAAGTCGGGCAAGATGACCGATAGTAGAAAGGAATTCCGCTATGCATATCACGAGAAACATCGGGATGCTCTTGCTGGCGATCTGGCTCATCCTGTGGGGGCTGATTGAAGTGCTCAGCCTGTCTTTTTCGGGTCTCTGGTTGCTCATGGGGCTGCTTGCCATTGCGGCCGGCATCTTCATTTTGCTGGAACGGTAGGTTCAACCATTGGAACAGCTGTCACCTGATCCATTAATCAGGCGGCTTCCGATCGATTATTCAAAAGGAGAAATCTCATGTTGTGGACAATCATCGTCATTCTCGTCATTCTGTGGCTGCTTGGATTTTTCGGTCCGAGCATAAGCCCAAGCTTCCCGCGCACCGGCGGATGGATCCATACGCTGATCGTTCTCGCCGTCATTCTGATCATCTTGCACCTGCTTGGGATTTTGTAAGCCCCTGCGCTTCGGCGGTTTGACCGGAACTAAGGAAGCGGTTGAAGTCTTCCTCCCGCCAGACCGCAAAGCTATCTGCCACCCGACTATACAAACGGGTGGCGGATAGCATCGGGGAAAATCTGACATGGATCCAACCAAAGACGTCTTACCCGGCAAATGGCATGACCTCAAGGGTCAGGTGCGACAGAAGTGGGGCAAACTCACCGCCGATGATCTCACCCGACTGAACGGGACAACCGGAGAACTGGCCGGTGCCTTGCAGCAACGGTATGGTTACAGCAAGCCCCAGGCGGAAATCGAAATTAACAACTGGCTGCGCGAACGGGATCCGCAGGCCAAGACATAGCTTCGGACGGCTACGCCGGAGGGGTTTTTTCCCTCATGGGCAGACTTTACGAAAGGAATTAACTAGGATGACCGACAAGACCAAACAAGCCCCACATAAACGATTATCCAAAAGCCAGCGCAAGCACACGCGGCGCCTGAAGCAAGCGGGTCTCAAGCCAGCCAGCACTCCACGCTAGACGATCCGTGCGCTGCGCCCATACCGAAAGATCAACGCAACGAGAACCGGATCAGGAACAATGCATCGACATTCTTAAAATCATTCAATGGAGAGAAGCGTGAACCTACTTATCTATTTCATCGTCGCGGCAATCATGGTCTGGGTTGCAACCGAACGCCTGTATGACCCACTCGAAGCAGAAAATCCATATCATCGCTGCTGTTCGGTGTACGTTCCTTGCCGGTTGCCTCCTGAGCCCGATATTCCATTTCGGAATGATCCATGAAGCGCTCCCGGTTCCCATCACGCGGGTAACGTTTTGAGGTGCCGTCATCCGGTCGGCGTTCGTGAACCTCTTCCACGGAAGATGTATGCAACAAGCGTGGAGGAGAGGTTAAAATGTCCAAAAATAAAGTTACAGAAGTTAAAACAACACAACGAGATCCGGGTCAGGATTGCTGCGTCTTTACCTTTCGTCCGAACGCAAGAGGCGGGTAGGTTTATCGTGGAGGGTGACGGAACTTCAAAAAGGGAATCGCGCCGCAGGTTGTGGTGAACTGTAACGGATAATTATTCGCCAACCGCAACCCAGAGAAAGAAAATAATTCAAGGAGAATCCTCATGCTCGAACTGATCATAGTAGTTCTACTCATATTGTGGTTACTGGGCTATTTTGGCCATGCGCGCCTTCCGCGTTTGGGACGTTTCAACTTAATTCATATCTTGCTCATTATAGTGATAATCCTGATTCTCTTGAGTCTGCTGCATATCCGTTAGCCGTCAGCCCTGTCGATAAGGCCGGCGGAATTGGTATCAACAATCCGCCCCCCAAATCAGCATGGAAGGGAGAAGGAACGATCTAAAACCAGGAGGGAATCGATGGCCAGTAAAAGAATGAACAAATCGCAATTCGTGACCGTCTTATCCGAGAAGAGCGGGTTGAGCAAGAAGCAAGCCAGGGCGGCGCTTGATTCGATCAACGCGATGGTGGCGCAGCAACTCGGCCAGAAGGGGTCCGGCGAGATTGTCCTTCCGGGTCTGCTGAAACTGAGCATCGTCGTCAAGCCGGCCACCCACGAGCATGAAGGCATCAACCCCTTCACCAAGGAACCGATGACTTACAAAGCCAAGCCTGCGCGCAAGGTGGTCAGGGTGCGTGCCCTCAAAGCGCTCAAAGACGCAATTTAAATATCTGAAACATGACTGCGAACCTCTTTGTTTTCAAGTCGACGGAATTCGACCTGATCCCGTAGGCGCCGGAGCATTTGCGCCGGGGATATGAGCCGGGATTGGAGAAATCCGATCCGAAGCGAGCATGGATTGGCGCCGCGAAGTTTGCGGAGGTTTATCTTTCCGGTGCCTTAAGGAGAAAACCATGTTACCCATCGGGGATGACAACAGCTCGGAAAGATCTATACCGATCGTTACATACATTCTGATTGCGCTGAACGTCCTCTTTTTCCTTGTAGAGCTTAGTGGAGGCGATGCTTTCATCGCGCGCTGGGCCTTCGTCCCCAGCCGCTTCCTTGCCAACCCAACCGCGGATTTCGCGACGCTGTTTACTTCGATGTTCATGCACGCCGGATGGGTCCACCTGGGTGGGAATATGCTCTACCTGTGGATTTTCGGCGATAATGTTGAGGATCGTTTCGGAAAGATCGGGTTCTTGATTTTCTATTTGATTTGCGGCCTCGCGGCAACCGCGGCTCAACTGGCCTTCAGCCTTCACTCGGACATCCCAAACCTGGGTGCTTCCGGAGCGATCGCGGGTGTGCTGGGTGCATACATCTTGTTGTTCCCGCAATCGAAGGTGAGTGTTCTGCAAGGACAGAGCGTGGTCCCCGTCCCGGCATTGGTGGTGATCGGGCTCTGGTTCATCCTACAGCTCTTTAGTGGCGTAGGCTCCATCACCGCCGCGGCGGATACGGGCGGCGTGGCTTACTTGGCGCACATCGGTGGGTTTGTCACCGGTTTTGTGCTGACCTTCCTGTTTAGAGGAAACGCAAGACCACAATCCACTGCATAAATCTTGAAACCATATTGGGATATAGAGAAGAGCAGTGGCGGGCGACCGGTTAATAGTGCCCAGTTCGAAATTGGATTCACCAATAGGCGGTGTCTATACGGAACCTGTGAGCGCTGCATTAACCGCTGGGAGTATTTCGAAGATAACCAGCGGATGAAAACTCTCATGGAAATCCGCCGTCACTCAGAAGGATTGTGTAGCGCCATGGCAGGATTGAAAAAGTGTCGGGCCCTCCGCGGAAGGCAGAACATTATACAAAAGCTTCAAAAATAAGCTCTTTACTTAATGAATAACTCCGTGAGTTGTAAAATTCCAGGGTTGTGATCGTCGATAGCAATTCCATCCAGAATGCTTTTTCCTTCCGATTGCTTCATTTGCGGTGCGATGGACCGTTTGTGTAGTCCAAACACTTACAGCCCATCGAATTATCGGCTTACGCGTAAATCAGCCTCGCGCTGATAGCAAGCGTCATTCCCAGACGATATAGTAGAGACCAAGAAAGGAGAGTGCTTCCATGTTATGGACTATCGTTGTAATCCTCGTGGTGCTGTGGTTGTTGGGCCTCCTCGGACACATCGGTGGGGGGTTGATACATATTCTGTTGGTGCTGGCGCTGATTGTCATCGTGTATAACGTGTTGACCAGCCGCGGCGGCACAGACTGAAAGAAATAATTGCGGCGGGTGTCCTCATTCTTGACGGGTTGGTAAACGCAACGGTTTGACCCCGGGTCGTGTTAATCCGCGACGCGAAAGAAGGCATCCGGGACAAGTACCTGACAAGTTCAAGGAGATAGAAATATGGATACAACTCAGGACATCTTGCTTGGCAAGTGGCATGAACTCAAGGGTCAGGTTCGGCAACAGTGGGGCAAGCTCACCGACGATGATATGACCCGACTAAGCGGAAAAACCGAGGAACTCGCGGGCGTCCTGCAACAGCGTTACGGCTACAGCAAAGCCCAGGCGGAAATCGAAATAAACAAATGGCTGCGCGAAAACGATTCGCGTGCCAAGACAAAGCCACAGACGCCTTCAAAATCCAAATAAAGGAGAATGAAATGACCAACGATAACAAAACGACGGAAGTGAAGTCCGTGCAAAAAGAGCCGGGGCGTGAACAACGGACTTTTACTTTTAAAGCCACCCAGCTGGTTTGGTTGCTTTTCGGAATATTGGAAACCTTGATCCTATTGCGCATCCTGCTCAAATTGCTCGCAGCCAATCCGAACAATCAGGTCGCAGCCTTCATCTATTCGGTTACCGGTGTATTCCTGGCTCCCTTTGCCGGACTGACCGGAACACCCGCGGCCGGCGGCATGGTGTTGGAACTCTCTTCCCTCCTGGCCGTAGTGGTCTATGCATTGATCGCATGGGTCATGGAACGCTTGGTCTGGTTGATTTTCTACCGCCCGCGTGGACCCGTTGAGGAAGTTACGCAAACTACGAGCAGTGAACATCGCTCGTAAGCAGGGAATATCTATCGGATCAATAGGCATCAAAAAAAAATCGCTGAAAGGATAAATCCATGGAAAACCAAGCGAGAGAACAAAAGTCAAAAGGAATGCATGCGGGCGATTTTCTAGCCGGACTGTTCATTGGAGGCCTGGTGGGTGCTGTAACGATGCTTTTAATTGCACCGCAATCAGGTGAAGAAACCCGTCAATCAATCAAGAAGGGGGCCATCGAACTTCGCAATCAGACTACCGCTTCCATGGAAGGCGCCGTGGTGCAGGTTCGCACAAAGGCGAGCCAGGTCGAGGCTGACGTAAAAGACAAGGCCATGGATCTAAAACACCAGGGCCAGGACATGCTCGTCGCGCAACTCGACCGCGTGTCGGCTGTCGCCGCAGCCGGTAAAAAGGCCGTCCAGGGCACGCATAATTGATCCGGCCTATGACCGTGTGTCATTGCGAGTAATCTACAACCTTCACAAGGATTGACGCTGAGCCTTTCGGCTCCAGGCGCATTCTTGTCGAAGAGATCTCGCGATGACGCATGGAAAACTGAATACCCATACCATCGACTGAATTTGTTCCTTCGAACGGGAGAGTTTATATGCTGAAAACAATTATCATGGTGGCGGAAGTCCTGTGGGTATTGAGCTACATCCAGCGCGTTGTCATCCCGGCCTTCGCGCAAAAAGCGGCTACTATATCCGCATCCAATGACGATCGCGAATTGAGAGAATAACCGCTGGATGATTGGAATCCTGTTTCTTTTCGGGCCGGCAGTCCTTCCCTCCATCGGCGGTTTATGATCGGTCCGATCCCGATCGCCATCCGCTGGTTGCCATAAACAAAAAAAAGAAAGGAGATTCTCATGAAGAAATGCAGTGAAGTAATGACGAAAAACCCGGCTTGTTGCTTGCCCTCCGATGCGGTTACCCGGGCGGCGCAATGGATGAAGCGGGAGAACGTTGGTTCCATCCCCGTCATCGAAAGCGAACAATCTAAAAAACTGATCGGCATCGTCACCGACCGCGACCTGGCTCTGCAGGTTGTGGCCGACGGACGCGACGCAAAAACCACGAAAGTTGCGGATGTCATGACCCGCACGGTCATCACATGCCACGCCGATGACGACGTTCAGAAGGCGGTGGATGCGATGGCGAAGAATCAATTGCGCCGAATTCCGGTGGTCGACAACGAGTCCAAGATTGTCGGGATCATCTCTCAAGCAGACGTGGCGACACGCATCGACCAACCGGAAGGGACCGCCCGGATGGTCAAGGATATTTCGCAGCCCAGGACGAAGAATTTCAGAAACCTCTAGCTTCGCCGGTCACACCATACGGATGCAAGTTAACGGGTTTGTTTTAACATCCTCCGAGGCGTGTGCTTGGAGATCTCTCTCATACAACAATTCCGACTGAACCGGATGGAAATGGCATACGACGCCGAAGACAACCCGGTTGTGAGAGTGCCATTGGTGCGAAGTATCATGCGGGGACGCGATCGAAGGTGAATTTCAGCCCAGGTAGGTAATCCACCATGCCGAAAATGCCAGCCGCTCACCGCCCGCTCCGGGCAAAACTCATCTTTAATGCGACCTCGGGACGGACGGAGGAATCACCGCAGCAGCTTACCAATATCCTTACCGAGATGCAGAGTCGGGATATTTTACCGGAAGTCTTTATACTTCGTCCCGATAGCAAAGTTGAAGCCGTGGTAGGCAACGCAATCCGGGAGGGTATCCAGCTGGTCGTTGTGGCGGGCGGTGACGGAACCATTGATGCCGTCGCGGGAGCCATGATCGGCAACTCTGCTACTCTCGGCATCATTCCCACCGGCACGCGAAACAATGTCGCCTTCAACTTGGGGATTCCCGACACGCTTACGGATGCCGTCGCACTCCTGCGCGAAGGCCGTCGGCAAAAGATTGACGTTGGATATTTGCGCAGCGGTCGGGCCGGTCATTGGTTCCTGGAAGCTGCGGCATTGGGTTTACTTTCCGATCTCTACCCGGTTGCGGACGACATCCAGCACGGCGATCTGGGACAGATCGGAAACTTATTATCCACCTTCGTCTCTTCGACGCCCTCGCGCCTGCGTGCGACTCTGGACAGGCGTCATCGGCTCGACACGAATGCTTCTATGGTCTTGATTTCCAATATGCCCTATCTCGGGCCGCACTTTCGGATCGCCCCCGATGTATCCTGCAACGACAACCGTCTGGATGTTTTCGTTTTTTCGGATATGAGCAAAATGAACCTGATCTCCTACGCCATGCAGTCCACCGGCGGCGCAGTAGAGGATGCCCACGTTAAGCATTACCGGGTGAAGCGACTGAAGATCCAAACGGATCCGCAGATGCCGGTGCTTGCCGACGGCGTCCTGCTTGACCTGGGACCGATAACCGCTCTGGTTCACCATCGCGCGCTCGCGGTCATGGTCGGCACAACCGACGCCACGCTGGCGGGCCAACCAGCCACCCTGCCGGTCGCTGACCGCGGGTTGGTGGCCCATGGATAGCAGCCGCCAAGAAGTGCCCTTGCCGCCGGAATCGCATATCGCTCGTCTTTGGTTTGCCTACCGGCGGCTCGCTTTCCTGATTTGCCTGGTGACGGGGTTAATCCTGTTTCTCATTTGGCTTCCGGGCGGGGCACGGGCGGCACTGTTCGCGGCGCTGCTGGCGCAACGGACGCTGCTCGCCTTGGTTTTTCTCTTTGCGCTGATCACATTATCTCTGCTTTGGCCGGCCGGCCAGCGCCTGGATACCTGGTTTTTCCTGCTCCTCAACCTTCGAAGGAACCATCCCAAGTGGCTGGATCGCGTCACGTGGCTGGCGACACAAGCGGGCAATCTGTGGGCCGCTTGTCTCTTGGCGGGCTTGCTTTTCTTGTTGAATTACCGCAGCATTTCTGTCGAGGTTATCTTGGGCGCGCTGGCTTTGTTTTTCCTGGTCGAGACCGTCAAGGCGCTGACGGATCGTACCCGTCCATTTCTCGCTCTCGAGGGGACGCGAATCATCGGGTGGCGGGAACGGGATCGGTCTTTTCCCAGCGGTCACACCGCCCAGACATTTTTCTTGGCAACGTTACTCAGCCACCGGTTTGCGCTTGGTGTTGGGGGAACCGTCGCTCTGTACGCAGTCGCCGCGATGGTCGGTTTCACCCGGATATATGTCGGGGTTCACTATCCGCGCGACGTCATCGGAGGCGCAGTCCTGGGTTCGATCTGGGGGATTCTGGCGGCACTTGTGGATCCTTATTGGCTCGGGATTCGGATCTGACGTTCGCAGGAAGAGCGGTTCAACCAACCGGCATCATAAACATTGGTCTTTCGCCTAACATTATGGACTATGCTGAATTAATGTTGATCACGCATCCGATTTTTTAGTGTATATCGCCTAAAAAAGGCCATGGTCGGAAGTGAGAAGCAACCGCACAGGTTTTCGGACGGCATGCGGGCTGGGGGGAGACGAAGATTAATTACTAATGGGATAAATGCTTACCGATCCAAAAATTATCGGTTTCCCGAACGCGGTCAGGTCCAAAATCCCTTTATAGGTTTCCTCGCGCGGCCCCAGCACGACGTACCGTACTCCGCGATCCATCAGCAGCTGGTTGGAGGCCTTCCCGGAATAGTAATCTTCCACGGCGGCCTTTGCCTCGTTCGCATTCGGCGTTTCCATCGGGTGGCCGTAGACCACACGGACGCCCGCCATACCGGGAAGCCACAAACTTAATTCGGGCGATGCCAGCACCACCGATCCCCGCGCGTTGGTGTTCAACCAATCCGCGGCCGCGGCTTCATCGCGGCTGAGGAATAAGGCGGGATTGTGCTGCAAACCGGCGAGGAGAATGACGGCGAGAAAAATTAAATTCGTCAGCACAAGCGTCATAGCGACGATCAACCCGCGGGCGATGGGAGCGGCGGGGCGAAACACCCACGCCTCGATCTTCGGCGCGGCCAGCGCCGCCAGCGGAATCCACATTCCCAGCATCAGCCGCCGCTGCAGGGAAAACGGCGCATAGAGCAGGACGAGGTTGATCGCCAACCACAATCCGAGCAGGAGCGTTTCCGATGGGATCGATCGGATTTTTTCGCGAGCGCTGCCCGGAGAGCGCAGCCAGCGGACGACGGTTATCGCCACGACGAGCCCGGGCAATCCGAGGGAGAGCGCGATGTCCCATACGGGCGGGGTGGGGGTCCGGTTCTGCGCGAACCACGAGGCGAAGTTGGGGAGAGTCCGGGTGATCCAGAAATCATAGACGACCCAGGGCAGCATCCCTGCGCCGGCGGCGATTAATCCCGCGACGGTTCCCTCCGGGAAGCGGCCGTCCACCGCGCGCTGCCAGAAAATCCAGACTGCCAGGGCCAATCCTAGGGGCAGAATCGCGAACGGCTGGAGCGCCCCCAACATCATCCCGATCACCGCCGTGATGAAGAGCGGTAAGGCGGCCGGCTTGCGCGCCGGCATCACAATTCGCATCAGGAGCAGCAGGAGCAGGGCGGTGACGAGCGGGAAATGCGCGCTGGTGATCATCCCCAGGAAGGGGATGTACTCGGCCACCCAAAGATCGCTGGTAAACGTGCCGGAGACGATCGCGGCAAATCCGAATCCCGATCCGAGCGCGGTGATCGCCCAGGCGATGGCTCGCGCGCGAGGCGTCAGGGTGAGGCGCCCGAAGAATTTCCAGGCGACGACGAGAAACGCCGCCACCCCCATCATCCGCGCGATGTGCCAGACGACGATCAGCGGCAGCCGAAAAACCCACGCCAGATGACCCAGCAGCAAATACCAGGTAAACAGCAGCGCCCCCGGGCCGGGATCCCCGGTGAAGGCCAGGTGGTATAGCCATTGGCCGTCGTATCCCTGGCGCATCTTCGCCAGGTACGAAGCCGCGTCGAAGGGATTGAACAGAAATCCCGTAAACCGGAATGCGCCGGCGCCGCCGTATGCGGCGAGGTAGGGGATAAGCGTAAGCAGGGCGAAGGCGATCGAAAGAACGAGGATCGTGACGCGCGAGCGCATGCGGGTGTGGGCTCCCTCAATCCGGAATGAGCCACCGGCCGCGGCGGATGATCTCGCGGCCGAGCTCCGCCAGTTCGCGCGGGCGGAAACTCATGCGGAACAGGAGGCGGTAGGATTCGTCCCCGGTGAGCATGCCCCAGATCAGCCGGGCCAGAATCTTCTTCCCCTCCGGCCGGGTTTCATCCAAGCGCAGGCTGTAGAGGAAGGCGGAGGTGAGGCGCTGATTCCACAGGATGGCCGTGCTGATGGCGAAGAGGATGTCTCCGTAGCGGTTGTCGGCCGCGATCCGCTGGGCGACGGGCTCGTAGCCGGCCTTGAACGCCGCGGCGTCGATGCCCTGATCCAGGGCGGTGCGCATCGCCGCTTCGGCGGTGAGGAAGCTGGAGGAAATGCCGTCCTTGTACAGCCGCGCCACCGCCGCGTCGCCCACCGCCACCCACTGGTCGCCGTAATAGCGCGGCGCGATGTGCAGCGGCACGCGCGGGGTGCAGCCGCAGCAGCTTTCGGGCGGGACGGAGAGGTATTGCGCCATTGGTCCCTGCTGCGCCTGAAAAAATCCCTGGATCGGATTTGGACCCAGCTGGTGCCCCAAAAGCGAAACGTTGAGGTAATCGCGTTTGGGCACCAGCGCGCCGAAGATCAGCCCTTTGGGCGGGCCGAAGAAGGCGATCACCGTGTGCGCGGGCCAGTCCGCCGGTTTGCGGATTTCGTCCTGAGCCATGATGCCCGTTTGGGGGGGCGTGTAGTTGAAGAAAAGCTCGGGGATGGGGCGGCTGTTGACGCCGGCCGCGAGCACGATAAGATCAGCGGCAAAGGTCGTCGATTCCGTGCGCACCAGCGGTCCGCGATCCCAGCCCAGGCTACGCACACGCTCCGGCACATAGACCGCGCCGCGCGCCACGGCTTCGGCGATCAGGTAGGAATCGAAGCTTTCGATCGGTTCGCCCCGGTGGGTGCGCGGCCCGCGACCGCGGTAGACGCTGAGGATCTTCCGCCCCGGATGCGGCTGCGGCAGGCGGATGGTTTGGCCGAGGATGTGAACCCGGTATTCTTCGATGGTTTCCTGGATCACGCGCAGGGGAACGCTCAAGCCGAGGGATTCGATCGATTGCACCGCGTTGGCCGAGACGATCCCGGCGCATCCTTTGCAGGCGGCCACACCCCTTACGTCGGTGTCGAAGCGCGGATCGAAGATGCGCACGTCGAGCCGCAGCCCCGCTTCCCGGGCGCGGTTCAGCAGCTGGATGGTAGCGAAGCAACCGGCGGGTCCGCCGCCGATGATGCCTACGCGGCTTTCGTTTTCCAGACGCATCCTGCAACCTCCGCAGGGGATGATAGCATCCTCCGGGGGAAAACGGAACCCTTGACTGCGTCCGGATTGCGCATCTTTATCACCGAAATGGGGCTATCGAAAACTCCGCATGGATGATGGATTTTTTGGGGAAAAGGCATGGCCACACAGCCCAATTGCACTAAAATCAAAATTTTTTATAAAATAATAATTCAACACTCTGGAATCTTGCGCAGCGCCGGTCCCGGAGTGGGTACGGGTGCCCAACCGGAAAGGGAAAGCTGCCCGCCAAGATAAATCGGAATCTGGCACGGCCGCCCGCCGCCGAAGGTGTAGGATCCGGTGAGGCCCTGAAACACATCGCCCGTCCGCAATTGATCCAGAACCCAGGATCGGGCGTTGGCGGGACTCAGGTTGCCTGTGCCTTTCTTTAAAAGTGGGGATAGACAAAAGGATGCGGCGTCGTATCCCAGTGCGGCCAGCGCGGGGGGATTCGCGCCGTATGCGGCTCGATAATCGTTCATCGCTGCGGAAACGACGGCGCCTCCCCCGGAATCCGCTGTCGCCGGAGAGAACATTAGCGTGACGGAATCCGAAGTGAAGTTTGAAGGCAACGGATCCTCCGGATTATCCTGGGCGAAGAAAAGCGAACCCGGAAAACCGGAAGCGGCCATTCGATCCAGAAGGGAAAGGGCGAGTTGCGAAGATCCGGAGAAATAAACCAAATCGGGACGAATGGATTGATAGGAAGACGCCCAGTCGGCAAGATCCTGTTCGGAAATAATCTGAAAGTTGTAAACCGTCAAACTGCCGGATTGCGCGCGCTGGCGAAATCCGCCGGCAATGGAAAGCGCGTGGGCATCGGCATCCGTGGTCAGGAGGATTCGAACAGCGGCGCGGGAGAGCGCTCCTTCGGCATCGGACGCACCGTGCGAGCGGTCGTCGGGAGAGAGGAAGATTGTCTCCGGTTGGGAAGCGGGATCCGGAAGCGATGCGGTTTCGGCGGGAAGGATGTGCGCGATCCCGGCGGGGTGAAATATTTTAGCGGCGGCAAGATTTCCGCCCGAATCGGTATGGACGACGGCGCAAAAAATATCCGGATCGGAGGCGATGCCGCGGACGGTGGTATCCAGTTCCGGGGCGGGGACGCCGGCGTCGAAGGCCCGGAGTTCCACATCCCATCCGGCGGCAAGCAGCGTGCTGCGCCGTTCCTCGAGCGCGAGCGCCGCCGCGCGCCGGATTCCCTCGCCGTAGACGGCGCGCGGGCCGGTCAGATCGGTGAGCACGGCGATGCGAACCTTACGCTCGACCCTTCCGCATGCGGCGAGAATCCCCGCCGACAGGAAGAAGAGTGCGAGCCCCCGCTTCCCCTGCTTCGCGAGGGCGGGCGCGAGGGCAGGTGCGAGGGCGGACGGGGCGCGTTTCATTCGCCGGTGGATTCCTGGTTGATTTTGTCCAATTCGCTCAGGAGGGTTTCGTTCGGAGGGAGGTCGGGGGCCGAGGATCCGTCGTATCGATACCGGATCCGGCCCTGGCGGTCCACGATGACGATGCTGGGAAGCCGGCCCCTGCCGAAGAGGTCGACTTTCTGTCCATACAGCGAAGCCACCCGGTGATCGGAATCGGCAAACCCCGGAAACGGCAGCTCCTCGCGCTCCCAATATGAACGCACCTGCTCGGGACGGTCGGGCGTGATCGCCAGGATCACCGTCTGACGCGATTCGAACGCGGGGGTATCCCAACGCAGCTGAGAAAGATACCGCCGACAGAACGGGCATACCAGACCGCGATTGATCACCAGCACGACGTTCAGTCGATCGTGGAAGGCGGAGAGCGAAACCGTGTAGCCAAACGCGTCGGCCAGTTCGAATTCGGGCGCTGCGGTATTAATTTCCGGCACGGGGAGATCCTCCGGATGGAAATCGTGCCTGTGGATTATAAAGTAATTCGCCCTCTTGTGCGGAGGCAATCGCCGGACGGCGGGAGCGGGCGGAAGCGGATGCCGGCACGCACTACTCCCCGGCGTAACGACAAAACGCGCCGGAGCGTATGATTTTTTTCTGGGGGAAACAGGTTCAGGTTCAGATGATAGTCATAATTGGATCAGCACGAATGAGATTGATATGATGGAGGTTGGGGACAACAATAACCATTATTCCAATTTCACAAACTTATGCAATGGGATGGATAAAAATACCGGTGCATTGGCTCGGGCGGTGATCCCCTTTGTTTTCCAGAAAGATGCCGCGTCGTTCGTGCTCATCCTGCCGGACGACACCCATTTTCCTTTGGATCCGATTCGCTAACCGACGCCGCTTTTTCAGACCGCTGACTATTTAGACAATTTTTACGGGAAGACCGCCCGAAATCGAGGTAACCTGTTATCATAGATTTCTACCATGGAAGAACCGACAATCCTACCTTTGGAAACCCACGTTGGCAGAAGAGCGCATTCGATTTTCTGAACGGCGCTACAGGACTTCGCGAAGTTAATCGCATCCATCATCCCTTCGGCCAAGGAGCCATCATGAAGAAACGATTTATTTGGATTGCTTGTGCAACAACGCTGGTGATTTCCGCGCTCGCCTGCAACTCGATTCCATTCCTTGCTCCAACCCCGACGCCCACGGCCACGCCCACCTCCACGCCGACCCTGACTCCCACGCCGACCCAGACCCCGACGCCGACCGAAATCCCGGGGATTGCCGTTCCAGTAACAGTTGATGGAGTGGACCTGCAATTTGTCAGTGTGACAACGGCATCCCATTGGTTGGTTGGATCGCAGGACTACACTCCTACATCCCCCAGCGATTCTTTCCTGATCGTGAAGGCCAATGTGCTGACCGACAATACGGCGCACTCCACGCTTGCCGGTTGGGATGTGACCGTAAACGGCTTGGTTTCGTGGACGTTCCTGCAATCGCAAGGCGCCTCCAGCTCGATCACTTCCGCGACATGGGTTTTCATCGTCGACAAAGGCCTGACCAGTTTTACCATCAATCTGCCGGGCGGGGTGGACGTGCCTTTGGATAGTCTCTATTAGCCGATAGTCTTTCAATTTTGGGGGCTGGACACTCCGTTCCATAAAAGACGCGCCGGGATTTTCCGGCGCGATTCTTTTTTTATCGGTAGAGCCGGGCGGAATCATGCGGCGCGGTGTCCCCGCGGGGATGAATCCCCGCCAAAGACACGCGGGAATGCCCGCCCCGGCGGGCCTGTCCCGAACCGCAGGCGAGGGAGTGGGCCAGGGATCCCCAGGCTGAGACACAGTGGTTTCGCGGTACCGAGATCACGCGGGGATAAATCCCCGCGCTGATATGCGATGCCCCTTCGGGGCGGACCCTTGCATTGGGCACAGCCCGCACCGCTTGCCTTCGGACGGAAGGCCGGAGGCGGGTTTCGTATTCCAGCGCCGGCATTTAAGACGACGCGGCAATCGCGGCGCGAAGATCGCGACAATGGTTTTGAATTACGCCGCGCTTTTGGACGCGCTCTCCGCCCGGCGGCAGATGGCGCGGATCAATCCGGAAAAAATGGCGGCGTGGATCGGCTCGAGGAAATGCCAGTAGAGAATTCCGAGAAACCCCTTGGGCAGGTAATAGGCTGTCAGAAGCAAACGGGTCTTTCCGCCTTCGAGCGGCGTGGCGAGAAATTCCAGCCATCCTAGTCCGAACATCCGCATTTCCGCGCGCAGGCGCAGTAGACGCCCTTCTTCCACTTTCTCCACGCGCCAGAAATCAACCACATCTCCCGGTCGAACATCCTGGGGATGTCTTCTTCCGCGCTTGCGGCCCACGCCGCCGGCCAGCCGGTCCAGCCAGGCGCGAAATCGCCAGATCCAGTCCATATAAAACCAGCCTTTTTCCCCGCCGAGCGAAGTGAAGACGCGGAACACTGCGAGTGCGGGCGCGGCGGCCAGGCGCTGGCGGCGCTGCAGGATCAACCCTTCCTGGAAGTCCAGGCTGCGGGGCGTTTGGTCGCCCTGGCTGCTGGCGAGCGAGTCGGTCCAGGTGGTTTCCACTTCCCCGCATTCCATCCGTTCGATCGCCCGGCGCAGGAATTCCTGATAATCCATCAGCGGCACCGCGCCGAAGATTTTCTCCGCGTCGGAGGTTTCCACCCGGGCCGGTTTGTACAGCCCTTCGATGCGCGTCCGCGCGAGTTCGAGCGGGATGGGCGTCACCCAATGCACCCAATAGGAAGAGATCCGAGGGAGGGACCACGGCAGGGAAATCATCAACCGGCGCAGGTTTCGCTCCCGCGCATAGGATTGCATCATCTGCTTGAGGGTCGTCACCTCGGGCCCGCCGATCTCGATGATCTTCCCGCGGGCGGCGGGCGTGCATACGGCCAGGATCAGGTAAGCGAGCAGATCCCGAACGGCGATGGGTTGGATTGGAGTGGTCAGCCAGGTCGGGCAGAAGAATACCGGGGACCGTTCCGCGGTATGGCGCACGATTTCGAACAGAACGCTGCCGCTCCCCACCACCGGACCGGACCGTAATTCGGTCAGGGGAATGCCGGACCGGCGCAGCGTATCGGCGGTTCGGCGCTGGGAGGCCAGCAGACCGGAGCGGTCGAATTGTTCCTGGCCGAGCCCGCCCAAAAAAATCATGTGGCCCAGACCCGTTGAACGGGCCGCTTGCGCAAAATGTTCGGCGGCGGTGAGATTGCGCTCGAGCAAGGCGGCGCCTCCGCGTTGAGAGTGCAGCAGGAAGAAGGCGGTATCGACGTCGCGCAAGGCCTCTTCCAGCGTGCCCTCTTCGAGCGCGTCCCCCGTGGCCACTTCGACCTCATCCGCCCACGGGCGTCCGGCCAACCGCAGCCGGTCGCGGGCCAGGACGCGCACCCGGTATCCGGCTTCCAACAACCGCGGAGCCAGCCTGCCGCCGATGTAACCGGTCACGCCTGTGACCAGGATCCGGGGCGATGGATCGGAGTTCATGCCGCCGCCTGCGGCCGGTTTTTTATCACCGGATTGCATTGAATGCTGGCGCTGATCTTAATATCGATTCCTCTTAATGATTTTGTCCGTAAACCGGTATCCGTGTGATACTGGTCGACCCGCTCTGCACCCGGTCGCTGGCGGCATCCAGCGCGGCCACTTCCGCGGCTGAAAGCTGCCATCCTAGCGCGCCGAGCACGTCTTCCGCCTGATGGAGATTCTTTACTCCCGGGATGGGGATGGCACCCTTGGCCATCACCCAATTCAATGCCACCTGGGTGAGCGTTTTCCCGCCGTGGCCGCGGCCGATCTCGCGCATTACGTCTAGCAGCGGCGGGATTCGCGCAAAATAATTCTTGGAATAGCGGAATCCGCGGATCCCGGGGGGAGGGTTCTCCGCCGTATAGCGACCGGTGAGCATTCCCTGCATCAGCGGACTGTAGGCGATGATCGTCACCCCAAACTCCCGGCACACCGCGACCAGTCCGTTGCGTTCTGGCGCACGGTCCAGCAGGCTGTAGGAAATCTGGTTCGACGCGAGGGGAATGCCGAACCGCGCCAGTGCCTGAAAGGAAGCGCGCGTTCTTTCCACATTGTAATTCGATACGCCGGCCGACAGGATCAACCCATCCCGCATGGCATCCGCGAGCGCCTCCATCCATACCGGAGGCGGAACCGGAGGAATGGGCTGATGGATTTGGTACAGATCGACCTTCGGAAGCCCCAACCGCTTCAGGCTGCCAAGCAGCGCGCGCTGGAGGCTGCCCTTAGTCAACCGGTAAGGATACGGGAAGAATTTGGTGGCGATTTGCACCGGACGCTGTTCGGTTTGTAGAAACCGACCGATCATTTTTTCCGACTGGCCCTGTCCGTATCCCTCGGCGGTGTCGAAGAAATTGATCCCGGCGTTCAGGCAGGCGTCGAACGCCGCGCGAACATCGGCCTCGTCGTATCCCTTTCCATACCCCCAGAACATCCTGTCGCCCCACGACCAGGCGCCGATGCCCAGCGGTGGAACCGTTATCCCCGTTTTTCCCAACGGAACTCTATGGATTTCCAACCCGTTTGCCTCTTTCAACGATGCGGCGCTTATTATAAGACAATCGATTTGATGATACACTCGGTCGCCGGGGAGGGTTATGGCGCTCGGAAACGTGGTTTTTTTCGGTTCGGGGGAAACGTCGCCCACCGGCGGCCTTGTTTTTCAGAGGCTTGGCGGGGGATTCGATAAAGCCTTTCGGATTTCCATCCTGGAGACCCCCGCCGGATTCGAGCCGAATTCTGCGCAGGTGGCCGGAAGGGTGGCCGATTTTCTGCGGACGAAGTTGGGCGAAAAGAACCCGCGCATCAGCGTGATCCCGGCCCGGAGGAAGGGCACCCCGCTGAGCCCGGATTCTCCCGAAATTCTGGGGCCGCTTCCGATCACGGATTGGATTTTTTTCGGCGCGGGCAGCCCAACTTATACGGTTCGCCAATTGGATCATAGCCTGGCCTGGCGGATGATCCTTGCGGCCTGGCAGCAGGGCGCGACGCTCGTGTTGGCCAGCGCGGCGATGATCGCCGCGGGTGCGTGGGCGCTGCCGGTATACGAAATTTACAAAGCCGGGGAAGACCCGCACTGGAAACCGGGGCTTGATCTCTTCGGGGCGCTGGGCTGGAAGCTGATCCTGGTCTCCCACTGGAACAACGCCGAAGGCGGCGAGGAACTGGACACCAGCCGGTGCTTCGTTGGCCGGGAGCGTTTCCAAATTCTTCTGGACCTGCTGCCGGAGGGCGCGGTCGTCCTCGGCCTCGACGAGCACACGACGCTGACGATGGATTGGAAACACGCTGCGGCGCGGGTCGAGGGAAAAGGCGCTGCCACTATTATCAAAAACGGTCGCGAGTTCGTCCATCCCTCGGGCGGGGAATTTCCGCTCCGGGAAATCGGAGAATACTCCATTCCGTCCAAACCTTTCGGGGTGGAGGATGACCTCTGGGAGGACGTCCTACGTAAACGGGCGTCGCGCGATACGACCCCTGAGACCCCGCAAGAAGTGCTGGCGCTTGTCCGGGACCGGGAGCGAATTCGGGATGCGGGGAATTATGCAGAAGCCGATTCTCTCCGGAAAACGATCGAGCATCTGGGGTGGATTGTCATGGACACTCCGCAAGGCCCCGTAGTGAAACCGCGTTCCGCAGGTTGACGCTCTTTGATCGGCTGGCTATAATCCGTCTCCGCGAGCGGGGGGCGGCAAACCCAGACAGTCGCTCGGCGTTTCATGCTCCGATTCCACGCGGAAGCAACATCCCGCGGGTGTAGCCAAGTGGTAAGGCACTTGCTTCCCAAGCAAGCATTCGCGGGTTCGAATCCCGTCACCCGCTCAAGAAGGAACAAGCTTAACATCACGTAACCCGATATATATTGCGTCGTTATTAAAACCATCTCCCGTCCCGCCATCCGGTTTATGGATGGCGGGATCACCCTCTCAAGAAGGAAATTTCTTAACAACATTAAACTGTAAAAGTATTGAATTGACCTTAGAGCCATCTCCAGCCCCGCAGTCCGTTCTGTGGACTGCGGGGTCACCCGCCCTGATAACAATCGTATCTACATAAGGCGCTGATCATCCACCCTATTCCAATAGGAAGCTGGAAATTATTGCCCATACAGGAACGGGATCACGAAAAATCCAATTCATTGCTATCCGACGGTTACCACCGGGGTGATGGATCCGGACGTTTTCCATTGGAATTCCACTTCGCGGGGAGGAAGAAATCTCGGAGGTTTCCATATATAATAGCCGCGTGAACAAGGAGGAATAATGAAGAAAATATTCTACTGGTTTGTTCCTGTCTTGATCTTTGTGTTTGCCTGTAATCTACCGACGGCGACCGTTTCGACCGTCAGCGGCACGCCGACGTCGGCCATCCCGGCCACGGATACGCCGACCGTCACGCTTGCGCCCAGCCCCACCCCGAACCTGTCCTGCAATGAAATCACCCTGAACCTCGATCCGGCCCTGGCTTCGGGTTTTCAATGCAAGACCGTTCCTGCGGCGGGATCGCCGAGTGATCCGGGCTTTGCGGTCAACCCGCAATTTACGGAAGTAACGTTCCAGGAATATGTTCTTCCCAATACTTTCTTCCCCGCTCATATCGACGTGTATCCGGTTCAGGATTTCCACGCATTGGCTCCGGACATCATCGACGGGAGAGTCGCCGCGCTGCAGGCTCTGATTGCAGGCGGGGCGCTTCCGGCAAAGGGTGCTTTGCCTCTTCTGCCCATTTTTAATGCGGCGGAGGAATTCCGCGCCGAATATAAAGTCATCTCGTTTTCCGGCGGCAGCGGGATCCGTTATCTCGCCCAATACAGTCAATTTTTCGATCCGATCAACAACCATGAAATGTTTTACTCGTTTCAAGGATTAACCACCGACGGGCGGTACTGGATTTCCGCTATCCTGCCGATTTCCAATTCGATGCTGCCACCCAACGGTGACAATCCACCCAACGGGATGAGCCAGCAGCAATTTAGTGATCAGTTCGACACATATATTGCCGACCTCGTGACCAAACTGGAGGCCCAACCCCCGGAATCGTATTCTCCGACTATCGCCGCATTGGATGCGCTGATAGAAAGCATCACTGTCCATCCGTAGGATATCCTGCCTCACCGGAATGAAAACCGCCCCGGTTCTTGAAAAGCCGAGGCGGTTTATTTTAATCTTCCCATCAGCGTCCCGATGGCCGCGGAATCCGTTGTGGGTCGGCTGGCTTTTGGGGGACGGGCCGGGAGCAGGATCGCTCCTCCGTGTCATCCGTTTTTTATCCGTGAAATCCGTGATCGCAATTCCATTGCATGGTTACGCGATGGCCGAAAGAAAATAATCCCCTCAATCCCATGCTTCCCAATGACCCCTCCCGGCCTTCCCCCCGGAAAACCACCGAGGGTCCGGCCACCCTCCCCAGAATGGGGAGGGCAGGGAGGGGTAAGCGATTGGAAATTAATCTTTCTCTACTCCTCGCCCCACCGAATAATTTAACAATCATTTATCCACTGAATTCGGACATTTTCTGCGCAACGGTTTGTTCCCCCTTGACAATAGAACATATGTTCTGCATACTGTGGGCATGGAAGAAGAACGCGCTTTGAACGCCGCTCCGGAGCCGCCGGCCGGGCTGGCTGCGCTCTACGGGCCGGACGCCGTGCCGCTGGCGCTCGCGCTGACCGCGCAGATCGCGTTGCAACGGCCGGTGTGGGTGGTGGACGGCGGCAACCGTTTCGACGCGCTGTGGGTGGCGGAATACATCGCCCGCAGCG
>JBEKLP010000011.1:0-45551 GCA_050010135.1 Anaerolineales bacterium
GCTGACCAAGTTGAAGTGGCTGAAGCAACACCAGCCTGACCTTTATCAGCAGGCCGACATTTTCCTGCTCTGGAGCGGTTTGGTCTCCTTTATGCTGGGTGCTGACGCCAAAGTGGATTACTCCCTGGCGAACCGCACCCTGCTGTTCGACCTCGAAGGCGGCGACTGGTCGGATGAGATGCTGAGGCTGGCGCAGCTGGACCGGGAGAAGCTGCCTCCCACGGTTCCCTCCGGGGCGGTGATTGGTTCCCTGGCAGCTACCATCGCCGAGGAGTTGGGCCTATCGGCGGGCATTCCCATTGTCAGCGGCGGGCACGACCAGTGCTGTAATGGTATCGGTTGCGGTGTGATCGCGCCGGGACAGGCCATGTATGGCATGGGCACCTACTTGTGCCTGATGCCGGTTTTTAGGCGGCGGCCCGAAGCATCGGCCATGATCGAGCGAGGCCTGAATACCGAGCACCACGCCGTGCCGGGGCAGTACGTCTGCTTTCTCTACAATCAGGGCGGTTCGATGGTCAAATGGTTCCGCAATACGTTTGCCGGCGCAGAACGCCGGCAGGCGCAAGCCGGCGGACAAGACTTGTACGCGGCCTTGTTGTCGGAAATGCCCGAGGATCTGAGCCGGATCATGGTGCTGCCGCATTTTGCAATCACTGGCCCGCCGGACTTCATCGCGGATTCGTGCGGCGTGGTGGCGGGGCTGAAATTGGAAACTTCGCGCGGCGAAATTTTGAAGGGTCTCATCGAGGCGATGACGTTTTACATCCGCGAGACTTTCGAGGGCTTGCCAGGGGCGGGCATCGAGGTTGCGGATTTTCGCGCCGTCGGCGGCGGCAGTAAATCGGACGCCTGGCTTCAGATCAGCGCGGATATTTTGGGGCGCCCGTTCGTGCGCCCTAAAATTAAAGAGGCGGGTGTTTTGGGCGCGGCCATCCTGGCGGGGGCGGGATGCGGAGTCTTCCCCTCTCTGGAAGTTGGCGTCGAGACCATGGTCCAATTGGATCGGACTTTCGAACCTGACCCGAAAAAGCAGAGTTTATACAGCGAACGCTTCGCCAAATACCAGCGCCTGTGGCCGTTGATGGCCGATTATTTGCGTGACTTGGCAACATAGGAGGAAGGGAAGGTTTTTGGATGGCTAATCTATTCAATCGTTCCTGGACGCATTCGGAATTGCTGAACTACGTGGGAGACCTTTCGCAAATTGCCGGCATCAGGCTGGGCGAATGGGCGGACGGAACCGAACGCGGCCTGCGCGTCGCTGACGTCTGTACTGGATCGGGTTTGGCTTTCAACGTGTTGCTCGACCGCGGCATGGACATCGGCCCGGCTTCGTACAAAGGCATGCCGCTTGCCTGGGTCTCGCCGACGGGCTGGAGTCACCCGATGTACTACGATCCGCAAAACGCTGAATGGTTGCGTACTTTTGGCGCCGGCCTGCTGACCGGCTGTGGCCTGACCTATCTCGGCGCGCCTGACGAAGACGAAGGCGAGTCGCTCGGATTGCATGGCCGCCTCTCACACTTGCCTGCTCAACGCCTGCGCGTGGACGAAACCTGGCAGGGCGACGAATGTTCTTTTTGGATCGAAGGGGAGATGCGGCAGGCGCGCGCCTTTGGCGAGAACTTGCGCTTGAAGCGCTGCATTACGGTGGAGTTGGGCGGCAACCGCATCGCCGTCCACGACCTGGTCGAAAACCTGGGCGCGGCCGAAAGTCCGCTGATGCTCCTGTACCACATCAACCTGGGCTTCCCATTCCTGGATGAGAACAGCGAACTGGTGGCCGAACCGCATCCCGTTGAACCGCGGGACGCAGCAGCCGGACCGGGTTTGCATGAGTGGATGCGCTTCCAGAAACCGACGCCGGGTTACGCCGAACAGGTTTTTTATCATGACCTGCCCGCTGATAAAACCGGCTGGGCCGGTATCCAGTTGGTCAACCGCCCGCGCAAACTGGGGTTGCGCGTCCGTTTCCAAAAGGCTACTCTGCCGAATCTCGTCCAGTGGAAAATGATGGGGCAGAGCAATTATGTTCTGGGAGTGGAACCGGCCAACTGCCGGGTCGGCGGGCGCAGCCGGGAGCGCGCTCGCGGCGCGCTGCAATTCCTGCAGCCGGGCGAGCAGCGCGATTTCCGGGTGGAGATTGAAGTGACCGAAGGGTAATAGGTGCAACGATGACACTGGTCTCGATCAAAAATGAATTGGCAAAAGCGCGCCGGGAGCGCTATGCGGTCCCTCTGTTCGACGTGTTTGAGATGCAGGGCATGGAGGGGGTGATGGATGCCCTGACGGAAAAGCGCGCCCCGACCATCATCGGCATTTACTCACCCTTCGCCGCCTTGCCCAGTTGCCGCGCCCTGGCAGCTTACGTACGCTGCCGGGTGGAAGATACCGATGTGCCTGTCTCGCTGATGCTTGATCACGGCGCCAGCGTGGATCAGTGCCTGGAAGTGCTTTCCTATGATTTCACCGACGTGATGTATGACGGCTCGAAACTGCCGCTCGAAGAGAACATCGCCAACACAAAGCGGGTGGTGGATGCAGCGCATGCTGCCGGTGCGGGCGTCGAGGCCGAATTGGGGCAGGTCGGCCTAGGCGAGGAGTATGATTCCCTCGGCGGCCGGCGGATCGGTTTCACTGATCCTGAAAACGTGGAGAATTTTGTCGAAGAGACAGGCGTCGATTTCCTGGCGATTGCTTTTGGCAATGCCCACGGACTGTACAAAGGTGAACCCCGCCTGGATCTGGAGCTAGTCGGCGAAATCCGCCGGCGGGTGAACGTGCCGCTGGTCATGCACGGCGGGACGGGTCTTTCCGACGAACAATTCCGGGCGGCGATTGCAGCCGGCATCAGCAAGATCAATTTTGCCACCAGCATCATGAACGCCGCCGCCGACAACATGCGCCTGGCGGCCGCCAAACCGGAAGCCAGCATGTTCGATATCTACGCAGGTGTTCGCACCGCATACTTCCAGTGGTGCGGCCGTCTGTACGAGGTCTTCGGCGCAGCCGGACGGTTTTAGTTGGCTGGCTCGTCGACGCCGTGGCCGACATCGGCCAACCCGACGAGATCAGCAAAGTATTTACGGGTTTTCAAAAGTTCTTGTATCAGTTGCCAGGCGCGGCCTAAAGAAGGCCGGGAGTGGGGGGAGAACACACGCTTGTCGGACGATTTACTACACGGCGCTTTGAAACGGACCATGTAAAACGCCGGTCGACCCTATCGAAGGCTTAGTCTCCACCATGCCCTTGAAATAGGAATAGGATATGAACAAAAAACAAACCCTCATCCAATTTGTCTCTCTCATCCTTCTTGTTCTATCGGTAAGTTGTACTGCATCTCCTGCCGCTCCCACGGCAACGCCGACGCTCACGCCCGTGCCTCTGCCCACTTTTACCCCCACGCCGACCTTTCCCCTTCCGGAAGGAATCGTTACCTTCGATATTCCACCGGACAAGAAATTCCCCGGCCATTCATACGGGCAGGGCGAAACATCCATTATCCTGGCAAATATGTCCTCCGGAGGTGAGGGGCAGTGGGATCCTTTCGTCAAGGCGGTCGATAAACAAAAGTTCACCGTGATCACCTTTAGTTACTTGCAGTCGGATTATATCGGCGCTTCGCAGGAGATCGCCATCGTCCTGGCGCAATTGAGAAATGTCGGCTACCAACACGTCGTTTGCATCGGTGCCAGCCTGGGCGTAACGGCTTGCGGCTCCGTAGCGAGTGAACCGGAAATGATCGGTCTGGTAATGATTGCCGGTCCGAACTTCGGGGGATCCTTGCTGGACATTAAATATCCCAAACTCTTCATCGCCGCTGAAAACGATTCATGGGCCAAGGACACTCAGCTCAACTATGACAATGCCGCCGAACCGAGGGAACTGGTAATTTATCCTGGGATTGGCATGCACGGGACGGACATATTCAATTCATCCTATGGAGATAAATTCCTTCAGACGTTACTTGATTTTGTGGGGAAACTGGCCTGAATATTCGGGTTATGGTTGTTGGGTACGGATTTAACGCGGGCTGATCTTACCCGCAACGACCTGGGGAGAAATACTTCCGGATTAAAGAGTGTTCCCGCGCAGAGCCGGCCAGGCGGCTCCCATTACCCCTGGAGCAATCACCACCCGTTTTTTGGGTGGTGATGAATTACGCAGGGGGGAGATACAGGCCGCTTAGCCGGCTCACCCGCCGGTGATATTGAATTACCCCCCGGTCTGGCTGCCCCACCCTTGCTATACTGCCCCAGCCACGCAAATCAGCCATTCAACAATGGCGTTTATTAATTGACATTATTTGGGTATGCTATTATATTAAGAGAGATAAATTTTTGAAATAAAAGAGAGGTTAAGCTAAATGTGTAGTTAATAAAGGAGGTAGGGTTGAATACCTTCTTCTGGTTGATTCCAAGAGAAGATGTAAAATACCTTATTAAACATACGATTATTGATTTAATACGATTTATTCCAATCCAGCCCATTCGACATACGGATACAAAAAGAAAGTTAATGACATCCCACAGAATTGGATTTCAACTGCGCTTTTAAACAGGCGCTCTTCCGGGATGGAAATTGTGTTCTGAGTCTTTTCTGAGTGACTCGTAAAGAAGCAGACGACGGAAATGAAAGGAGGTGAGTCTAAAAAAACCGTATCGGTAAGTTAAGAAGGTGTAGTAAGGGCTTTTTTTCAAATGGAGGGAAAAATGGCCAAGAAGTTGTTCTCCCTAATGAGTATTCTCCTGATCGCTGCGTTTGCACTTGCCGCATGCACAACCCCGACACCGGTTGCAACTCAGGCCCCAACAACACAAGCAGGTGAAACTCAGGTCCCGGCAACACAAGCAGTTGCAACCACTGCTCCGTCGGGCGGAGAAGTGTATTACCTGAATTTCAAACCGGAAGTGTCCGAAGTCTACAAAAAGATCGCCGACGAATACAAACTGGAAACAGGGGTTACGCTGAAAGTAGTAACCGCTGCATCGGGAACGTATGAGCAAACGTTAAAATCCGAAATTGCCAAGTCCGATGCGCCCGTTCTCTTCCAAATCAACGGTCCCGTCGGTTACGCAGCCTGGAAAGATTACTGTGCGGATCTCAAAGACACCGATCTGTATAAACATCTTTCCGATAAAAACCTGGCGGTTACCGATGGCGGCGGCGTATTTGGCGTCCCATATGTTGTGGAAGGTTATGGGATCATTTACAACAATGCCGTCATGACCAAGTATTTTGCAATGGATGGCGCTAAAGCGAAATCCATGACGGAAATCAACAATTTTGCGACGCTGAAAGCAGTTGTGGAAGACATGACCGCAAAGAAAGGCCAATTGGGGATTAAGGGCGTGTTTTCTTCCACTTCTTTAAAACCCGGCGAAGACTGGCGCTGGCAGACACATCTTGCCGATGTCCCGGTATTTTATGAGTTCAGGGACAACAACATAGACATCAAAGACCCCGCCGCCACCATGACGATCAAATTCCAGTATTCGGACAATTTCAAGAATATCTTTGATCTCTATTTGAACAACTCGACCACCGCCCCGACGTTGCTGGGCAGTAAAAGCGTGGATGATTCCATGGCGGAGTTTGCACTGGGTCAATCCGCGATGGTACAGAATGGCAACTGGGCCTGGGGTCAAATCTCGGGTGTCGCCGGCAATGTGGTCAAGGCGGAAGATGTAAAATTCCTGCCAATTTATACCGGCATGCCGGGTGAAGAAAAGCAGTCCATCAACGTTGGCACCGAGAACTTCTTCGCAGTTAACAAGCAAGCCTCCCCCGAAAAACAGAAACTTGCCGAAGATTTCATCTGGTGGCTGTATAGCAGCGCAAAAGGGAAGGCTTTCGTTACCAAGGATCTGGGTTTCATTGCTCCCTTCGACACATTCGCCGACAACGAAAAACCGACAGATCCATTGGCGAAAGAAGTGATCCGCTACATCAGCGATACCAATCTATACAATGTGGCCTGGAATTTCACCGTGTTCCCGAACCAGACGTTCAAGAACAATTTCGGCGCTGCATTGCTGCAGTATGCACAAGGCACCATGAAGTGGGCTGATGTAAAACAGTTGTTTATTGACCAGTGGAAGATTGAAAAAGCGAAAAGTTAATAAGCAGTAGATTTGGTTTCTGCGTCACCCCGCCCGGATTGTGGTGCGGGGTGACGCAGCATTGCATGGCGCCAATTCCTTTGCCGAGCAGGAGATACCCTGTGAAAAAAATGCCGAAAAAATATTACGCGTTCTTTACACTGCCGACGGTTGTCGCATTCCTCATTTCCTTCTTGATACCGTTCCTGCTTGGCATTTATCTTTCTTTTACCAAATTCACAACCGTGACCGATTCACACTGGGTGGGTGTGAGTAATTATATTCGCGCTTTTTCGGAAGATAATACCTTTCTGAATGCAATGATCTTTACGGTGAAGTTTGCCCTGGTCTCGGTGGTGCTGATCAATGTTTTTGCGTTTTTGCTCGCACTTCTCCTTACCCGCAAAATCAGGGGCACAAATGTCTTTCGCACCGTTTTCTTCATGCCAAATCTCATCGGCGGCATTGTTCTTGGGTATATCTGGCAACTCATTATCAACGGGGTTCTCATCAATTTTAACGTGGATATCACCTACAGCGCCAATTATGGCTTTTGGGGGTTAGTCGTTCTGATGAATTGGCAGATGGTAGGGTATATGATGATCATTTATATCGCCGGTATTCAGGGCATCTCCCCCGAGCTGATGGAAGCTGCCCAAATGGACGGCGCAAACTCCTGGCAACTGTTATACAACATAACCATCCCCTTGGTCATGCCGGCATTCACCATTTGTACATTCCTTACCGTAACCAATTCCTTCAAGCTCTTTGATCAGAACCTTGCCCTTACGGCCGGCGCCCCGGGCAGAGCCTCATCCATGCTCGCCCTCGATATTTTCAATACTTTTTATGGCCGCAATGGTTATGAAGGCGTAGGTCAGGCGAAGGCCGTAATCTTCTTCCTGTTTGTTGCCGTCATCGTGCTGCTGCAGCTGCGATTTTCCAGAGGCAAGGAGATAGAGAACTGATGAATGCCAAAAAACACCTTCCGGAAACTGCCACTTTTATATTTTTGTTGATTCTGGCCGTCTTATTCCTGGCTCCAATCTTTATTGTGCTCATGAATTCCTTCAAAGGCAGATTTTTTATTTCCGACACGCCTTTTGCGTTACCCGATACCCGGACGTTTGTAGGGGCAACAAACTATTTTTCCGGTCTTGCCAAGACCGGGTTCATTAAAGCATTCGAGTATTCACTATTTATCACTGTTTTCTCGGTGGCGACCATCGTGCTGTTTACCTCCATGACGGCATGGTGCATTACCCGTGTAAAATCCAAAATCAGTTCGTTCCTTTTCTATCTTTTGGTGTTTTCCATGATTGTTCCTTTCCAGATGGTGATGTTTACCATGTCGAAAATGGCAAATATCATGCATTTGGATAATCCCGTGGGTATCATCGTGATTTACCTTGGGTTTGGCGCCGGATTGTCGGTATTTATATTCAGCGGATTTGTAAAAGGCATCCCGTATGAAATAGAGGAAGCCGCGACGATGGACGGCTGCAACCCGATCCAGACATTCTTTTTGATCGTATTGCCAATTCTCCAACCGGTTTATATTACCGTTGCAATTCTCAACACCATGTGGATTTGGAATGATTATCTTCTGCCCTATCTGGTGATCGGCAGCAACTATAGAACGATCCCGATTGCCGTCCAGTATCTGCAGGGCGGCTATGGCAGCCGTGATATGGGCGCCATGATGGCAATGCTTGTTCTGGCAATAATTCCGATTGTTATTTTCTATTTGACTTGCCAACAGTATATTATAAAGGGTGTGGTTGCCGGAGCCGTTAAGGGTTGATTTCCAAAAACCCTGCAAAAATTCCGCCCAACCCGAGGCTGCGGCCCCGTCGCTTCCCCGAATAGATCACGGGGCAGCCCGCCACGGCCCCCGCTTCGTATTCGCACAGGTTCCCAAACAACACGGGAACCTGTGCACTCCGCGAGGGCAGGCTTCCACCGTGCGGCCGGGGGCGCAACCGTACATGTTCCTAAAAACCATAGGAACATGTAGGCTCACCCCGCTTCCCCAACTCGCGGATTCTTCGCATCGGAAGCCCCCGCTACGCAAGCATGCTTGACCCGAAAGAACACGGGATCAAGCATGCTGCGCGAGGGCGGGCTCACCGATGCTCATCGCTCCCATCGCTTCGTATTCGTGCAGGTTCCCATAGGAACTGGGAACCTGCACACTTCCCCCGCTTTGCGAGGGCAGGCGCGAGGGCAGGCGAGGGGCAGGCTGAGCCACCTGTCTGCCCTCGCGGAGCACATCGCCCTCGTTCTTTGAGGGCGATGAGAATTGCGAAGCGGAGGCCGTTGGGCGAATATAATAATTAAAAATATTAAATAGAATATTCTCTAATGAAATAATAATAATAAATAGTATTTAATTTGTTTACTATCATTTTGATAAATGGGATAAACAATCATAAAAAAATAAAAGGAGCATTAAAATGACTCGAATGACACTTGGTATTTCAGTACTAACCATTGCCGCGCTGCTTTCCGCGTGCGCCGCACCAACCAGCACCCCTGTTCCGACGTCCACACCTGCTCCGACGTCCACTTCGGCACCAACTAGCCCAAAACAACAGGCGACGGCGGCGACCTCACTTGACCCCTGCCAGTTGATCACCAGTGCGGAGGCGTCCAAGCTCGCCGGCGGCTCGTTCGGAGCCGGCGAGGAGAGCACCACCTCCGGCGGCGGGAAGATCTGCACTTACGGCGCCAACACCAAGAACGTGTTTATGGTGGAGGTCGGCCAGGCACCGGACGTGGCCACGGCGAAAGCGTATCAAGCGGACTTCCTGGCCACGATTCAGGAGAATCTGGCGCAGCTGACCAGCGAGGGGCTTGTCCCAACCGACGTGCCTAACCTGGGGGATGCGGCGATCTACGCCGAGGCGAGCTTCACCTTGCCCACGGGGACCCTCAACGGCAGCGCAATCGGTGTCCGGAAGGGTACGATCTTCTTCGGCTATAGCGACCTTGTCGCCGACGGGCCGGCGCCCACGCGCGCGGCGATGGAATCCGAAGCGAAAACCGTGCTCGGAAAGCTACCATGAGCGCAGCACCTGTTCCGCTGCCGTGAATAAGGGATCACGGTCACTAATAAAACTGTGAAAGGGAGAGAAAATACTCAAAAATTAATATAGCAAAGAGGGCTTTCGCTCACGGAAAAACCAAATAATGTTGGTGATCGGAAGGATACCAGATGGTATTTTCATCTGGTATCCTTCAATATATTCCTTCATTTATTTGCAAAAAAGAAAACTGTAACTCTCTGTTGATCATGCCTGAGGGATAATCAATCCGCAGCTGTGTATTACTCCTGTTAAGAATTCAACTCCCCGCTAGGATCATCCGGGACAGGCCCCCGGTCCGTAATCGCACAGGTTCCAAAAACCACGGAACCTGTGCACTCCCCGAGGGCAGGCGTTCGGAAAATCGGTTGCGATTACTTCCAGCTTACGGTAACATTCCGCAAGTGAAAACCCCCGCCCAGGCCTTGGCGTCTCCGCCCACAATCATCTTTCAATCCGCCAAGCTGGGCGACCTGCCTTGGATTCTCAAAGAACTGGAGTGGGCCGAACGGTTGCTGAACGAAGGCGTTACGGCGGGGCGAATCTTTGGGGTGAGCGGTGGCAACCTGGCAGCGCTGGCTTTCGGGTTGGCTTGGGCGGCCCAAAAGTCGCCGCACGTTTGGGGCAAAGCTTGGAGCGCCCCCTCAGATTTCCATAGTTTCCTGAGCCGGGCGCGCAGCCGCGACCTGCGCGGGTTGAAACTGAACCCCACCCATGGGTTCTACACCCTGCAGCCCCTGCGGCGTTGGGTAGTCTCACGCTTGCGCACCTATACCGGTCGCGATGATTGGCGCCTCTCCGAACTGGGCGTGCCCTTGTATCTGTGCGCGGTGGATCGCGAGGCCGTCTTCTGCATGTATGGGCCGCCGGACGACAGCCTGCAATGCGATTATTCCTTCGTGCACATTCCCCCGCCGCAGGACGCCCCCCTCCTGGATGCGTTGATCGCCGGGCTGAGCACCCGCCTTTCGACCGATGCCCACGCAGTGAATGGAGCCTGGCGATATGATTGCCGCCCGTCCATCGTGGACGCCGGGGCCATCGTAGCCGACCTGGAAGCCACCGCCCCGCGGCCGATTCTGCGGGTCCGCCCCCATACCGCAATCCGTCCATGGCCGCTCAACTGGTTCACATCCTCCTTCGTAATGCACTCAGCCCACGAACGCAACCAGGCGCTTCTGGCGGAGAGTTACCTGGATTTACTGGAGCGTCAGCGTGGATTGGCGGAAGCACTCGCCCAAGCGTCGCGCCTCTCTCCTCGTCCCACGCCCCCTCCTTCCCATCCGGTGGTCGGCCATGTGGATTTGCCCTATATCGGCAGCACGGAAGCTTCCACCAATATGCGCCAATCGGTGGAAAACCATGCCATCTTGACGGTACGCTTCCAGGAGATTCTCGACGGGCAGCTGGACACGTTCCCCTTCGACCAGCCGGCCAACGTCATCTACGGGGCGGGCGGTTTTTCCGGCATCCTTGGCGGGATGGTCGCCACGCGGGCGGTGGAGGATGGCTTTACGCGCGGGGGCGGCGAAGTCCGCCAGATTTACGGCGTCTCGGCGGGGGTATTGAACGGGTTCTTCCATGCCGTTCAAATCGCCGCCGCGCGGCACCCCGACGTATATACTCAGGCGGCGCGCCGCGCCCTGGACGATCTCGAAACCTTCATGGCCCGCTGTGAGCCGGGCAAAATCGCCGCGGTCAACCGCAACCCCTTTAAATTCTGGATCGGTTGGGCAAACCTGGGACCGTTGGAGGGGTTTCTATTGGAGCGGCTGGCGGCTTACACCGGGTCGAAGCATTCCGATCGGATCACCTTCGACGATATCGCCCTCCCGCTGACGGTGACGGCCGCCCGCACCGACGGGTACACCGAGTTTTTTGGGATGACGCAACCTGCGCGCGCCTTCGAATGGGGCGGGCACGCTTGGCGAGTCATCCCCGCCCCGGTGGTGCGCGCCATCCTCGCCGGCTGGAGTATGAACACCTACATTCTGCCTGCCAAGCTGAACGGCCAACAATACACGGACGGCGGAGGAACTTTCTACGACCCCGGCCTGCTCGTGGCCTGCCTCAACCCGCAGCTGACCAATCTGCTGAACATCCACTTGGACGAGCCCGAAGGCCATTCCTATCGCCTTCCGCCCCGCATGAATCTGGTGCGCATCCTTTTCGACACGCATAATCTCACGTTTCCCGAGGAGCGGCGGCGGATGCGCGCGATCACCGATCTGTTGTATGAACACTTCCGGCTCCGCGCGCAAGCGGAGGCTGCGGGCGTTGGGCTGCCGCCCGATTTCCGTTCGCATTGGACGATCGAAAATTCGAAAGCCATCGACCTGTAGAGGATTCATGACAACCAACAAACTCTCCCGTACGACGAAGCTGGCCTATGGCGCCGGCGACCTGGGGGCGGCCATCGTCACCGCCATCAACGGATTTTTCCTGCTCAACTTCCTGATCAACGTTGCCGGGTTGCGCCCGGGGACCGCCGGCACCATCTTCCTCGTCGTGAAAATCTGGGACGCGGTCAACGATCCCATCATCGGCTGGCTGACCGATCGCACGGTGAGCCGTCTGGGACGCCGCCGCCCCTGGCTGCTCATCGCGGCCATTCCGTTTGCGGTCATGTTCTTCCTGCAATGGGTGGTTCCGCCCTTTAGCGCCGCAGGAAAGTTCTGGTATTACCTGGTGGTGGCCGTCTTCCTGGATCTTGCCTTTACGGCGGTCAACGTGCCGTATGCGGCCCTCACCGCGGAACTTACGCAGGATTACGATGAACGCACAAGGCTTTCCTCTGTGCGCATGAGCTTCTCGATCGTCGGCGGGGTGGTCGCGGCCTTTTTCCACGGCATCATCGTCAGCCAATTCCCCGATAACCCCACGCTGGGCTATGCCACCAGCGCCGCAATCTGGGCGTTTGCCATCGCCATACCGTGTTTCATCACCTTCTTCGGAACCCGGGAGCCGGATTTCGCCATCAATGCAAAGCCGGCTACCGAAGGGCCGGGGTTTTTCGAAGGGCTGCGCATCGCCTTTCGCAACAAAGCGTTCATTCTTGTCACGCTGATCTACATGCTCTCGTGGCTGACGATCCAGTTCTGCCAAAACAACTTGCAAATCTTCACTAAGGACTGGATCAAAATGGATATGAAAATGTTCAGCTTTTTGCTGCTGGCGATCCAGTTCTCCTCGTTCATCTGGGTATTGATCTGGGCCAGGGTCAGCGATCGGATCGGAAAACAGAACGTGTATTACCTGGGCGCGGGCTTTTTCGTGCTGGCCCTGATGGGGATATTCTTACTCCGGCCGGGAGATGTGGTGCCGACGTTCCTCCTGGCGGCCATGGCGGGGATCGGCATCTCGGTGGGATACTTGGTGCCGTGGAGTATGGTGCCGGATGTGATTGAACTGGATGAATTGGAGACGGGCCAGCGGCGTGAGGGCATTTTCTACGGCTTCTTCGTTTTTCTGCAAAAGATGGGTCTGGCCGTGGGACTGTTCATCTCGGGTTGGGCGCTCGAACTTTCCGGATACATTAACGCTACGTCCGCGAATCCCAACCCGGTCCAGCCGGCTTCGGCTCTCCTGGCGATGCGCGTGCTCATCGGCCCGGTCGGCGCGGCGATTCTGCTGCTCAGCTTCCTGGCGGTGCGCGCCTATCCCATCACGCGCGAGAAACACGCCGAGATACGCGCGGAACTCGAGAAGAGGAAGGCCGCCAGCCATTAACCCGGCAACGTGCTTTCGGCTTCCATGCCGGTTGGGCCGCAGGCCGCTCCGCGCCGCTTTGAGTCGCCTTGTCTTTGAAGGAAGTTGAGTTTGATGGAGGATTGATGAATTGGACGCCTTAGATGCAATTCGCAAGCGAAGGAGTATCCGCAAATACACGGACGACGCCATTCCCAAAGCGGATTTGGAGACCATCATCGATGCGGGTCGATTGGCGTCGACGGGTAGTAATCGGCAACCGTGGGATTTCGTGGTGGTAACCGACCGGACGATGATCGATCAGTTCAAGGCGGCCGGCGCCTGGATAGGGAAAGCCGGCGCGGTGATTGTGGTGGTAATGGATCCGGTATCCCGCTGGTGGGTGGAAGACGGCGCAGCGGCAATTGAGAATATGCTGCTGGCGGGTACGGCCTTGGGTTATGGGGCGTGTTGGGTGGAGGGGGACGCATTGCCGCGCGAAGCGCAATTCAAAACTCTCTTGGGTGTGCCAGACGGAAAGCGCGTGATGGCGCTAATCCCGATAGGGGTGGCGGCGGAAATACCGACGCCGGAGAAGAAAACCTTGGGGGAGGTGCTTCATTGGGAAAAGTATTGATCTCTTCTGTCGAAGAACCGGGGCGGAAAGAGAAAACGGTTTGGCGGCAAGTGAGTCAAGCGGCCACGGTGGTTGCGTCCAACCAGCGCTTCCAGCGGACAGGAAAAGGCTCATCGATAAAATGCTTAATCTGCGTTTATATTTTCCTGCCAAAATTGTAAAGTGATATGCGGAGGCGGCCAGGCGCCCCATTGCCCCCCGGAGCAATCACCACCCGTTTTTGGATGGTGGTGAATTGCGCAGGGGGGGTGAGATAAAGGCCGCTGGGTTGCTCCATTTTTTTTTATGATTAACCCCTTATGGTAATCGCATAATATCATTTGGATCCGTTTCAGGAAACCAACGCAGGATGGCACTCCTGATATAAAGAAATTAATTTACTGTCGTTCCACAGGACTTGGAATCGACAGGATGTTGATTTCAGGTTATCCTTCCCTTTTCCCAAATTCCTTTCTCCTATCGATTGCCCTTTTTAACTGGAGGAATTCCCGTGAGCGTGATCGAAACGAAAGGGCTCTGCAAATCCTTTCGAAGCCCCTTGAAGAAGCCGGGCGTGATCGGCGCCGTCCAACATCTCTTCAAGCCGGAGCATAGGGAGATCGTTGCGGTGACGGACGTCGACCTTTCCATTGAGGCCGGGGAATCCGTCGCCTATGTGGGACCGAACGGGGCGGGAAAATCCACGACGATCAAGATGCTCACCGGAATCCTTTTACCCTCCGGAGGCGAGATCCGCGTAAACGGCCTCCACCCGTATAAGGAAAGGATACGGAACTCGAAAAACATCGGCGTCGTCTTCGGCCAACGGACCCAGATCTGGTGGGACATCCCGGTCATCGAGTCCTTTACGCTCCTGCGGGATATCTACGAGGTGCCCGCGAAAACGTACGCGGACAACCTCGCGTACTTTTCCGAGATGCTCGGTCTGGACGAGTTCCTCAACCAGTCGGCGCGCAGGCTTTCCCTCGGCCAGAGAATGCGCTGCGATCTGGCCGTGGCCCTGATGCACAATCCGGCCATCATCTTCCTCGACGAACCCACCATCGGCCTGGACGTCGCGGTGAAGGAACGCATCCGCGAATTCCTCAAGACGGTGAACCGGGAGCGGGGCGTCACCCTCCTGCTCACGTCGCACGATCTGGACGACATCGAGGATGTTTGCCGGAGGCTTATCATCATCGACACGGGCAGGATCATTTACGACGGAAGCATCCAAGGCCTCCTCGACAAATATGTGAAGGAACGGAGCATCCGGATAATCGCGAGCGCGAAAATCGACCGGGCGGGCGCGGTCCGGGCGATGCCCGCGGGAGTCGAGATCGCGAGTTCCAGCGATCGGGAGATGGCCGTCGTGTTCGACCGGTTCCGCTACACGGCGAAGGACGTGCTGGAAATCGTCATGAAAACCGTCGACGTCGTGGATTTCCAGCTCGAGGAACCGGATATCGAGCGAGTCGTGAAGAATGTCTACGAGGGCCGGCTCGAACTATCGGGCGGAACCTGAGGCGGTGCGAATGCCTGCGCTGAAAAAATACTTCCGGCACATCCTCTGCGCGATCCAGGAAACGACGGCCTACCGCGCCTCGTACTTCATCAATATCTTCTCGCAATTCGTCTCCTACTTCGCCATCTTCTTCCTTTGGCGGGCGGTCTACGCGACGGGCGCCGTGATTGGCGGCATGGATTGGAAGGACATGCAGGGCTACCTGCTCATCTCGCTCTTCGCCTCCGCCCTCATCTCGGGCTCGTCCGAGTTCCGCGTCTCGCGCTCCATTTGGACGGGCAACATCGCGGTGGAACTCGTGCGGCCGGTGGATTACCAGAAGGCGAATTTCGCGATCACGGTGGGGAACGGAATCGCCGAGGGCGTCCTCGTGGCGGCGATCGGCATTGTCTTCGCCGTGTTGATCGGATTCACCGTTCCTCCGGACCGCGCCGTGACCTGGCTCTATTTCCTTATGGCGGTGGTCTTCTCGTTCACCACCAAGTTCCTCATCATTTACATCTTCGGGCTGTTTACGTTCTGGACCACGGGGGGGATGGGCCTCAGCTGGTTTCGGAGGGGACTCACGGACTTTTTCTCGGGTGCGATCATTCCTCTGAGTTTCTTCCCCGGCTGGCTCCAGGCGGTATCCGCCGCGCTCCCCTTCCGCGGGATCGTCAGCGTCCCCGCGACGATCTTCATCGAGCAGATGCCCGAGTCCCAGATCCTTGTGTCCTTCGCGGTCGAGGCCGCCTGGATCGTGGGGCTCTGGTACTTCGCGAAACTGATCTGGCATTTCGCCATGCGCAAAGTCACTATTCACGGAGGCTGACGATGAGACCCGGCCGCACTCTTTTTCTCTTCGTACGTTTCCTCGAGCAAAACATTAAAATCAAACTGGAATACAAGGCGGATTTCGTGATTATGTTGTTTACCGGCTCCGTCCTCCAGCTCCTCGGACTGATGTTTCTCAGCGTGCTTTATTCCAGGATCCCGCCGATCCAGGGCTGGACGATGTGGGAAATCGTCCTCATCCTCGCCTCGATCTTCTTCACCGAAGGCGTGGTCTCCTTCGCGTTCGAGGGAATGTGGAGAACCATGCGGCTCATCAACCTGGGCGATCTGGACCGGTTTCTCCTTCGTCCGGTCTCGACCATCCTCCAGATCCTCACCTACGACCTCGGCGTCCACGGCATCGGCAACATGGTCACCGGCGTCATCCTTTTTGTGATCGCTTTGGGCCGGACCCATATCGTCTGAACGGCGGACAGGATCCTCTTCGTGCCCGTGCTTATCGTCAGCGCCGCCGCGATCCGTACCGCGATCTCCTTCGCGGCGAACTGCTCGGCATTCTGGCTGACTTCGTTCTACAACGCCTTTCCCCTGATGGTGCACCAGATGGCGGACTTCGCGAAATATCCGTCCACCCTGTTTACAGAACCGATCCAGTTCTTCATCACCGTCGTCCTTCCCTACGCGTTCATCGGCTACATCCCCGCCGTCTACCTTTTCAACAAGGCCGCGTGGGGGGCATGGGCCTGGCTCGTGACCGCCGTCGCGGTCTGGTGCGTCGTTCTCGCCCGCAACGTGTTCTACCGCGGACTCAAGCGGTACGATTCACCGGGGAATTAGTCGGAAAGGGTTTTCATCCACAGAGTCGGATTAACCTCCGCGTCAAAGGGCGAATTTTGCTTCGATGATCTTTCGTGTAAAATGAACCATATGTTATACGCCAAGCAAAGCGCCCTCCGGCGCACCCCTCCAGGGTAGGTGAGTCGCCTGCCGTTGGTCACCGAAAGCAATAATTCATCATATTCCGTGAGCACATAAATAGGAATGTCCAGAAGAGGAAAATATGAACACAATATTATGGTTGCTTCAAATCATATTATGCATAAAATTCCTTTCCGTGGCATACTCACACGGTCTGCAACAAAATAATTCCAATATGCAACAATCAATAATTAAAATAGGTAAAAATGGATTGATTCTACATAAAATATTTTCAGCAATTATCTTCATTGTCTCCATAATAATAATTCTTCCTGGAATATTGGGAATGAATAATTGGATTACGGTATTTACGGCATTAATTCTGGCGATATTAATAATAATTTCCATTGTAATTCATGTTCTTAGTCGTGAGAAACCTCTTATTGTCGCCGATATTATATTGTTGGCCATGGCTGCATTTGTCGTCTATGGAAGATGGATGTTGGTTCCATTATAAATCCTGGGTGCCCAATCCGCGGCTGCAGGTGAAATGGCTTACCGATCGAAAAAAACGAATTTTGCTTCGATGATCTTTCGTGTAGAATGAATGGGGTGTTGCACTATCAGCCGTGGGCTCGGATTGTAAGCATTTGGGCTGCTCTGGCAGCACAGGGAGGAGATACAAATTGGACTAGTTACAAGGAGGTATTCAGATGACTACATACAAGCAGAAAGAAGCCGCGAAGAAAAATATCAACAAAGCGCAACGGAAAAGGCGGGAAACGGCACCTCGGAAACGCGCTTTGGTCCGGCCCGGGGGAAGATGGCGGGCAAAACCTGGAACAAAAGGGGAAGGCGACTATTTCAGAATTGTCGTACGAACAAAGGATGAATTCACAACATTTCGCTACCAAGATGTTGGGGAGAAGGGCCATATTCTACGCCTTGCTGGGAAAAGAAGCAGCGGGTCCTGGGATACGCAAGCTTGGCTCATCGGCAAAAACGATGCCCATATTAAAGGGGATACATTAATCGCCGATACCAATGATGCCAAAAGGGTGATCCAGGCCCTGGGATCAAAGCCTACTCATGTTAAGGGAGATATATTTACGGCGAAAGACAAGCCCAATGTTCCCGAGAGTGAAAAGCCAACAGGGGCACAACAGAAAGCCAGGCTAAAAAATATAAAAAAGGCCCAACAAGCTCGTCGGACGCGCATATCGAAGAAAGGTTAAGTGATGCGTACGAATGTCTGGGCCGAAGTGACCAATCGGAAATTGCAAATGCACGCATAAATCTCATCAAATGAATATCACCTTTGGGATGCATCGTTCGAGAAGGTCCCTTGTCTAGGAGGTTCTTATGATAATCTCTCTCATCCTCGGATTAATTCTCAGTCTTGCCGCGCTTGTTTTTGCCCTGCAAAACACCCAGTCGGTACGCATTTCTTTCCTGGTTTGGCATGTTAATGGCTCCCTAGCCCTTCTGCTTATTATCTTCTTTTTTGTCGGTTTACTCGCAGGAATACTTGTGATCCTTCCAGGCAGGATTCGATCTACATTAGCAATGGGCAGAAATAGTAGAGAGTTAGCAGAGCTTAAAATTAAGCTGGATGAATGCAAGGGCAAGTTGGAGAAATTTGAACCCATAACCAACGAAAAAGTTAAAGCAACAATCTCGGGTCGGGTTGATCCAGGCCGGAAGAAATGATAGGTCACTGACGAATATCATAAGCACCCAACCCGCGCTGCAGCCCCGTTGGTTCCCCACATAGATCGCGGGGCAGCCCGCCCCGGCGGGTCGGGCCGGGGGCGCAACCAGACATGTTCCTAAAAACCATAGGGACATCTATACTCCGCTAGGGCGGGCCGCCCCGGCCCCCAATTCGCGAGGACAGGCTCTCCTTCGAACACCCGTGCTCAACCCCGAACCGGCCCACGCTTCGTAATCGCACAGGTTCCCAGACAACACGGGAACCTGTGCACTCCACGAGGAGAGGCTTCCGCCGCGCGAAGCCGGGGGCAGGCGCCGAGCGTGCCGGGGGCGACTCGACCATACCATGGCGAATTATTGGCGCTTATTGCTTCGATTTCCTTTTGTATAAAATTGGTGGAGTGTTGCCCAGGCGGTCAAGCGTTTGCACCACTACCCATGGGATTATCAAACGCAAAAGATATTGCATATTCACAGAGAATATAAGTAATGGGGACTGGCTTATACGGAAGAGTTCCCGAAAGTACGCGCTATAAAATAACAAGCGAAAAATAGATAGAACTCCTCACAGAATGGTGAGGAGTTCTGATCCTTGATTCCGTCAAAGAGGATGAAAAAAAACTAGAGGCCCTTGACAAGGCAGGCAATTGCGAGGAGAACAAATCCGGCGAAAAGGAGCCAGAACGAGTACGGTTCAACAATCGCCAAGGATTTCGTGTAGCCCAGTAAGCCCAGGAAGGCTAGAATAACCGCGATAACAAACGTGACAACTTTGGGTGGTGTAAGTTTCATTTTTCGTCTCCTTGGATGCAATGCGCAATAGACATTCTTTGACGGAAACAATTTTCTTGGTACTTGATTTTATAACACAAATCGCAATTTTGCGCTCCGTTTACAAGAAGCAAATAATCGACTTGGGCCATTCACAAAAAGCAGGCAGTTCCCCGGTTCCCCGCTACGCAGGAGTTGGCGCGAGAGCGGGCGGCGATAAATCACGCGCTGTTGGTGCACTCTCGCTGCGCAGTTGCAGAATGCCATATAATTGAATAATCGCACAACACGCGGCGAAAGGCTATTTGGCTTCGCCGAAAGAGTTAAAGGGCGATTACTGTTTTAATGACCTGTCATGGAAAATGAATGGTGTTACACACTTCCGGTCACCGGCCCACCCCACCGGGGCGGTATTCGCCCGAACCGCAGGCTATTGGGCATTTTATTCTTCTTGCAGAATCTGAAATATGGGCAAGGAAAGACACCCCATGCATGAAAGGAAAAGTTTATGCTATTAATTGCGAATTATGAAGGAAGATCCGGTGTTCCTATCGCCGTAGAATTATTGAAAGCAAATACCAATGGATTACGGGCTATTATTGAGGGAATTAAAACCGTTGAAGATGACATCAATATTCATTCCGTGGGACGATAATCGTGGCCAAATATTCTGGGGGAACTTCAACTTGATTCGGCTGTAATGGATGGCAATACCAGGAGGACAGGGGCAGTGGGGGCTTTAAGAGGTTATCAACACCCCGTTGAAGTAGCCTATGAAGTAATGCTCCGATTGGATCATGAATTACTGGTGGGGGAAGGCGCGGAGAGATTTGCGAAAGAAATTGGAGCCATGAGAAACAAGAATGAAACGGATCATTCAATACAATCATGGAAAAAATATCTTGAAAGCAGGCTCACGGAAGAACAGCGAAGGCTCTTCCCCAATATCAATCTTCTGGATATCAAGACTATAGCTAGGGATCCTGAAAAATCATTCGACACTACTGTTTACTTAAGTATAGATCATACGGGGAGATTATCATCCGCAACCAGCACATCCGGTTGGGCGTGGAAGTACCCGGGAAGGCTCGGTGATAGCCCGATTATTGGCGCGGGAAGCTATGCGGATACTCGCTATGGCGCATGTGCTTGCACCGGTGTGGGAGAAATGGTAATCCGGGCGGGAACAGCGAGGATTGTAGTATTGTATTTAAAGATGGGATATGGATTGAAAGACGCAGTATTGGAAGCCGCAAAAGACCTTGCCGATCTACGAACAGGTTTCATTGGCGAAGTGACAATCCACGCGATTAATTCTGCGGGGGAATACTTTGTCCTGGGAGTAAATTCTTCCAGACCATTAAAATATTTAATATGGAAAGACTCAATGCCATCCCCTGATATTCGTGATGCCGAGATATATGAAACGAAATAAACCTCAGCGGAATGCTCATCGGGAGTAAACGCAATAATCTTCCATCGGACAGTTCCGCCCGTTCAGCCTGGGCTTCGACGGGAACAGGATCGACGGGCAGGGCCCATACATCTTGGACATAATATAAACATGAGTATATTGGCCTTGAAAAAAGCTGCGTAGTCTGCATCAAAGGTAGATGAAAAAATTGGCGTCGAAATTTATTCGTTAGTCCTGCTGGCGTGATCCAATCGGCTTTTCGTGGGCGGTGTAGTCCAAACACTGACATTCCATCTCGACATTGGCTGACATGCCAATCGGTCTCGCGCTGATAGCCAAGGCCCGTCCAAGACGATATAGTAAATCAGGCATCTCGAGTGTTTTCAACCTGCCGATAAGAAATTAAAACATTTCGAAAATTATCCGAGATCGTTATCGTCGCAATCGCCCTGTTTTGGATTAGCGTCTTGCGATGAATGGAACAATGTTAACTTCGCGGCTGTGAAAGGGAATCCTTGGGAAGAAGTGTTATATGGAAATGACGAAAAACTCCTTAAGATGTGATTTTTGAGATGAAGGCGGCCATAGATAATAAGGTAGTACGGCGCGGCATCACACCGATGGTTGTAGCCGTCTCAGCGGTTATAGCATTGGTATTCAGTCTTTCGATTGACTTCACCCCGGTCGGCGCCAGACCAATTTCCGCCGCTCCCCTCTGCGGTAACGGTTCCGCTCCTGATTACGGCTTTACCTACGATCTGCAGCAATACCATTGGACAGTGGGTTGGGAGGGCTATGCCTCGGAACAAGCGGTGACCGATGTAGATGCAATTCTCGACCAATTGAATGCCGATTCCGTCGCACAGACGATGATTCTCATCCTACCGCAGGACCAGGTCGGCAACCGGGTCAACTGCGCCGTGCATTTCCTGCGGTATATGCAACTTGGCCTGCCCACCGGCGAGCGCAAGGATAACGGCTTTGTTTTTTTGATCGTGGTTGAAACCACCGACATTGATGTGCACTATGGCGTAGGTTTAGGCCTGCCGGCACTCACCGCTCCCGAACTGACCGCACTCAACCGCTCCGCTGAGGATGCTTATCAATCCACCCATAGTTTGGATCAGGCGCTGCTGACCTTGGTACAGGGCTTCGACAAGGTTGCGCGCAGCAAATACCCGCCGCTGATTTCCCCGACGCCGACCCCGGAGACGAATCTCTCGGCGCAACCGCCTTCCGGAACGTTGGGAATCCTAAGCATTTGCGGTCAGCTCTGTTTGGGCATTATTTTCCTATTGTTTCTGATATGGGTGGTGACCCAGGGAGTCCGCAGGGGGATCAGCTCCAACTCCTCAGATATGGGTTCCGGTGGAACGGGGTTTCCCTTGGGCGGAGGCGGGGGTGAAGGCTGGGGTGGGGGCGGAGGCGGGAGCGGTCCATCGACGCGTGGCGGCAGCGGCAGTGGGCGCTCCGGGCGCGGCAATTAAAAAGAAAAAGGAGAAAACCATGAAACATTTCAGTAAACAGATTTTTTCCATTTTGGCGATGGCTGCCGCGTTCGTCGGGCTGACCGGTTGCGGCGTCATCAATACGGGCACGTCGGAATACAACGAGCTGGTTGCGTTGGTGCAAGGCGTGCAGTCCGCGGCGGCCAATTTCCAGCTGGTGACGGATACACAATATGCCAAAATCCAGGCCAAAACGCAGATCACCAAAGATTATTACGATGCGGTGAGCAGCAGCGGCGAGGTATGGACCGGCAACTTCCGTTCGGAAGCTGATGCGCTGACCAAGTTGCTGAATAATTACCGCGACGCAAACGGTCAGCCCTTGGACCCGAGCAAGCTGAACCTGAACGAACTGCAAGGCAAAGGCGCGCTCCCCAGCGGCCTGGGACAGGGATTTACGCTGTATGTCAACGCGATCACCCAGGCTCCCCCGCCGGTGCCCGATGCCGCAGTTACCCTGGCGCTTGGCGATACCATTGATGAGGCAATGAACACCATTCAATTGGCCGGCACCGATTGGAATGATGCCGTCAAATCGTACAACACCCGCCGGGCGCAGATCACGGGCGAGATTGTGGCGCGCGTCTCCGCATATTTCGGTTTCGATCTGCCGGTGACCTTCGCCTATTATCAGGGTGGCAATGCGGGCCAGCCGGTCAAGAATCCGCTGGGGACGCAAGCGCCGTAAGCGACATCGGCTTGACAAGATTTTCCCAACCGCTGTTCCACGAGATCTGAAGGAGGTGTGTTGTGACTACGGTAATGATGATCATCGTCGTTGTTCTGGCAGTGGTGATACTCGGCATCATACTGGGTCTGGTTTTTTCCCGCCGTGGAAGCACGAAGCAACTCCGTAATCGTTTCGGAACTGAGTACGATCACACGGTGCAGGCCATGGGTAGCGAGAAGAAAGCACAAACGGAATTGAAAGAACGGGAGAAGCATGTTAAAACTTTGGATCTTCGTCCGCTTTCTCCCATCGAGCGCGAGCGGTATCTCGCCGATTGGTCCGCCGTCCAATCCAAATTTGTCGACGAACCCGGAAAGGCGATCGTCGATGCCGACCGCTTGATCATGGAAGTGATGCAATTGCGCGCCTATCCGGTCGCCGATTTTGATCAGCGGGCGGCCGATGTATCCGTCAGTTATCCCGCTTTGGTGAGTAATTACCGCGCCGCGCGGGCGATCGCACTCAAAAATGAGCAGCACAAAGCGGATACGGAAGAATTAAGGCAGGCAATGATTTATTACCGATCGCTGTTCGAGGAACTCCTCGCAATAGAACCGGGAGTTACCAAGGAAAAATCAACAAAATGACTGAACAGCGGAAGCCCCTGTACCGCTGTCTGCGACGGACAGGGGGAATATCTTGTGGGTGTTAGGCATCAAGAAAAGTGCCTCTGCTTTGAGGTTATCCAGCGAACGACAATGGTAAATTCGTCCACTGGTCGAAAATCAGAGAAATGAAAAGGGAGAAAACTCATGCCGGATTTTGGATCATCTCTCTCGGGGTTGGCCAGCGACAGGAAGCTCACGGATAAGGAACTCATCCGGGCGATCCGGTTCATGATCGCTGCGGAGTACGAAGCGACTCAAATGTACACGCAGCTTGCCGAATCAACGGACAACAAGCTCGCCATCGCGGTGCTGAAGGACATTGCCGGTGAAGAACTTGTTCACGCCGGAGAGTTCCTCCGTCTGCTCCATGAGCTGGCTCCCGAGGAAAAGACGTTCTACGCAAAAGGCGCCAAGGAAGTCGAAGAAGCAATCGAGGAGTCGAAGTAGAACGCTGCCTGCAAACCGCCCGGCAAAGGCATGCAGCTGACCTGGGCTTCCACGCTGCTTTGCTGCACACAAATCCAGACAACGTATTCCGACGTTGAGCGGTGATTCGGTAGAGTGCATCCGCGGATGATGCAATTCATGATAATAAAGAGTCTCACGGACGATAATCAGTTCAGAAAGCAATAGTTGCTGTAGTGGTGACCATCGGCGGAGGCAATGACGAGTGTTATATTAAATTCACTCTTTACCTGGATTGGCAATGTCGACTGAACTTATTCTGATTCGTCATGGGTACACAGTACGCGTCAAAGGCGATTATATCCATGCCCCGCTGACGCACGTGGGTCAACAACAAGCCGCGTAAACGGGGTAGGAAATTTGGAAGGTTTAGCCGCAGAAACCATTGTTTTTTTGGAGGCATGGAGATGAAGAAACAATTATTCGCTTTGGTTTTACTGGCCGGATTGCTCGGCATGCTGGCGGGTTGTGCTTCCGGTTCCGCCATCCAAACGGACACGCCCGCTCCCACCGCAAAAGGCAGTACACCCATCCCGAACAACCAGATCAAAGTGCCCGGTGTCAGCATACAAGTCTATGCGCCGAACCCCAACCCGCTGCGCAACACACCGGACGCGCAGGGATATGTCGCAAGTATCGTGCTGGGGCTATGGCACGGGATCATCTCCCCGATAACCATGATTGTGTCGTTTTTCAATCCGGATGTAACGATGTACGAAGTGCACAACGACGGCAGCCTGTATAATCTGGGATTCCTGCTCGGGTTGATAATCTTGTTTGGCGTTCTGTTCATTGTGCGGCGTCGATAGCGTGAAGGATTGAAGCCGGCCAATCGCTGCCGACTAACAGCGATTTTGGCCCGGGCATCGGGGCGCTTGAAGTTGGATTTATGCGGCGCCTAATCATCGTTGCGGTCGACCGCAACTCCGTTGCGCTTTGGCGCTGCGGCTGGACTTGTTCGTCGAGCGCTGGCAACCATACCCAAGAAGCATATTCTTAAAAAAACGCACCCAACTCGCGCCTGCAGCCCCGTCGCTTCCCCACATGGATCGCGGGGCAGGCGCAACCGCATATGTTCCTAAAAGCCACAGGAATATGCACGCTACCCCCGCTTCGCGAGGGCAGGCGCGAGGGCAGGCTCCATAGTACGGGCCGGGGCGGCCTGGCCACCGCTTGGCGAATAATTGGTTAATTTACGTTTATTACTTTCTTGATAAAATGGGAAAAGAAATACACACGGACCTCGGCTACTCCGGCCCGCTGGGGCAGGCAGGCGCCTGAGCCGCAGGCCATTCGGTGGAGTCCTCGCCCATACGATCTCATTGTTACCGCACGCTTGACGAACATCATCTGCTCGTGGTGGGGATGGACAGGCGAGATGTTGCTTGGCGTCAACCGCGTAGATCCCCTACTTCATACACCCGCCAAACCCGATGGCTATCTCTCGAAACTGGGAAGGTGCAACGATTATGACCCGGTCATCTGCATACCCCAAAGGAATAGCTTGGAATCGCGATCCAACACGCAACAAGGGGACCGCCTTTACCGAAGCAGAACGCGATGCGCTTCGCTTGCGCGGCTTGCTCCCGCCCCGAGTGTTTACCTTGGATCAGCAAACCCTGCGGGTCCTTGAAAATCTACGCCGTAAACCGGACGATCTCGAAAAGTATATTTTCATGATGGGGCTGCTCGATCGCAACGAGACGTTGTTCTATCGCGTCCTCTTGGATCATCTCGCGGAGTTAATGCCGATCATCTATACGCCGACCGTGGGACAAGCCTGCCTGGAGTACGGGCATATTTTTCGCCGGTCGCGCGGTCTCTTCGTCTCGGCCAATGACCGGGGACGCATTCCGCAGATTCTGCAAAACTGGCCGTCCGATGATGTGCGGGTTATCGTGGTTACGGACGGCGAGCGCATTCTGGGACTAGGCGATTTGGGAGCGGACGGGATGGGCATCCCCGTCGGTAAGTTGGCGCTCTACACCGCTTGCGCGGGCGTACCTCCGTCGCTGTGCCTCCCGGTCACCCTCGATGTGGGTACCGATAACGAGACCCTGCTCCACGATCCTCTGTATATCGGCCTGCCGCAACGCCGTCTGCGCGGAAGGGCGTATGACGAATTCTTCGAGGAATTTATCGCCGCGGTGGGAGCACGCTTCCCCAAGACGCTTGTGCAGTTGGAGGATTTCGGGAATGCGAATGCATTTCGTCTGCTGGGCGCCTACCGCGACCGAGTATGCTTGTTCGATGACGACATTCAGGGCACGGGAGCGGTCGCACTGGCAGGGGTCTATGCTGCGCTGCGTGTAACGGGGCAAATGCTGACCGATCAAACGATCGTGTTCCTTGGTGCGGGCGAAGCCGCCCTTGGGATCGGTGACATGACGGCGGCCGCGATGGCGGAAGCCGGCCTCTCACTGGAGGCCGCACGACACCGCTGCTGGTTTGTGGACTCAAAAGGATTGGTCGTCCAAAGTCGCACCGATCTCAACGAACATAAGCGGCCCTATGCCCATGAGGATCCGTTTCTCCCCGATTTGCTCTCGGCAGTCGAAGCGTTGCATCCGACCGCGATCATCGGCGTCGCCGGCAAGCCCGGGATGTTCACCCAGCCGGTGTTGCAGGCGATGGCCCGCTTTAACGCGCGCCCCATTATTTTTGCCATGTCCAATCCCACGGTCAAGCAGGAGTGTACCGCGGAAGAAGCCTACGCTTGGACCGGTGGACAGGCCATCTTTGCATCCGGGAGTCCATCCGCGCCGCAGATCGTGGGCGGCGCGACGGTGGTTCCCGGCCAAGCCAACAATGCCTACGTCTTTCCAGGCGTCGGACTCGCTGTCGTCGCGTACGGCATCACCCGTGTTACCGACGAGATGTTCCTGGCAGCCGCCAAAACGCTGGCGGGACAGGTTTCGGCAGATGACCTGGCGCACGGAAGCATATATCCGCCGCTGGAACGGATTCGGGACGTATCGGTGGCGGTCGCCGCTGCTGTGGCGGAAGTTGCAACGCATCAGGGGTTGACCACACAGACCCATCCTGAGGATAGCCTTTCGTATATCCGATCGCACATGTACGAACCTGTGTACCGCAGTTACGCATAACGGGTGGCGTTCCAGTGTGCTCTGCCCCGGTTCTACTTCTTGGACCGGGGAGCCACTGAACAAATCCGTCGCGTCTGCGCCCCGCCATTTGGCTACGCCGGCCGCCTAAATGATGATGTGGGGATGAGCGGTCTTGCCTGCAAAGGATGAAGGGAATATAAAAAAAACCTCGCCGTAGGGCGAGGTTTTTTGGTATTCCGTTATTCGTTTGTCTACTTGCGATCCACTCGGGGCTTGGCGATGTTAACTTTGATTTCATTCCCCGCCAAGGAGTAGGCATTGTACTTTTTGATGGCCTTGTCTGCGCTTTCTTGTGAAGTCATGGTGACAAAGGCGAAGCCCTTGGACAGACCAGTGTCCCGGTCCTTGACCAGATCAACCGAGGTGACTTCGCCTTCCTGAGCGAAGAGGGCTTTGATTTCCTCCTGGGTGGTCGATTTCGACAGGTTGCCTACATAAATTCTGATGTCCATTGCTTGCTGCTTTCTCCGGCATGGCCGGGAATTGATTGACCGCCCGCGTATGAAGGGATCGGCGGTCCAAGTACAACGGGAGATCCGTTTACTCATCCGCACGTTTAGTGTATCACAAAATCCGCTTGCAGCCCCCTCGGCTTTCCCTCGCCCCTTCGGAGTTCAGGACAGCCCGCCCCGGCCCCCGCTTCGTAATCGCACAGGTTCCCAAACAACACGGGAACCTGTGCACTCCCCCCGCTTCCCCCGCTTCGCGAGGACGAGCGCGAGGGCGGGGTGCGAGGGCAGGCTTCCGCCGTGTGGGCCGGGGCGCCGGGCGGGGCTGGCTGGGTCGGGCTGGGAACCCCTGCCGTGCGGGTAGAACGCCCGGCGTGCAGACCGGGAACCCTTTTATTGAGTATAAGATATTTGAAAAAGGTTGGAATACAATATTCAGTACTTGAGATCTTGGAAGGTCAGCATAGTGCGGCGAATATCGACGGTTTTTGTTTCGAGGGTCTTTCGTGTAGAATGAGTAGGGTGTCGCACATTCGGTCCCGGTCCAAACTGCCGGAGCGCCCCTGCCACCCGGAGCAATCGCCAGCCGGTTTTTGGCTGGTGATGAATTGCGCAGGGCAAGCGCCGGAACGACAGATCGAAGGTTGAGAGGATAGCGCATTAAAAGGAGTGATAAACATGGCAGACAAAGGAAGCAAAGACAAGGGAAACAGGGAACAACGGAAAAAGGCCCAACATACCCTCAAGGAAAAACGGAAACTAAAGAAACAAAAAGGGCAAATTAATTCAATTCCAATAATCCAGTAAAGAAATACCGTATTCGATTTACCCAATTTGGTTATCACAACCTGAGGTTGCAGGGATATTTATTGCATTTATCATTGAAATAGCCTGCAAACGGGCGTCGCGTTGTCAGGCCTCCGACAACGAAATTATTGAAATCCGCCAGGTTCAAGAGGTTGAGGAATTTCCTGAAGATCTTAAAAAATCGTCGACGGATTAATCCGATAGGCCAGGCCAAAAAAATAGCAAGCGGCGGTTTGGCAGATCCAAATTTCCGGCGTTGGAAAACGTCGGTAAAAAGCATTGCCATCAATCATGTAAGTCTTTTTCCAGGAGGATACATTGCGATGACAGGAAAATTGGCGGGGAAAACGGCCTTGATCACAGGCGCCAGCTCAGGCATCGGTCGAGCCAGCGCGCTGGCCTTGGCACAGGAAGGCGCAAATTTGGTTCTCACGGCGCGCCGGCGGAATCGCTTGGATGAATTGGAAGCGGCTGTGCAGAAAACTGACGGAACAGCCGTGAGCGTTGTCGGCGACGCCGTTCAGGAAGAAACCGCCGTAGCGTGCGTTGCCGCGGCGGTAAAAACGTTCCGCACGCTGGATATTCTCATCAACAACGTCGGTGTCGGCAACTATAAGAACCTCGTGGATACCAGCGCAGCCGAATACGACGAAATGATGGATGCAAACGTCCGCACGACTTTTCTGTTCACCCGGCATGCCGTCCCGGTGATGATCCGGCAGGGCTCGGGGACGATCCTGATGATTTCTTCGATGGCGGGGATCTACGGTTTTCCCGGTGAAGCCGTCTACTGCGCCACGAAGTTTGCCCAGGTGGGCTTCGCGCAGGCGCTCGACAAGGAATTGCGCCCGCTCGGGATTAAGGTCGGGGTCATCTGTCCGGGCGGTGTGAAGACGGAATTTGCCCTGGGGAAGGGGCGCACGGCGCAAAGCGTGGCCGAGTCCGGCATGCTTGAGGCGGAAGACGTCGCCGGCGCCGTGCTGCTGGCATGCACCCAGTCGCACAATGTGCGGATCATCGAAGTGCAGATGCGCACGATGAAGGAAGCACTAACCTGAGAAAGGGATTCCTACGGTTTTCCGGGATGGCTTGATCGCTTGGAGAGATTGTTTGTCCGCCCGGAAAGTCCTGTGGTATCGAACCTTCAACCGCCTTTCGTTGGCCGACGGTATTCCGGACCAATGGGTGAACGCGTTCCGCCGGCGGGAGGCTTTTTCGAAAGGTCAGGCCGGAAATCCTTCTCATGAAGGGAAAAGAGGTTGCGATGCAGGGCTATAACCTTCCGTACGAGCCAATCCCCCAGAAGCTGTACACCAACGCGGATCTTTTTCAAGGTTTTGATCCAAGCCGACCGGCTTCTTGGGTGAAGACGGCGGACTTCATCATCTACCGGCATTTCGTCATGGAAGGCCGAACCACGCCAGCCAACCCGTATATGGGAATGATGCAAGCTTTGCACGACAACGCCATATCCCAGGCGACCGCTACGTTCATCGAAGGCCGAAGGGTTGTCGCCATCATCGGCGACCACCAGCTGGCCCGCGACTCCGCCTCCTACCGGAATACGGCGATCCTTGCCCGGCGGCTCACTCGCAGCGGTTTTTTGATATGCACCGGCGGCGGTCCCGGCGCCATGGAGGCGAGTCACCTGGGTGCCGCCCTCGCCGGCGGCGGCGACGCGGATCTTGAAAATGCGCTTGCCCGGCTGAAAACTCGGCCGGTGGTGCCCGCCCTGGGAAAAATCGTCGACTCCAAAGGCGGGATTGATTTTTCGTTGGTGGCCCAAGCCCACGCCTGGTTCAAACCGGCGTTCGAGCTCGCGCAATCGATTCATTCGGCGGGCGAGAGTTTGGCGATTCCGACATGGCACTATGGCCACGAACCCTCCACGCCATTCGCCACGCACATCGCCAAGTATTTCCAAAACAGCATTCGGGAAGACGGTTTGCTTGCGATTGCCAAGCAAGGCATTATCTGCATGGAAGGCAAAGCCGGCACGATCCAGGAGATTTTCCAGGACAGCGCGCAAAACTACTATCGAACTTTTGACCGGTTCAGCCCGATAGTCCTCTTTGGCGTCGACCACTGGACGACAACCTACCCGGTCGTTGGCGTTCTTCAGCAACTGTTCGCCGGCCAGTTCGCGAAATATGTATTGGTGACGGACCAGGTTGACGCCGCGGCCCGGTTCATCGAGCAGTTCCCAATGGAAACGGGCGGATAGCGGGCTGCCGCACGCGCCGTGCGCCGCGGAGCGGACTTTGGCTTCGTGTGGCATAATCGAGGTGAAGCTCGCTGGCGGCATCGTCCCGTGTTCGGCTTATCGATTTTCGCCGGGGAGGCATACCCATGAACATGCCCATCGAATCGGCGCTTGTGATCCTGGTACCCGAAGCAGAAGCACTGGTGGAGAGCTTCCGTAATCAGTATGACCCATCTGCGGCTGTTGGCATTCCGGCGCATGTGACCGTGCTTTATCCCTTCAAGGCGCCCGGGGACCTGACGCCGGATGTCATCCGCAGTCTGGAGCAGCTGTTTGCCGACTTCCCCGGCTTTCAGGCGGTCTTTACCGAGTTGCAACGATTCCCCAATGTGCTCTATCTATCGCCTGAGCCGGCCGATCCGTTTCGGCTTCTGATCAAAACCGTTGCGGCACGCTTTCCGGAAACACTGCCATACGGCGGGGAGTTCACGGAAATTATTCCGCACCTGACCGTGGCGCAGGTCAATGAGCCGCAACAATTGGAGGAGATCGCGGCGGCCTTTGGCCGCGCAGCCAAAAACCGCCTCCCGATCCCGACCAGGGTAAAGGAAATCGCATTGATGGACAATGGCGGCGGATATTGGCAGGTCCACCACCGGTTCCCCCTCAAACGAGTGTAGGGACCGCATAGCCGCGGTTGTGTATGGCTTGTCGTACGGGCGCTCCGCGAGCGGGGGAACGAAGCGTCAGATTCTTGCTCAACACATCATTAAGAGGAACCTCTAAAAAAAGCTGCTCGTCGGGGGATAAATCCCCCTACTATTAACAGCACTCGCTTCCCCCGCTTCCCCCACTTCGCGAGGGCAAGCGCGAGGGCAGGCGCCGGTCCCCCGGATAATTGCGACCATCCAGACCGACGCCAAATACCTGTTGGCCCGAAAATTAATAACCCCAATCTATCAAAATATTGTGCGATCATATTCCACGGTCTTGGTTTATACTTTGGCTTGAGTCTCCGGGCGATCTCATCAAAAAATAAAAGGGAAAATTGGAAAATGGATAAAGCGGGATTGATCATCAACGATCAGGACTATTTCGAAATGCCCGGGTTGAACGTGCTGGTCTATCACAACACGTTCCCCGAAGGCCATCAGGGCGGGGTGGAGATTATCCAGCATGGAGAACGGGTGGCGACGGGCGGGGAGTTGCGCCTCAGTCCCGCGCCCGGACAGTGGCAGCCGGTTCCCGAAATCGGCGGAGGCTTCCGGCAAGAAGGCGTCAGCCCCCAGACCGTCGCGCTGCAGAACCGGAAGGTGGACCGGTCGGCCAACGAAATCAGCGTCCCGTGCCGCTATCCCGATAAGGACCGGGATCGGCAGGGGTTCAATCCCATCATCTATCCCGATCTGCGGATCAACTACACGGTCCGGGTTCGGGCGGGGGGGGCATCGATTATCGTCGCGGTGGATTTGGATGAGTCGCTTCCCGAAGAATGGATCGGCCGCGTGGGCTATTGTCTGGAACTCTTCCCCGGTGATTTGTACGGCCGCACGTATTTTATGGATGCCCAACCGGGCGTGTTTCCGCGCCAGGCGAACGGGCCGACCTATAAAAACCCCGACGGCGAAGCCGAGGCCGTGCCCCTGGCGGAAGGGAATACCCTGGTGGTTGCTCCGGAATCCGATGAATTCCGGATGGCGATCGAAAGCCGGGAGAACCCCCTGCAGCTCCTGGACGGCAGCCTGAAGCACAACAACGGTTGGTTCGTCGTCCGCTCACTCGTCCGGGCGGGTGCCACGAAAAACGCCGTCCAATGGAAGATCACCCCGCATGTGATCCCCAATTGGAAATATCAACCCGTGATCCATATCTCGCAGGTGGGCTATCACCCTGCCCAGAAAAAGACGGCGTTCATCGAACTGGACAAGCGGGAAACCGCGCTCCAGCGGGTAACGGTGCAAAAAGTGAGTCCGTCCGGCGAATACCGGACGGTGATGGATAAGCAGCCCGGGTTATGGGGGGTGTATCTGCGTTACAAATATGCCACGTTCGATTTTTCCGATATCACCGAACCGGGCATTTACGTGATGAAATACGGAGATTCGGCCACCAACCCGTTTCCGATCGATCGGAATGTCTTCAAGCGCCACGTTTGGCAGCCGACCCTCGAGTATTTCCTGCCGATGCAAATGTGCCACATGCGGGTCAACCAAAAATACCGGGTCTGGCACGGCGTATGCCACATGGACGACGCCTTGATGGCGCCTCCGCATATCACCCATTTCGACGGGTACGACAATATCCGTGAGCCTTCCGTCCCGTCCGCCTTCCAACCGCTCGAACATATCCCCGGGATCAATACCGGAGGATGGCACGATGCCGGCGACGACGACGTCCGAACCGATACGCAGATCAATACCATCATGGCGCTGGCGCACATCTATGAAGAATTCGGCATCACCTACGATGAAACGACCATCGATCAGGAACATCAGCATGTGGAAATTCACCAGCCCGACGGCAGACCCGATATTCTCCAGCAGATCGAACACGGCGTACTTTGGATACTCAACTTTTATCGCGCCTTGGGCGGCGTTGGACTGGGAGTCATCGTCCCCACCTTGCGGCAATACGTCCATTTGGGAGATCCATCCACCCAAACCGATAATCTCGTCGTTGATCCGGCCGTCACGCAATCGCGCGCCGCCCGCATCGAAGGGCTCTGGTATAAAAAAGTGGCCAATCGGTATTCCGCGATATTCGACCCCGAGGAGAATTTACAGGAAATCGAGGAAGTCATCCCTGCATTGGATGACCGGCTGGCTTTTCCGCAGACCAATCCCGCCCGGCAAATATTCGCGGCTGCCGGGCTTGCCCTGGCCGCCCGGGTGCTGACGGGCTTCGACGATCGATTGGCGCATGAATGCCTGGGCGCGGCGGAAACGCTTTGGGCGGCGAATAAAAATTCTCCGGACATGGATTTGGGTGTAGTGTATGCGGTTGGTCGCCACAGCAGCGTCGAAAGCCTGAAGATTCACGCCCTAGCCGAATTAATTCTCACGACGAAGAAGGAAGAATATAAAAAAGAACTCTGCGGGATGGGGGCGGCGGTCGGGAGGCAGTTTGGCAATTCCGGTTGGACGCTGGGCCGCGTGATGCCGCTGCTCGATTGTCCGGAATTCTCCGAACAAGTCGACGCCGCCGCCAAAGCCTATCAACTCCAGTTGGCGGATCGGATGCGTGAAACACCGTTCGGTTGCCCGATGGCGCATACGGAAGTTGTCGGGCTGATGCAATACTTCCTCCATAAGGGTTGGCCCGGGATTTTCTCCGCCGATCCCCTGTTTGCCGTCATGAATTATCTTTTAGGGTGCCGCCCCGGGAAAACCACGAGCAGTCTGGTGTCCGGGGTGGGAGCCAACTCCCCGGTGATCGCGTACGGATTCAACCGCGCAGATCGGAGTTACATTCCCGGAGGAACCTTCTGGAACGCCGTGAATTTGGTCCGCCCCGATCTCGCGGAAGATAAAGTCTGGCCCTTTTTATGGCAGGAGCGCGAATACATCACCGACGGCGCCTGCATGTTCATGTTCATGGTAATCGCTGCGGATAGACTGTTGGAGGGTTGAAACCCTACGTGGATGGTAGATCTCCGATCCTGCCATAGATTTCAGAATCGGTGGCGATGGCATGCGGCACGTTGGCAGATCGCACCCACGCAGGCGAGGATAGGGTCCGGGAAAGGTTGGTGCGCAGAATCCTTATGAGCTCATCGAGATTAAGCAATGCAGCGATTGTCTTTGTTGCGCCGGACGCAAGGAAAACCGCCGCCTATTATCGGGACGTCCTGGGTTTTCGGATAGTGGAGCACTATGATAAAGCGGAACCGTTTGCCAGCCTTTACCGCGATACGGTGGAAATTATCGTCGTCCAGGCCAAGTTCGGGAGCGTGGTTTCCAATACAGGGCGGTACGGCGCAGGGTATGACGCCTACCTGGATCCGGAAGACGTTGCGGGTGTGGATGTCCTCTATACGGAATTAAAAGAAAAAGGGGCTGTCATCGAAAGCCCTCCGGCAATGACGCCATACGGGAGTTATGAATTTGTCGTGGAGGATATCGATGGAAGGCGGATCGGGATCGGAAGGATAAAGGAAGAAGGAGTGTTTTTCAAAGACGCCAACCTGTAGAGCAGAATGCGGCTTTGGGTTGATTGGATCCGCCCCATGGGTTTTTCAGCCTGTACAGGATAAATATGGATTGCCCGTTGTTCTGTTCGCTTTTATTACACTGGAGAACGATTCCAATTCGGCCGTCGGTTGAGTCATAGCACCCGGCGAAACGCTATCCTTTGGTCCGTTTATTTTAATAGGAACCTAGCCGTGATATGAATATCCTGAATGTCGGCTATCGGTCGACGAATTGCTATCTTCTGGAGCCTGATCGCATCGGCCTCCTCATTGATGTGGGCTGGCCGGGCACCTTACCAGTGCTCCGCAACGTTCTCAAGAAAAAGGGCGTGGCTTTTCAAAAAGTCACCTATTTGCTGATCACCCACTACCATCCCGACCATGCCGGCCTGGCACAGGAACTCAAGGACCAGGGTGTCCGCCTCATCGTGGTGGACAGCCAGATTGCTTCTATTCCTGCAATGGCCCGGTACATGAAACCCCGCGATCGCTATCAGGAGATCAGCCTGTACGGCAATATGGATCTTGCCGCTGCCGAAAGCCGGGAATTTCTCATGGGTATCGGGATCAGCGGTGAAATCATCAGCACGCCAGGGCATTCGGAGGACAGTGTCACCCTGATTCTGAATGACGGCAGTGCCTTTACGGGCGACTTGACCCCTCCAGGGCAAGCGGTTGAAGATTCAAGAGGCGAAGTGGAGCGAAGCTGGGAAAAGCTCCGGGCACATAAAGTAAAAACGATTTACCCGGGGCATGGCCTGGTTTGGCCTTTACCCTAATTATGTACAATGGAAGGAAAGGGACCTCCAGCCCCGGAAATTCCCCGGGGAAATTATGGATTTTCCGCAGGATTGGAACCGATAGATTTCTAACCGCTTCTTTACGGTGATCCTGGCGAACATCTGATCGACCCGCGCACACGGAACCCCGACGGGGTGAATAAAAAACATTATTCGGCTCGCCCAAGGATGTGGGTTCATGGCAAGTATTTCCAGATTGCGAAAGACAGAAGAGAGGTCGCTTGACGATCGAAGAAGCATTCAATGATTCTATCCAGTACTACGATGATTGGATGGAGAAGGCATTACCGAATTATGCCGATCTCTTTGGCACGGCGATTGAATTGCTCCCATTCGAGCCGGGCGCGCCCATAGATGTTCTGGATTTGGGAGCTGGAACAGGATTATTCTCAAAGCACGTCCTGGGAAAATATCCGAAAGCCAATTTCATGCTCTACGATCTGGCGGAAAAGATGTTGGGGGTGGCGCGGATGCGGTTTGAGAAGGATGCACAACAATTCCAGTATACCGTGGGGGATTATCGGAAGATCCAGGGGGCACAGGAATATGATTTGATAATCTCCAGTTTGTCCATCCATCACTTGGACGACGAAGAAAAACAGAAACTATTCGGCAGGATTTATACTTTGTTGCGGAAGGGCGGCATCTTTCTCAACATCGATCAAATTCGAGGCGAGACGGGCTATCTGCGGGAAGTATATTGGAATCATTGGCTGACCCAGGTTCGCGGAGCCGGTTTTTCCGAAGAGCGTATCCAAGAGAGTATCGGCCGGCGAATACCTTATGACCGCGACGCACTGCTCGGGGACCAGTTGCGTTGGCTGAAAGATGCCGGATTTGGGAATGTGGATTGCGTCTACAAAAACTTTTTTGTCGGTGTTTTTCTGGCTGTCAAAGAGTAAGCAGCAGCCACCTCGTTACACCGGACGCAAGGGGATTCCCTAGATCGAGTGATAGGGCCGGATCGGGACCTTCCAATCTATGATGTTTTGGTCACTCGCCGAACTGGTGACCTCGGGGCTGTGGGCGATAGAACTACTTTACAGACGAGCAGCGAAAACCAAGGACCTGGTACCAATACCAATCCTTGGAGCGGTACCGAAGTGCTGAGTGCATCCACCAATACCCGTTGCTCCACGCTCCACCGCGCCAGACCCGCTCGCCAGCCACGTTCGGGTTTGTCTGCAGGATTTCCCGTCCGTCGTTGGGATCGTAGGGGTAAGGCCGGACGAGGGTACTGGTCCATTCCCAAACATTGCCGGCCATGTCGAGCGCGCCGTATGGACTGGCGCCGGCGGGATAGCTGCCTACCGGAGCCGTATCCGCATAACCGTCGTTATAGCCGGGGTTCGCAACGGACAGCGGGCAGTTGATGTCGCAAAAGTTGGCCCGCGTCCCGTCCAACGGGTCGTTGCCCCAGGGGAATCTGCGTGCATCGGTACCACGCGCGGCCTTCTCCCATTCCGCTTCCGACGGCAGCTTTCGCCCGGCCCAATTGCAGTACGCCAGCGCCATGGACCAATTCACCCAGATGACCGGATAGTTCGAAAACTCCGGATTGCCATAATACTTCGGGCGGGTCATGGAATCTTTCCGGTAAGGGGGTTTGCAGACGCCGGCATCCACGCAGAGTGCGTATTGGGCGTTGGTAACTTCGTATTTGTCGATCCAATATCCGTCCAAATATATTGTACTCACCGGAATTTCGGGATAGGCTCGACCGCCCTCGAGCGATTTTTTAGCGTCCTTGTCATCCGACCCCATGGTGAAATCGCCGGCCGGAACATAAACCTGTACCATCTTATCCGCTTCGATGACACGGGTGGATCCCATGGTCGGCCCTGGTGTTTCCGTCGGCGTGGGTTGCAGCGTGGGGTCGGGAAGAGGCGTGATGGAAGGAAGGATTTGCGTGGGGGAAGCGACGGTAACCGTGGAAGTGGCGATGGAAGTGGAAGTGGGAGTGGCGGGATGCTCCGCTGTGGCCGGGGAGGAACAGGCGGCGAGCAGCAGAGCGATAAACAGGAAGGAGCTGGATCTGGAAATCCCCCGCCAGTATTCATCCGGGATCTTCATCTGCATTTTCTTGCTAAAAAGGTCCAGCAGGGAGATATGCAACGGGTGAAGTTGATTTGACCCGATTCCGGCCTGCACGGTGGAGGATGACATTTTATTTTCCATTGAAAGAGTATGCCTGTCTTGATGGAATTTCGGCCGATTATATCGGTTATCGCGTTTTCAGTCAAAACATAATCAACATTTGGTTTTGTCGGCAGCTTGACTCGTACCAATGGAAATACCGACCCGATGAATCCCGGTGACGTGCGGCAATCGACGGATTGTCGATTCGAGTTTCCATACCACGCTTTCAAGGGAGGGGGTGACGGGGTTGGATACGGTTGGAAATGCCGTATATCGTGGATACCCGTCGGTGATGTGATAACATTCCTGTAACCGATTTTTCCGTGTTAAGCCTCTGCCGGGTATCGTTGGCAACAACTCAGGCATGCGCTGCATAATTGGAGAAACCACATGGCAAAGACCAAGTCGTGGGATTTTCTGAGGAGGCTACATGGATAAGAAATCTAATAATCCAATTAGGATCAGTTCCGCGATCAATCTTCTCGCCGGTGTGCTCTGGGTCATTGCAGCATTCCATCCCATTACCGGCGGAACGGGGATCGATTATTGGTACATCGTCTTCGGTGTGTTTTTTATAGTCGCGGGAATCATGGGATTGTATCAGGCGCGGAAATAAATCGGATAAAAATTAGAAAACCCAATAAGAATTCAAACGGAACTCCCCAGAATTCCCGGGAGCGGAGTTTTCTACATTTATTTATCGATGGGAAAATTAAACCCCGGCGCAATATGCCAAGCCGATGGTACCCGGTCCCACATGCGTGCCAATGACGGGGCTGACCTCGCTGAAGATGGTTTCCTCCGGGTGAAACCGGTCCTTCGCCCGTTCCAGCAGCGCTTTGGCTTCCTCTTCCGCGGCGGCCTGGACCGTGCCGATGCGCAGCGGCCGGCGCGAGCCGATCTGCTGTTCGATGAGATCCAGCATCCGGTCGACGGCTTTGCCTTTGGTGCGTACTTTATCGAGCGCTTCCACTTTGCCTTCGTGGAGGGTGAGGAGCGGCTTCATATTGAGGGCCGCGCCTAGGAAAGCCGCCGCGCCGCCGATCCGCCCGCCGCGCCGCAAAAATTCCAAAGTGTCTACAACAAAAATGATCCCGCTATCCGCCACTGCTTGCCGGGCAACCTGCGCGGCTTCCGCCAGTTCGGCGCCGCCCTGGACGGCGCGGGCGGCTGCCAGCGTGGTGAACCCCAGCGCCATTGCGGTGGTGAGGGTATCCACGATTTCGATTTTCGCGCCGGGGAATGACTTTTTGGCCTGTATGGCTGAATCTACCGTGCCGGAAATCTGGCTCGAAACCAGAACAACAAGTACGGCGTTGCCCGCCTCGACGATCGGCCCGAATACTTTTTTGAATTCATCCGGAGAGGGTTGCGAGGTGGAGGGCATCACCTTTGCGGTTTTGAGCCGTGCGTAGAATTCCGTCGGCATCATGTCGACCCCGTCGCGGAATGCCTCGTTGCCCCAGACCACTGAGAGCGGCACGACCCGGATTCCGTGTTTGAGGATAAGCGGGGATGGAATGTAGGCGGTGCTGTCGGTGACGACGATGACCCTGCCCATGGTGTTCCTCCGGCGAGCGGTGATGTTGTGGGGCTGATTATACCCTTTACCGCAGTCAAGCCCCGCTATGGAAGCGGCTTATCCGCTTGCAGGGCGCGTCGGTCGCTGGATGCAAAAATTCCGGGGGGGAAGCCTTCTCCGCCGGTTGACTTTCCCTCCCGCGGCCCTTTACAATGCCGCCATGGAATCAGAGCGAAAATCCACCACGCTGCTTCACCGCGGCCGGCGGTTCGAGGTTCCGGCCGGTTCCACCCTGCGTGACGCGATCCGCAAGATCGGGTTCTCGCCGGAAGCGGTGCTCGCCACGCAGAACGGTGAACTGATCACCGACGACCGCATTCTACAGCCCGGCGAGGAAATTCGCCTTGTCGCGGTGATCTCCGGAGGCTGACGGTGAAGTGCCGCAAGTGCGGAGCTCCCGCCGCGATCAACATGCGGGAGCACAAGCTGGCGCTGTGCCGTGACCATTTCCTGGAATGGATCCCGGAGCAGACCGAACGCGCGATCCGTCACTACCGCATGGTCGAGCGCGGGGAGAAGATCCTCGTGGCCGTGAGCGGCGGGAAGGATTCGCTTTCGCTCTGGGATGTGCTGCGCCGTTTGGGGTATGCGGCCGACGGGTTGTACATCGACCTGGGGATCGACGAGGGGATCGCGTACTCGTCCAAGTCGCGCGCTTTTTGCGAACAGTTTGCCGCCCGCCAGGGGCTCACGCTGCGCGTGGTGAGCGTGCCGGAAACGTATGGCACCTCGATTGCGGAAACCACGCGCCTCTCGACCCGCGGACGGAAAAAACCCTGCTCGATCTGCGGCTTGGTCAAACGCCACATCATGAACCGCGTCGGATGCGAGCAGGGGTACGCCGCATTGGCCACCGGGCACAACCTCGACGACGAAGCCGCGGTGCTCCTGCACAACGCCATGACTTGGTCGGGCGGGTATCTGGTGCGGCAGGGACCCGTGCTGCCCGCCTCGCGTCCGGGTTTGGGACGAAAAATCAAGCCGCTGTGCCGCGTCTACGAACGTGAAACGGCTGCGTACGCGCTGATGCGCGGGATCGACTACATCTATGAAGAGTGCCCCTTCTCCGAAGGATCCTCCACGCTGTATTACAAAGATGTGCTCAACCGCCTCGAGGAGGACCGGCCGGGGGCGAAACTGCAATTTTATCTTTCGTTCTTGCAAGCCAAGGACGGCGGATTGTTCGCTCTGAACGCTTCGGGGGAAGCTGAGCTGCACGATTGCGTTACCTGCGGCCAGCCGACGTCGGCGCCGGGGAAATGCGCGTTCTGCCGTTTGTGGGATTCGGTCAAGGCGGCCTAGCGCCTTTTCCATTCCGCACCAAACGCGCGCCGGGAAGGAGGATGGATTGCCATGCCCACTACCAAGAGCGACCTTGCCCATCTGACTCTATTAGGCCGGAAGGCGCAGCCGGGCAGGAAACTTGAAGCTTTCCCCAACCATAACCGGGGCAGGCGCTACACCGTCACCCTAGTCAGCGACGAGTTTACCTGCGTCTGTCCCGCGACCGGTGCGCCGGATTTTGCGACGATCACGATCCGATATATTCCCGACCGATGGATCCTTGAATCGAAGTCGTTGAAACTGTATTTATGGTCCTACCGCAACGAGGGGGTGTTCCACGAACATGTGGTCAACACCATCTGCGACGACATCGTTCGGGCGCTGGATCCGCACTGGATCGAAGTGACCGGCGCGTTCGCCGTTCGGGGGGGAATCCGGATTACGGTAACGGCGGCGCATGAAAAGAAACCCAAACGGAAAGGCAGGGGTTAATCCCTTGGCATAGGCCCCTTGATTTTCCGAGTATAAATTCTCCAGGATCGAAATGCGTACTTACCGATTCTTTCCGATTGTAACCGCCGTGTTCGTCACCTGCCTGCTGGTTTCGAACATCATCGCGGTCAAGCTCGCCTCCTTCGGGCCATTGGGTGCCGCAGGGTCGCTGCTGATGCCGGCGGCGGTGATCGTTTTCCCGATCGCGTACATTTTCGGCGACGTGCTCACCGAAGTCTATGGCTATGCCAAAGCCCGGCAGGCGATCTGGATCGGATTCGGATGCAACCTGCTGGCGGTCGCGGCGATCTGGATCGGCGGATTGCTGCCGCCGGCTCCGTTTTGGAACGCGGGCGTGTATTCCTCCCCCGGCGCGGCCCAGCAAGCCTACCAGGCGATTCTCGGTTTTACGCCGCGACTTTTGGCCGCATCGTTCGTTGCCTATCTGGCCGGCGAGTTCCTCAATTCCTTTGTCCTGGCAAAAATAAAAATCGCCACCGCGGGCCGCTGGCTCTGGATCCGGACCATTTCCTCCACCCTGGTAGGCGAGCTGGCAGATTCCGGATTGTTCATTTCGATTGCATTTTCCGGAATCGTTCCGGGCGGCGGCCTGGCTCAGATGATTGTCACGCAATGGCTGTTTAAATCCGCCTACGAGGCGGCGGCCACGCCGCTGACCTACCTTGTGGTGAATTTCCTCAAGCGCGCGGAACAGGAAGATTATTACGACCGGGGCACGGATTTCGCTCCCTGGAAATATTAGAGGATCGACCATAGACGATGGACCCATAGTCCGTGGTCTATGGTCACTATTTTTATTTAGTGAATTGCGGCATTAAACTGATTGGAAGAGATACGAGAATCCGTTCCTATTCAACAATGGCAACCTGCGCCTGGTGATGGATGAATCCTTCGATGGCGAAAATTGCCAGCGCTATCCAGATGATTCCAAAACCGATCAGTCGCTCCGGGGTGAGCGGTTCGTCGTACAACAGCACGCCGATAAGGAAGTACATCGTGGGAGCGATGTATTGCAGGACGCCCACCAGCGAGAGCGGGATGCGCTGCGAAGCGGAGGCGAACATCAGCAGCGGGACGGAGGTAATCACCCCGGCGCCGACCATCAGTAGGTTGGAGATCATACCGGAATGCAGGAATGCGCCCGCGCCGGTCGCTTCGGTATAGAGAAGAAAGAGCAGCGCCGGAAGGAAGAGAATCCCCGTCTCGAGGGTTACGCCGTGCAGCGAACCCAGCGGGGCGGTTTTTTTGATAAATCCGTACAGGCCGAAGGAAAACGCCAGGATCAATCCGATCCAGGGCAGGGAGCCGTAGGCGACTGTCAGATAAATCACGCCGATGGCGGCCAGCCCGACGGGCACCCATTGCCAGAGGCGCAACCGTTCGCGGAGAATCACGACGCCGAGCACCATACTCAGCAGCGGATTGATGAAGTATCCCAGGCTGGTTTCCACAATGAACCCGGCGTTGACGGCCCAGACGTAGGTCAGCCAGTTGATCGCCAGGAGAATTGCGGCCGTCGAGTAGATCAGCAGAATTCGCGGCGATGAAATTGCCGCGCGGAACACCCTCCCTTGGCGCAGCCAAAGTTCGATGAAGAACAGGAAGAGGAAGGACCAAATGATGCGATGGCCCAACAGCTGCAATGCCGGCACCTGCTGGAGCCACTTCCAATAGATCGGGAAGAATCCCCAGAGGATGTACGCTCCGACGGCATACCAAACACCTTTTTTCACGTTGCGCCTTCCCAGGATCGAAGGAAACCCTGCGGGTGACTATGCATTTATCGTGAACCGGTTTTACGTGAGCGTTGTTCCACCAGCCGGGTTTCCACGCTGGCAATTTTATCCGCCATCGACTGGTCGCGGTCGGTGCGGGTGTGAATCTTCAGAAGGGTCGTGATCCGCGGCGCGCCCATCCGGTGCACCGTTTCATGACAGCGCTTGACAGCCGTCATAACCTCGTCCCATTCTCCCTCGACGTTGGTCCCATTCGCGTGCAGCTGGGTCGAGAGCCCGGCTTCCGCGAGCACCTGCTCGCACGCCGCAACGTATGGCGAGAGCGATACCCCCGCGCCGATGGGAATGATCGTAAAATCCGCAATGACCTTCATGCTAACCTCCACTTACGATCTTCGCGATGAGGAAAACCCCTCTTACCGCAAAGCCCGCCCCGGCGGGGTGGGCCGGGGGCGCAAAGGGCGCTAAGAGATCATGGGGAGATTATAAATTATTTACCATGCGATGGATTCCATCTTTGATCAGATGGACATTCCAATTGATTAAAAAACCCAGACGATAATCGCGTAGACGTAAATAGGTCAATAATTGGGCTTCATGAACCGGTAGTATCCTTTCGACGGATTTATTCTCAATAATGACACAATTCTCAACAACCATATCCAATCGATAACCTGCGTCGAGGTGTAGTTCTTCGTATATTACCGGTTGTTCAACTTCACATTCCACCAAGAGACCTCGCTGGCGTAATTCATAAACCAACCATGCCTGGTACGCGGATTCCAATAAACCCGGTCCTAGCGCCCTATGAACCTTTATGGACGAATCGACAATCTGTTTGCCTACCTCTTCTATATTCATAATTATATTTTCCTTTGCGTTCTTTGCGGCTTTGCGATGAGAATTGGGTTTAACAAATTCTTGGCAGCATCTCCCCCGGCAGCATATCCACGATCCGCGTCCCGCCGATGATCGTCCGCAGCCGCACCTGTCCGCGCGGCGTGTCCGTCACGCGGCCGATCACCGCCGCTTCGGCTCCGTATTTGTGGGTCCGCATCGCCGCGAGGATTTTCCCGGCGTCCCCCGCCGCGACGAACGCCGCCAGTTTGCCTTCGTTGGCCACGTAGAGCGGGTCGAAGCCGAGCATCTCGCACGCCGCGCGGACGGGGGCGTGGATGGGAATGCTCCGCTCATCCATTTCGACGCAGACGCCGGATTGCGCGGCGATTTCACACAGCGTGGTAGCCAGCCCGCCGCGGGTGGGGTCGCGCATCGCGTGGACTTCGCCCGCCGATAGCATCGCCGCCACCAATCCGTTGAGCGGCGCGGTGTCGCTTTGCAAGTCCGTCTCGAATCCCAACCCCTCGCGCGCCGAGAGGACCGCAATCCCGTGATCCCCGATCGCCCCCGAAAGGATTATCACGTCGCCCTTTTTTGCTCCCGCACCGGAAACGGATTTTCCCGGGAGAAGGCGTCCGATGCCCGAAGTGTTGATGAAAAGGCCGTCGGCCTTCCCCTTTTCCACAACTTTTGTGTCGCCTGTGGCGAGGTACACGCCGGATTCGAGCGCGGCTTCCCGCATCGAACGAGCGACGCGATCGAGCGTCGCGATCGGCAGACCTTCCTCCAAAACGAAACCGCAGCTAAGCGCAATCGGTTCCGCGCCGATCATCGCCAGATCGTTGACGGTTCCGCACACGGCCAGCCGGCCGATGTCGCCCCCCGGAAAGAACAGCGGCTGGACGACGTAACTGTCGGTGGTGAATGCCGACTGCCAACCGCCGGTTTCCACGATTGCCGAATCGTCGAAGGCGCGCGGCGCGGCCTCCCCCAGCGCGGGGATAATCACGCGCGTTAGCAGATCGCGGCTGAGCTTGCCGCCCGAACCGTGGCCGAGTACGACGCGCTCGCCGGGTTGCAGGGGCAGGGGGCAGGAAAAGTTTTCGAAATTGGGTGGGGTGGGCATTATATTTTACGTGTCCGACCCCCGCTCCCCCGACCCCTCTCCCCCATTATGGGGGAGAGGGGAAAAGGGGTGAGGGGGTTAGGTCCGATATCTGAAATACGCCGAACAGGCTCCCTCGGCGCTGACCATCGGCGCGCCGAGCGGGTTCTGCGGCGTGCATTCTTTTCCGAACGCCGGGCATTCCTTCGGCGCCTTAATCCCTTGGAGTACCTCGCCGGCGATGCACAGCGGCGATTCCTTCGGCGTGATCATCCCCACGTCGAATCTTTTTTCCGCGTCGAAGTCCGCCAGCTCGTCGCGCAAGCGCCATCCGCTGTGCGGAATAACGCCGATCCCGCGCCAGGCGCGGTCGCAATCCGTAAATACCCGCGCGATGGTCTCCTGCGCGGAGCGGTTTCCCCCGCGCGATACCAGGCGCGTGTAGGCGTTCTCCACTGCGTAGCGTCCAGCCTCCAGCTGCTTTACCGCGCCGAGCATCCCGGCCAGCAGGTCCACCGGCTCGAACCCGGTTACCACGATCGGGACGTGGAATTTCTCGGCGAGCGGTTCGTACTCCCAGAAGCCCATCACCGTGCACACGTGCCCGGCGGCCAGAAAGGCCTGCACGCGGTTGCGCGGCGAGGAAAGGATCGCACGGACGGCGGGCGGGACGCGGACGTGCGAAACCAGCACGGAAAAATTTTTAATCAAGCGGTCTTTTGCCTGCAGCACCGACATCGCGTTCGGCGGCGCGGTGGTTTCAAATCCGATCGCGAAGAAGACCACCTGCTTCTCGGGATGGGTCTCCGCCAGCGCCACCGCTTCGAGCGGCGAGTAGACCACGCGCACGTCACCGC
>JBEKLP010000012.1:0-41480 GCA_050010135.1 Anaerolineales bacterium
GTCCCCGCGCTGCGGCGATCCGAGTTTATACGTCAGCCGATTGACGACGATCCATTCGCCGCTGATCAGGGTCGGACGCATGCTGGGACCGTCGACGACGACGCGCGCCGTCGCCAGGCTGATGACGAGATAAAACAATCCCGCCAGGACTACCGTCTGCAGGGTTTCGAGGATAATCGCCCTGCGGTTGGATTTCGGTTTTTGCGGTTTGTTCCCGTCGAGGGTTAACGCTGGATCGTTCATTAAACCTCAAGTGTCGAGTCTGGTTCCGGATCGGATCGATTGCCCGCGGTCCGATCGGAGGATTATACGGCGCTGCGCGCGGGGATGTAAAGGAAGGCGCCGGCGCGGATGGTCAGGATTTCTTGCGGAAGGAGAAAATCAAGGGGGTGCCGATAAATCCGTATAGTTCCCGGATCTGGTTTTCGAGGAAACGCCGGTAGGAGAAATGAACCAGCGCCGGGTCGTTCACATGAATCAGGAAAGTTGGAGGGTCGGTTCGCACCTGCGTCCCGTAATACAACCGCAGTTTCCGCCCGCCGCGAGAAGGCGGAGCGTGTTTTTCCTCAGCGTCGCGCAGAATCCGGTTCAGCTCGCCGGTGGGAATCCGCACCAGACGTTCCTCTTGCACGCGCAGGGCAGCCGGGAGTATTCCATCCACGTTCTGGCCGGTGCGCGCGGAGACAAACACGATCGGCACATAATCCATGAAATTCAATTCCCGCCGTACGATCTCTCCGAAGACTTCCGGAGAGCGTGAATCCTTCTCGACTGCATCCCATTTGTTCACCACCACAACCGCGCTGCGTTTGGATTCGAGGATAAAACCGGCGATGTGCGCGTCCTGCAGGGCCACGCCCTGGGTGGCATCCAGCACCAGGAGCGCAACGTCCGCCCTCTCAATGGCGCGCAGCGAACGCAGCACGCTGAACTTCTCCACCCCCGGCTCGATTTTTCCCCGGCGGCGGATGCCGGCGGTATCGATCAGCGTCAGCGCGGTGCCTTGGTACTCCAGATGCGTATCCACAGCATCCCGCGTCGTCCCGGGGATTGGGCTGACGATGACGCGTTCCTCCCCCAGCAGGCGGTTCAGCAGGCTGCTCTTGCCCACGTTGGGTTTCCCGACAATGGCGATGCAGATCCGGGATTCTTCGTCGGCTTCCGGTTCGGATGGAAACGCCGCGGTCATCGCATCCAATAAATCGCCCACTCCGGTGCCGTGCAGAGCCGACACCGGAAATGGATCCCCCATGCCCAGTTCGTAAAATTCGGCGGCCTGTTCCCTGCGCGACCGGTTGTCGGATTTATTCACCACCAGAAGGATCGGCGTGGACTCTCCGCCTGCGCCCCTGGATTGGTTCTTGCGCAGGATATCCGCCACTTCCCGGTCGGAGGGGGTCACCCCGCTATCGGAGTCAACCAGGAACAACACCAGGTCGGCGTCGCGCATCGCCATCTCCGCCTGGGCACGGATTTGAGGAATGTAATCCGCCGAGCCCACCGAGAGCGGATCTCCGCGGCGGAAAAAATCCGGGTCGATGCCGCCGGTGTCGACCACGTCAAAGGCACGGCCCTGCCATTCCCCCTCCGCCATCAGGCGGTCCCGCGTCGTGCCGGGGGTATCGTCGACCACCGCCAGCCGCTCCCCCACCAGGCGGTTGAAGAGCGTGGATTTGCCGACGTTCGGCCTGCCGATAATGGCAACAATCGGTTTTCGCATGGATTTTTATGGAAGAGGACTCTTCCGCGTCGGAGTGGGTTCGGGCTTGATCACCACTTCGACCTGTTCCGGGGAAATCGTCACTACCTGCAGACTCGAATCGAGCAGCTTCACCTCCGGCTTCAGCTTATAAGTTCCCGGCGCCAATCCGGCCAGATCGAGGAACACATCAACGTCGGCCGGGCGCAGCGACCAGATGATGGGAGCCGGCCCCGAGATGATGATATCCACGGAAGAGGGCGAGAGGATCGCGGTCAGACCTGGAGTGAGGCCCTGGAACCGAATCGGACGGGAAAGGGTGATGCTGTCTTCGATTGCCGAAATGCTGACCTGTATGATGATATTTGGATTGCCCACGACCTGCACACCGTCAGGCAACACCAGAGAAAGCGACTTATTGATGTCCGCCGACGCATCGGAGATATCCAGCGGTTGAGTTTCCACATAACCGGGGAGGTTCTGGATGACGTCCGGATTGTCGGAATAGAGGGTGACCACCTGCGGCGTGATCGTCAAACCGGTGAGGCGGTATCCGCTTTTAACGGTGCCGGTCAATGGAACCTTGACGACCAAATCCCGGTACCCACCCAACTGCTGGACAGGGATCGACACCGAGATCGAGAGCGGAGTGATGGAAACGCCCGGGACGATGTTCCCCTGGGTGTCCAAAGCCAGGAGCGGGATGTTTTGATCCGTCGAACTCCGCAGGCCCTCGACGTTGACCGCCGCCACAACTTCCGCGACGCTGTCGACCAGGGTTTGCGGACCGGACAAGCTGACCGTGGCCGGGTCCGGCGTCGGCGTGCCCGCCTGGAATCCCAGCGCCAGACTGCCGGTGAGCTCTACATGAACGGCCAATGCGCGCGAGGCCAGATGGTCGATTAATATCTGCACCGAAGCGGGCTCCAATTTCTCCACCCGCACCGGGGTCAACTTCGTGGCAACTTTCAATGGGATGGAATATTTTCCTTCGGTCTTGCCCGTCAAATCCGCTAGGACCAGAACGGTATCTGGAGAGAGCCGATCCCAAACGGAGCGCGGCGCCCGCAAGGTGACCTGCGCCCCGATGTTCTGATAGCCTTGCGCGACTAACCCCTCCTTCAACCCCTGCACCGTCACCGTAAGTGGAACGGAAAGAGTCCGGGTTTCATCCGGATCCTGGGTCGCCACCGCATTCACCCATACAGCCGTGGCCAGGATCAACGCCAGCAGGAAGGAGAAAAAAGTAATTCCAAAGGAGGCAAGTATCTTTTTCATTCCGAATGCCTTTCCCCGTCGTTCGGGCTTTGCGGCTCGTTCATCCGTGGAGCGGTGACGGGGGATTTCCGGCGGAGGAGCGGCCACGGCCAGACCGCGGATCGCGGTGCGTCTCGGGTAAACGCCAGGAGGACATTTTGCAACCGCTGGGGGTCGAGCCGGCGGATCATACGACCATTGTGCGCAACCGAAAGGATCCCAGTCTCCTCCGAAACCACAACCGCTACCGCGTCGCTTACCTCGCTGATGCCGAGCGCCGCCCGGTGGCGCAATCCCATGCGCCGTTCCGTCGACGCGGAAAGTTCGTTCCCGGAAGAAAGAGGCACGACGCACCCGGCGGCCAGAATCCGATCCTGGTGCAGGATCACCGCGCCGTCATGCATCGGCGTATTGGGGTAAAAGATCTGCAGCAACAACTCCGCTGAAACGTCGGCGTCCAGCCGCATTCCGGTCGAGGCGAAATCGTCCAGCCCAACGTCGCGTTCCAGGACGATCAGCGCCCCGTGGCGTCTTTCGGAAAGACGTTTGGCCGCCGTGACCACCGCTTGAATGTAGGGCGGGACGTCGCTCGCGGGGTAGGCGCGTCGAAAGAAATCCACCCTCCCCACCCGCTCCAGGGTACGCCGGATTTCAGGCGCGAAAATCACCGGAACCACAATCAGAAGCGCCGGTAGAATCGTGCGCAGGATCCAGGAGATTGCGGGGAGCCTGGTCAAATTGTTCAGGAGCGCCACGACGACGATCAGAATCGCGATTCCGCGCAGCACCGTGCCGGCTTGCGTGCCGCGGAACTGGGTCAGGATGACGAAAAACAGCAGCGTCACCAGACCGATGTCCAACGCGTCGTACCATTGAAGGCGCTGGAAGAGGAACAGGATATTCTGCGTCCAATCGGTCATTGTCGGATGTCAGCGCATCGCGCCGGATTCCAATTTGTGAAGCAAATCCTGGTACCCTTCCACATTCGGGGGATGCAGGGAAAGAATGGACCGCACGGTTAGGATGGCTTCGGGGATGTTGCCGGCTTCGATCTGCGCGTCGCCGAGCGCGTCCAACTGTCCGATAGCTTCGGCGATCCGGCCGCGTTGCTGGTAGGTTTCCGCCAATTTCCGACGCAGGAGCGCCTCCTCCGGCCGCACCCGGACCAGTTCCTCAAGCCATTCCAGAACCTGGTCCTGGTGGCCGGCGCGGGTCCATTCGCGGGTCATCGAGTCGATCAGATTCTGGGCGTCGGTGATTTTTCCCAGACGGATCATCAGATCCACGAGTTGGGTGGCGGCTTTTTCATCCGCCGGGTCGAGTTGCTGCAACCGCTGGAAGGTCTGCAGCGCGGCGCGATAATCGAGCCGCTGCATGTATAAATCTCCCAGCCGGTAAAGCAACTGGATCTGCCAGGAGCGGTCGGCGTTGTTGCGGATGGCAAGCATCAGCGCGGATTCGTATGTCTGGCGCGCACCTTCCAGATCGGCTAATTGGGTATATACGTCCGCAAGATCGAGATAAAAGCTCAGCGCTCCGCGCAGGTCCCCCTGCTGAACCAACAAATTGATCAATTCCGTGCGCGAGTTCACGTCCATCGGATTGATCTGGAGGATGCGCTCATACGTGCGGGCGGTCTGCACGGTTTCGCCCCGGATCCGGTACGTGCGAGCGATCAGCGCCAGTTTGGCCAGCGCCTCGGTCTGCTTTTCCTCTTTGAGCTGAATCTCCGTTATCCGCAGGTGCAGCGGCAGATAAGTGGGGCCGTGATCGAGCGCCAGCAAAGCCTGCTCCATCGCCGTTCTCCACAACCCGCGCTGGAGCGCCACGTCCAGGTACCCCATCGCGTCAATGAGTTCCTGCGGCTTGCCCAGCGAAAGCATCTCCGCCAGCGGCGCTGTCCCCGGGGAATCGGATTGCGCGTCCAGTTGCGCACGCGCCAGCCGCAAACGGCTCTCCCAATCCGGCGAAGTCAGCAACGACTCGATCCGTTCTCCGGTTTGATTCCACTGATCCGGTTCCTGTTCGTTCTCCGGAACTTCCAGGAAGGTCTCATATTGGCGCTGCATCGCCTCGCGTTGATCTTCCGGGAGGGTTTTCATATCGGCCAACCGCAGCGCCGAGAGAAATTGAATGGCCGAATGGTAGGGTTTCCCCATGTCCCGGTATGCGTGGCCGAGAATGTAATGGGCGCCCATCGACAGATCCGGGTGCTCCACCGCCTTCTGCAGGGAGTGGATGGCCGGATCCACCTGGCCTTCCGCGAGTTGCAGCGTTCCGAAAAGGAAGGATGCTGCCGGATGCTCGAAGCCCACCTTGAAAGCGCGGTCGAAGTATTGCATCGCTTCCTTATTCTGCGTGCGGGAATAGGCGTCGATCGCGAGGGCTAGATAGCGGTTCTGATCGGCGTGCGCCGAAGAAACCTTATCTTCCCCGCGCGTAAACTGGTCAATCGAGGTTCGGCGTTGATCAAACGTGTCTTTATCGGCTTCAAACAATCGCTCGGCCAGGATTGCCATTGCGGTCTTCTGGGCCGCGTCCTGCGGGCTGGTCGAACGTTGCTCCAATCCGGCAGTCGCCACGCGGGAAGAGGACCCACCGGGGGGGATCTGCATATCGGACGGAGGAGCGAGTATCCCGGTCATGCCCGCCTTGTAGGGCGGCGGCACGGCCAGCACCTTGCCAGCTTTGAGCGCCGAGCGTGCGCGCGATAGTTCCGGCGAATCGGGAAGGATTTTCATCCCCTGTTCGATGGCCTGCATCGCTTTTTCCGGCTGGTGCGCTCCCTGCATGATCGCGGCCAGCGCCAGATACTCGGTTACCGCCGCCTTAATCTGCCCCGTCCGTTCGAACGCCAGCGCCAGGCGCGATCGGGCCACCATATTTTCTGGAACCAACCGCGCGGCGGCCAGCCAGTTATCGATCGCCTTGTCCGCTTCACGCTTGGCCAGAAACAGTTCCGCCGCGCTCAAGCGCAGCTGGACTGATTCCACCATTTTGCCTGCGCGCTCCAGGATTTCCGCGATCTTCTCGTATGGAATCGGATTTTGGGGGTCGGAGTGGATCGAGTCCTGATACGTCGCCTGGGCCTGTTCGAGTTGGCCGCTTTGCATAAAGGCCAGTCCGAGATGGTCCGTGGCCACCGGATCGCCGGGGAACTCCGCTAGGGCGCGTTGGTAGGCCGCTATGGCCTGATCCCATTTTTGATCCCAAGCTGAGCTGTTTCCCTGCTTAAGGGCCTGTTCATACACTTCCCGATGACCGGCCATTCATTCCTCTAGGAATTCCCCTCAGAGTATAGCATACCGAACAGAATTCCTGATACCTGGGTATCTATTTTTTTTATGGAAAAAATTGGTTTTTCAGCGCGAGCCAGCCAATATATGTCGGGAGCGTATACCGAGATTGCGTAACCATCTATGATCGGAAGGGAAAAGCGGGCGAACCGGAAAAAATCAATTTATTGGAAGTGGATTCCATCGATCTAGGGAGATCCGGCTGGTACCTCCGACAGCGCCGCACCCTTTATGCGATTCTCTTCTCATCCTTAATGGAAATTCCGACCTCTTCATTTCAAGAATCAGGCATGGGAAAGAAATGTCCGCGATACCATGGAAGCCGGTTTCGATGATTAACAGCCCGCTCTTATGAAACAAGATCGCAACCTTGCAGCCGATATCCGGATCGTCTTTGCCGTTGAATCGTCTGGCGCGGCGGGCGGCCGGTTTCACAGTCTCCCGCCGATGGTGTGGCGAGAGTAAGAATCGGTTGGAGCATTTATCGGTTTGCGGCCTATCGTCGGGACGGAGACAGAAGGGCAAAAATTGCTTTCCGCCTTGTGGTAGAGTCACTAGATAACACGTGGGTTGCTCGCCTGTAATCCCCTGTCCTCCATTCGAGCAATACCCTGAGTCTCACATTTCCCCTGACCTAAAAGGGACATCTCTGCTTTGCCATAAAGGAGGGAGATTTCCGATCTGGGTTGACCGAGCGATCTATTGGTAGACGTAAATCCGATCGCGGTGATCGGAAAGATTTTGTATACGTGCTATTATTCGTCGCGCCTTCCCAGTCCTTCTCGGATGTGATGGACACGATTTTTCCGGTTTTATAGGAATAGAAATAGAAGGGATATACACCCTTGTAGAATCCATCTATTATTATCTCCTCCTCATCGGCTGACGTTTTGGATGGATGGTATACAAGCGTATTTATATCGATGCCCGGATTGGAAAATGATAAAGCCGTTCCAATATCCCACGGCCAGCCATAGATCGGTTCCTTGTTTACTTCTCCCGGAAAAGTATCGGGCATCTCAACGACCAATGTGAACGACGTTTTCTCATTTATTCCACTGGCGACAATGGCCGCATTCACATCCCTCAGCAGTTTCTCATTATAGTGCGCCGCGGCAATCCACGCTTCGCGCTGTCCAACCATGGAAAGCGTAAAAAGCAAGAATAGGCTCAGTGTGAGGAATGTCAAAACCCGCTTTGCCCAACGGTCCACAAAAATTTTGTACAGGATTTGGAAAATGATAGCCGCGAGCATGGCCGTCGCAAATCGAATTGCCCCCAAAGTCCTGTTATCAAATCCCGATGCTGTGGGAAGATAATCGGATAAGGCAAAAATAGTATGCGCACAACAAAATGCAAAGATACTCCAAACGCAAATATCTAAATATGGAAGCCCAGATATGCGAATTGTGGTAAAGCGTTCCAGAATTCCTTGAACATAATGCCGTTCTTGGTCAGAATCTTGATCCTGTGTTTTTATATTCCAATACACGTACATGGATATTACACCAATACCGATACTGAGTACGATCCATTGGATTGGAGATACCATTGGGAGATCGCGAAGGGCATGAAGGGAAATTCTCAGCGAATCGATCAAGGCAATATGCAGGCCGCCTGTGAGACCAGCCCAATACCGATAGAGAATGTCGATGGGAGAAGATATGGCCAATCGATACGTGGGAGTTCCAATGACATACTCGAGCAGCAGGCGATATATCAAATATAGAATAAAGGCAAGCCCCAGCGGAAGCACGCGACGCAGCCATTGTCGGAAATCAATTTTTCCTTCCTTTTGTAGAAAGGGATCCAGAAAAAAAATGATTACAAAAAGAGGGATAAACGCTTCATAGGATAGCGCTGAGAGGAGAAAAAGTATAACCGTCCAAATCCCTCGACTCCTCTCATTACTCGCTGTGACATACAGCGCGGCACACCAACACAAACCGGACAGGTTGAAATTCGTCATGACGGAGGAAAATAAATTACTTGCGGCGCATGGATATACCAATGCCGCACACGCTGCGAAAAAAGCGAAACGCCGCGAAAAGATCCTTTGAAGGGCAAGATAAAAGAATAGTATGGATCCACCAAAAAGGGTTAAATTGACCAAATGAAATTTCCAAGCGGCGGTTCCAAAAAACCAATAGCATAAGCCTAGTTGAAGAGCATAGATCGGACGAGCTCTTAGGCTTTCCAACGATGAGAAATATGCTTGGTAAAGGAAATAATTCGAAAATCCACGGGGGTAAATCAGATATCCCAAATCATCCCGCAGCAATCCACCCCATAGGATATAAGGAACAAATAACAACAGCCAAAGAAGGAAGATCAAAGTAATATCATTTCGTTTTTCCAGCCATTTATTGACCATCGTCGCTTGTCCTATATGGCGAATCTACCGAGTCGGAACATAAACTGGAATCAAGATACAGGTGTCGGGGAACACCCTCCCACACCGGAGGTCTGGAGTGGAAAAGATCGCTTCCAGCCAATCACTCCGGACGCAGGCGAACCGGTTCTGATTATTAAATCGATTGGACCCTCTCGCCTAAGAAACACTACCACCACTCCCGCAAACGATATGGCCATCGTTCATTCCCATCGTTCATTCCCCGGGATATTTTAAATCCCAATCCGTCCGGATACCGTCGAGAGTCTGCATGATGCGCAGTGTCTCCTCCTGCGGCATGCGCTCGCTTTCGGTCCTCCCCGCCCGCAAACATTCCATCACCTCCACCGCTTCGTGAGTATACCCGTTTCCCAAATAGGGCAACGATATTCTCTCATCTTCCCGTCCCGACCGCACGATCGTTAACGCGCATGGATACCACCAGGGAGATTCGATCCGAATCCTGCCCTCCGTGCCGATGATATTCGCTTCGAGCGGAGAAGCAAATTGGAAAGAAAAAGTGAGCGACGCCTGCCGTCCGCCGGGATATTCGAAAATAACGGCCGCCTGTTCGTCCACTCCCGTCCGGCCCATGACCGCCGAAGAAAGGATCCGCTGCGGCGACTCGCTGAAGACCATGGAAGCCAGCGATACCGGATACACGCCGATGTCCATGAGCGACCCGCCGCCAAGTTCCCGATTGTAGAGCCTCCCCTTCGGATCGTACGCTGGCCGGAAGGCGAAATCGGCCTGCAGCAGCCGGATTTCCCCCAGAGCTTTGGCCGCAAGCAACTCACGAACCTTCCCAAACACCGGGAAGTATCGGGTCCACATCGCCTCCATCAGGAAGGTCTTCTTTTGTCTGGCGAGGGCTATCACTTCCGCGGCCTGAGCCGCGTTGATCGTAAACGGCTTCTCGCATAGGACCGCCTTGCCGGCCTTGATGCAATCGAGGCAGTTTTCCCGGTGCAAGGTGTGGATGGTGGCAATGTAGATTACGTCCGTCTCCGGATCGTTGGCCAATTCCAAGTAGCTGCCATACCGTCGCGGAATCTTCCAGGTGTTTCCGAAGGCGTCCGCCGCAGCCTTAGTGCGCGATCCCACGGCGACGATCTGCGCGTCGGGAAGCAAGGACAGTGCTTCGGCGAACTTGCGCGCGATCCCGCCGGTTCCCAAAATCCCCCATCGGATAGTCTTCATTTTTCCTCCCATCTGCCCGGGGGACAACCAGAATTTAAAATCCTTCTAATTTCGACAGATCCGCCACGCCTTCGGGCAACCGGGCTATGGTTTGCAATATTGCGAGTCGATTCTTCCGCACTGCGGGATCATCCGTCATGACCAGAATTTTTTCGAAGAACGCCGATATCGTCCCGACCGAAAGGGAGAAATGATCCAGCAACCCGCTGATGGTCAGCGTGCCCTTGCTTTGTTCCCCGGCGACGAATTGGCGCAACCCCTTGGCGGCGTTCCAGATCGCCTGTTCCTCGCCTTCCGAGAGAAGGGACTCATCCACGGAGTATTGCTCTTTGCTCTCGCGGGTGATCCGCACGCAACGCGCATATGCCGCCAGGATCTGCGGCCACTCCGGCTTTCCGACCCAGGCCGTCAATTCCTCCGCCGCGCGCCGGGCAAGAACCGGATTGCCGGCTTGCGCCGCCAGCACAGCTTCCACTACATCGTAGCGGAAGCCCTGGTCGGTCAATAATCCGCGCAGCCGACCGGCAATGAAATCCATCACCTGGGTCTGAACCACCCCGGAAGCGGGGATCGGTTGGAGGGCAGACGCCAGACGGATTCCGTCGCGCACTTCGAAAGCAATCCCGCGCCCAAGCAGGATCTGGATCAGCCCGAGGGCTGCGCGCCGCAAAGCGAACGGGTCGCGCGTTCCGGTCGGCGCAAGCCCCGCGGCAAAAAGTCCGGTCAGAGAATCCAGCCGGTCCGCGACGGCTACCGCCGTACCCGGGAGCGACTCGGGGATTGCATCTTCGGCGGATCGCGGCAAGTAATGTTCGTAGATCGCCCGGGCGACCTCGGACGACTCGCCCGAATCGATCGCGTAATAGCGGCCCATGGTTCCCTGCAGCGAGGTCATTTCCACAACCATCTGGGTGGTGAGGTCGGCCTTGCATAAGTGCGCGGCGCGGGCCGCGGTCGCCGCCTGCGCCGGGGTCAGGCTCAAGGCCGGGGCGAGCGATTGCGTCAACCGTTCCACACGTTCGCATTTTTCCAACATCGATCCGAGCTTCACCTGGAAGGCGAGCGTGGCGAGCCGCGGCCGGAATTCTTCCAACTTCTTGCGGTGATCCTCGCGGATGAAAAAGGCCGCGTCGGCGAAACGCGCGCGCAGGACGTGCTCGTTCCCCTCGCGCACGGTTCCGTCCCCCTGCCCTTTGCCGTTGCACACCGTGAGAAAATTCGGCAGCACTTCCTCCCCCTTCTGGATCGGGAAGTAACGCTGATGTTTGCGCATCACCGAGATCAATACCTCGCGCGGCAGCGCGAGCGATTCCGGATCGAACGAACCGAGGATCACATTCGGCTCCTCCACCAGGTCGGTCACTTCTTCGAGCAGTCCCGGCTCGGCGGCCACTTTGCCCCCGGTCATCGCCGCGAGCTTCGACGCTTGTTGCAGGATCCGTTTGGCGCGTACCGCCGGGTCCGGTTCAATTCCCTCTGCGCGGAGTGTCGGCAGGTATTCTTGCGCCGAACGGAGGACGATCTCTGGCGAATGGAGCGGCCTCAAGCCGCGGGTGACGCGTCCGGCACGCACACCGAACCATTCCACCGGCAGGGTCTCCGTGCCCAGCAGCGCCACCAGCCAGCGCACCGGCCGCGAGAAAGCGGCGCCGCTGACGTCCCAGCGCATCACTTTTGCGAATTGCAGGGAAGAGACGAGGCCGCTGAGCAAACCGGGCAGAATCTCCCCCGCCGGTTTGCCCGTTTCCGTACGCCGCAAGACGATATATCCGTTTTCCGCTCGCAGCAACTTCGGTTCAACGCCGTTCTTTCCGGCAAATCCGGCCAGCGCCGGCGAGGGGGAACCGTCCGGCTGATACGCTTTGGAAACGGGCGGCCCTTTAACCACAACCTCGATGCTTTTCTGCGCCGGGCTCAGACCGCGAACGACGGCGGCGATCCTGCGCGGCGTGCCGTATACGTCCACGCGGCGGAACGCCAGATGTGCCTCTTTCAACGCGGCGGGGAGTTTCTCCGCAAGTTGCGCCCGGGCGGAGGCGCAATCGGCGAAGGGCAATTCCTCCACTCCGATTTCAAAAAGCAGCGTTTGCGGCCGGGTAAATTTCTTCACGGATTTCCGGGCGGCAGCCGGTGTGCGCCGAAGGGAGGAATGGAATTTCCCCATCAGCGGGAATCCTTCCGCCTCACGCTCCTTCAAGTAGGCTTCCGCCACCTGCCGGGCCAGTCCCCGCATGCGGGCGAAAAAGTTCGCGCGCTCGGTCACGCCGACCGCTCCGCGCGCGTCCAAGATGTTAAAGGCGTGGGAGCATTTCAATACATAATCGTGTGCCGGGAGGACCAGCCCCGCCGCAAGCGCGGTGCGCGCTTCAGCCTCGAACAGCTCGTACATCTGCCGCAGCCGGTCCACCTGCGCCACCTCGAAATTATAGGTGCTTTGTTCGCGTTCGTTCAGGAGGAAGACATCGCCGTAACTCACTTCGTCGACCCAGCGGATGTTTTTAAAGTGCGAGACTTTCTGAAGTGCCATGAGGATCCGTTCCACCCCGTAGGTGATTTCCACGGAGGGGATCGGTAGTTCGAATCCACCGGCCTGTTGGAAGTAAGTGAACTGGGTGATCTCCATCCCATTCAGCCAAACCTCCCATCCCAATCCCCAGGCCCCCAGGGCGGGCGACTCCCAGTTATCCTCCACAAAGCGCACGTCGTTTTTCCGCAGGTCGACCCCGAGCGCCTCGAGCGACTGTAGGTAGATCTCCTGCGGATTGCCGGGGTCCGGCTTGAGGATGACCTGGAACTGGTAGAACTGCTGCATCCGGTTGGGGTTTTCCCCGTAGCGGCCGTCGGCCGGGCGGACGGACGGCTCCACATACGCCACGTTCCAGGGTTCCGGACCGAGCACGCGCAGGAAGGTGGCCGGGTTCATCGTCCCGGCGCCGACTTGAATGTTATACGGCTGCCAGATCAGGCAATTCTTTCCGGCCCAGAATCCCTGCAGCTTGAGAATCACTTCCTGAAAATTAAGCGATTTCCTGCCCGGTGTCTTTGGCATGTTTTTTTCCATGGAAAAAGGATTTTGGGATTATATCTTATCGATCGTAACAGGGGAAAATAAAACCGCCGCCCGAAAACCGGCGGCGATCGGTGTGCGCTGGGGGGGAGTTGAACCCCCACGCCTTGCGGCACATGGCCCTCAACCATGCCTGTCTGCCAGTTCCAGCACCAGCGCGGTGGGAAGCGCCGGAATTATAGCCCAGCAAGGGGGAGTGTCAACCCGAAACACTCGGCGTGAGGAAAACGACCACCCTGTCCGCGGCCGCCCGGGTGAGCTCCCCTTCCGCCGCATTTCCTTCCCCGTCCGTCCGGATCCCAAAATATTTTGCCTGATCCGGATGCTTTGCGAAATATTTTTTCAGTACGACCGCGACCCCGGCCGTCTGATCCAGGATGATGGAGTTCCCCCTTTCGTCCGTCCAGAAGGAACCTGCACCGAAGGCGACTGCGATACCTGATCACGACGAATTCGCCATCCCGGGGAGCCAAGTTGATCGGCATGGATATCCGACGCCCGGTTTTGCGGCCGGTAATGGGGATCATGGCAAAGCCGTCCCCCAGCAGCGGGTGGGGCGGGGAGGCGATGATCGCCCTCAGGAACGCATTGCCAAACGGACCGAGCCTGAGAAATTCCTCCCGCGGCCGGCCACCCGGCGGCGGTCACCCTATCTCCAACGGAGAATATTGGTCCGGATCCATGTCCAATTGAGGATTAGGTGCAAAACGATGCCGACCGCGATCACGATCCCCACCCACTGGTGAACCAGGTACGGAATGATCAGAGGGTTCAGTCCGGAGATGATTTGAAAGATGATCAGCAGAAACAGGATTGGATTGAGAATTTTTAGCGCTTGAATTCTGCTCATAGTGGCTTCCGTTGAGAAAGTCCTTCCGCAAAAAATATCCCGGTTTGTCTCTTCCCGATCAGCCCGCACGGGGATCAATCGAAGCGTAGACATCATCGGTTTTCGCCGCCATAATGAAATCGTTGCGGTGCAACCCGCCGATCCGATGAGCCCACCAGGCGGCCGTCACCCGTCCCCATTCGGTCAGCAGCGCGGGATGATGGTCCTCCGCCTCCGCCAGTTCCCCCACTTGAACCGTGAAAGCCAGCGCCGCGGAAAAATTTTTAAAGCGGAACTCCCGCTCCAGTCGCTTAATCCCATCTCGCTCGACGACCTTCCACTCGGGGATCTCGCGCGTAAATTCCCGGATCTCATCCTCAGACAGTGGGCGATCTTCTTTGTGTACCGGCGTGCAGTGCAGTTGACTAAGCTGGGTCATCGGTCCTCCTTTTCCTTTTTTTCGGCAGGCATCATCCGGATTAATATTTTGCCAACATCCCGCCGGCCTGTTTGCCAACGGGTCCGGACGGATCCAGCCGAAGTGCGGATTCCAATTCCGGTTTGGCTTCCGCGATACGTCCCTCTTCCTGCAGGCATATCCCCAGGTGCAAATGAGCGCCGGCCGAATCGGGATTTTGCTCCAGGGCGCGGAGAAAGAAACGTTCCGCCGTGGATAGATCGCCTGCCGCGAACCAACCCAAGCCAAGGATATCCAGTGCCCGGTCATTGGTCGGCGCCAGGATCACGGCCTCGCGCGCCGCCGGGATTCCGTTTTCTTCGATATGGTAATCGTTCTCGATGTAAAACCTGGCCAGGGCGATCCAAGCTTCCGCTTCCTTCGGATGGGCAGTTGTCGCCTGGATGACCCAGCCCTCTGCATCCACGATGTTGCCGAGTGTAAAATCGACCTGGGCCAATTCGGAAGCGATGTTCCAATCGCCTGGCGCAGCCGCCCAGGCCTGCAATAGCCACCAACGGGCTCCCGTGAGGTCCCCATTGCGATGCATCCACGATCCGTACATCATGCAAGCCAGCGCGGATTTCGGCGCGAGGGCGACCCCGCGGCGATAGGAGATTTCCGGGTTTTCTCCTGCGCCTTCCTGAGCCGATCCCAGTAGTGCGTAGGCTTCCCCATAAGTCGGATTTCTTTCGATCGCCCGGCGCAAGGCTTCCTCCGCGAGCGCCGGCTCTCCCAGGCTAATCAGTTCCTCGCCGGTCCGGGCAAAAATATATTCCGGGACGCGTAGCGCGATGGCCGACCGAATGACCGTCGCCAACTCCCGTGCTTTTCTTTCCAGCGTAGGCGGGGCGGAATTTATACTGTCCAATAGCTCCAGCGCGCTCCCCGGATCACGCGCAGCCCGGATTAAAGCCAGCGTATACGTAGCTTCTGAATCGCCGCCGTGGCGGGCAAGCCAGCGTCCAATTGCATCTTCCGCCTTTGTCCATTGGCGGGTCTGGACGTACCCTTTCCACAACCGGTTCAGCGTTCCATCGAGTGTGGGGTCCAAGGCGAGCGCCTGCTCCCATCGGGCGATCGCCTGATCGGATTTGCCGGTTTCCCATAAAGCATTTCCCAAATCCGATTGGAAAACGGGATCCTGCCGCCGGTATGGTTCAGCCAGGCTGAGGTAGCATAGCGCCGCCGGAAAGTCCGAGCGGGCGAGCAATTCACGGCCGGCAGCCACGGCGAAATCCGATTCGCGGGGAAACCACAAGATAGCCCAGGAATCCGCCGGAGGAGAATCGGCCGGGCAAGCGGGACGAAACGGCACGGCTCCCTGTACGGTTGACGCCGGGCTCAGCCAGAGAAGCGCGACGGCGGCGAAGACCAATATTATTTTTCCGAAATATTGAGCGCCCGGATGGTGGATCATTTTTATAACTTCACGGAGACTCCCGGCGGAAAAGGAAAAAGCGGGGGCGCCCGGCGAGTCTGCCGCTATACACTGGTCAAATCCGGCGGGGGAGTCTGGCCGATGTTTCCGTCTACGATCTGGTTCAACTTCTCGACCAGCTCCGGAACCTCGCCTTTTTCCGCCAACGCCGATAATGAGTCGATCGTCCGGTTCAGTTCGCCCGGTTTCCAGAAATGATTTTCCCCGGTCAACCGGAGAATGTCCGGATGGGTGGTCGGACGCAGGACTGTTTCATCTTCCCATAGTTGTTCGCTGAGTTTCTCGCCGGGCCGCACGCCGGTAAATATGATCGGGATATCGCGTCCGGGCTCCAACCCCGAAAGGCGGATGAGATCCTCGGCGAGGGAAACGATCCGCACCGGCTTGCCCATGCGCAGGAGCAGGGTTTCTCCGCCTTCTCCCAGGCTCGCCGCCTGGAGCACCAGGTGAACCGCCTCGGGGATGGTCATGAAATATCTTTCCATTTCCGGATGGGTCACCGTCACCGGGCCGCCGCGCGCGATCTGCCGTTTGAACACGGGGATCACCGATCCGCGGCTGCCCAGGACATTTCCAAACCGCACCGAGACGTACGATTTACCGCTGCGGCGGGCGGCGTCCTGCACGATCATCTCCGCCAGCCGCTTGGTGGCGCCCATGACGCTGGTGGGACGGATGGCCTTGTCGCTCGAGATCAGCACCAGCCGCTCGGCGTTCGCTTCCAACGCCAATTCCACTACGTTGCGCGTACCGACCACGTTGTTGGTGAAGGCTTCCTCGACGTTGATCTCCATGAGCGGAACATGCTTGTGGGCCGCGGCGTGAAACACAACCTGGGGCTGGTGGGCGCGGAACACCGATTGCATCCGGGGCCGGTCGCGGATATCGGCGATGATTGGATGCAGGGCCAAACCGGAATAATCCTCCCCTAGCTCGAGAAGCGCTTCGAAGATGCTGTTCTCCCCGTGTCCCAGGAGGAGGATCTCGCTCGGCCCCCAGCGTGCGATCTGCCGGCACAATTCGAAGCCGATCGATCCGCCGGCTCCGGTAACCATCACCCGCATCCCGCTCAGCGCGCGTCCGACGGCTTGGTCGGCGGTTTGCGCCGGCGCCCGGCGCAGCAAATCGCTGACTTCCACGTTCCGCAACCGGCCGGCGCTCACCCGCCCCCCAATCAACTCGTACAGCCCGGGCATGGTGCGATAGGGCAGCCTGCCTTTTCGGCATAAGTCCGAAAGTCGCCGGAACACTTCGCCCGACGCCGAGGGCATGGCGATTACCACCTCGTCGACTTCGTGCTCGGCAGCGACCGCGAGCACGTTTTTCAAAGCGCCGAGCACTTGCACTCCGTGGATCCGCTGGTGCAGTTTTTCCGGCGCGTCGTCGAGGAACCCGACCGGGATCATGTGCAGCTGGGGATTCTTCTGCATCTCGCGGGCCACCAGCGCGCCCGCGTCGCCCGCTCCGGCGATGAGCACGCGCCGGGTGGCTCCGCTGCCCGGTAAGCGACGGCGGGCTTGCATCAATTCGGAGAGCATGCGGATTGAGAACCGCAGCCCTCCAACCAGAACCAGGCTCACCAAAGCGTCGATGGCCGGGATCGTCAAAGGAACTCTGGGCTGCGTAATGTAAAACGACAGGAAGTAATATCCCATCATCAGGATTCCGTTGACGGCGATGGCTTCGAGAATGATCAGTGCTTCCTTCATGCTGGCATACGCCCAGAAGCGGCGATACAAACCGAAGTACCAATAGACGAAGGGTTTGACCAGCAAAGCCGCCACGATCATTCCCGCCATCGTGGGAAGGTATTGCCTCAGCTGGCCATATGGCAAACGGAGAACGAAAGCGATCGGGACGGACAGAACGATGATCACCAGATCGGCCGCGAAGAGGTATCGGTTGCGAAGCAGCAGGACGGATTTGTTCATGGCGCCTTCGCCCCCGATCCATCACGCTGCCAGCGCAAGGTGGCATCCAACCCGGCGCGGAAATCCGTTTTCGGTGAGAACCCGAGCAACGCGCGGGCGCGCTTTGGTGCGCAGCGCGAATGGCGGATATCGCCCGTGCGCGGCGCGGACAGTTCCAGCTTCAATCGCACGCCGCACAAGGCCTCCAACTCGGAGCGCAAATCCAAGATGCTGCGCCCCCGGCCGCTGCCGATATTCAGCACCCGGCCGTCCGCACGATCCGATTCGCAAGCAAGGATATTTGCGCGGACCACATCCCCCACGTAGATGAAATCCCGGGTCTGCCGCCCGTCACCGTAGATCGTCACGGGCATGCCGGCGACGGCGCGCGCAATGAAAATCGCGATCACCCCGGAGTACGGCGAATGAAAATCCTGCCGCGGGCCGAAAACGTTGAAGTACCGCAAACAAACGCAGGGCAATTGATAGGAGGAATAATAGGAAAGAGCGAAGGATTCGCCCGCCAATTTGCTGGCCGCGTAGGGCGAGAGCGGCATCGTCGCCTGCTCCTCCCTGGCGGGAATCGGACCCGCGCCGTAGACCGCGCAGGAGGAGGCCAACACCACTTTGCGAATCCGCGCCTCACGCGCAGCCTGCATCACGTTGAGGGTTCCCCCGACGTTGACGGCGAGCGTTTCCTCCGGGTTCTCAACGGATTGGGTCACCGAAACCAAAGCCGCCTGGTGCAGAACGAAATCCATCCCGGCCACAGCCGTCCGGACCGCATTCCGGTCGCGAATGTCCCCTTCGAGAATCTCCACCCTTCCGAAAACCGCGGAAAGATTGTCCTTCCGGCCGGTGGAGAAATTATCCAGGATCCGGACCGAATGTCCCCGTCCGACCAGACTCTCGGCGAGATGCGATCCGATAAAACCGGCGCCCCCGGTGATCAGATATTTTGACAAGGCGTTCCGCCTCCGCGCGGAAGAACGATATTTTACCGAAACGAGCCCGCTTTACCCAGCCGCCCATTTCCCCCTGTCAGGCTGCGAAAAAGCCGCCCGGAATTCGCAACGATACCGACCCAAAAACCTATCCCCCAAGAAAAATGAATGCAGGTAAACACCCATGGCATCACCGCCGCATACATTGGGGTCTTGTTCTTCAAGGCTTCCCAAAGAGAAAATCCCGCGCATACCAATATGTAAAGCGCAACCTCCGCCCCCAGCAGGATCGCCAGCGGGAAATAGAATTTCGATCCGAGCGCCAGAACCGCCAGCGACAGGACGAACACCGCCGGGATTACCTGTCGAACGCGCAACGACCGCGGATGGAATGAAATCATCGCCGCCTTCTGTCGCCCGTAGAGTAAATATTGCCTCGCCAGCGAGTGAAGGTCCGGCCGGGCGATATACCGCGAGCGGATGTCCGGGGAGAAAAAAATTCTTCCACCCGCAGCGCGGATTCGAAAAAAGAATTCGTAATCCTCGTTAACCGGAACCTGCTCGTTGAAAAAACCCACCCGGACGAATACTTCCCGCCGGAAGACGCCGAAGGGAACGGTATCCACCTCCCCCGGCTTGCCGCCCACGCGATACCGGACTCCTCCCGCGGCCAGCGGATCGCCTGCGGCAACAGCGATCGTCCGGGCGACAATTCCCATAGCGCCGGGCTGGACATCCCACATTCCGCCGACAGCCTCGCATCCGGTCTCCGAAAGCGCGCGGACGGATTGTTCCACGTAGTCCGGATCGGGAACGGCATGGGCGTCCATCCGGAGAATGATTTCACCCGTCGACGCGCGCACTCCGGTGTTCAGCGCGGACGGAGCGGTGAGCCCCGGGTTGTCGATGACGCGAATCGGGGACTTCGGATGGGTCTCGATGAACCCCCGGACCCGGCCGCGCGTGCCGTCCGTGGAGAATCCGTCGGCGACGATAATTTCCATCCGCTGGCGGGGATAGGTCTGACGATCCAGCGCGTCCAGAACCAGCCCAATGGTGCGCTCCTCATTCCGACTGGGAATAATGACTGACACGAGAGGTTGTGGATCGGTCATCGGGGCTGGGTTTCCAGAAGGGCGGAATATTCCCGCTCGAGCGCTTCGGCGATTCGATTCCATCCATAGCGCTCCACCCACGCGCGCGCGGCCTTTCCGATCCGCTTGCGCTCGGCGCCCTGGCGCAGCAAACGGACAACTACAGCGGCGAACGTCCGATCCGGCGGAGCCAGAAGAATTTCTTCGCCGTTTCGGGCGGGGATGCCCTCGGCGCCCAGGGGCGTGCTCACCACGGCTTTTCCGGCAGCCATCGCCTCGAGGATCTTCAGGCGCATCCCGCCTCCGCTTCGCAGCGGGACGACGACGACCGACCCGCGGTTTAAATACGGGCGGACATCGTCGACAAACCCGGTTACCGCAATCGAGTGGTCTTCTTCAGGCCATCCCAGAATATCGGTCGGCGGATCCTTGCCCACCACGATCCAGCGGGCGGTCTCTTCTTCTTTGAGAATCCGCGGCCAGATCTCCCCCCGGAACCAACGCATCGAATCCACGTTCGGCGGCCAATTCAAGGAGGCGATGGAAACCACCGTTCCGGGCTCCTCGCTCATCGGCTGCGGGTAAAACCGTTCCAAGTCCACGCCGGCGGGTGAGACGGCCACTTGCGCATCGGGAGCCATGCGCCGGACGCGCTCGGCGTCTTCCTCAGTGATGGCGAGGCACAGGCTGGCCTGCTCGCAGGCACGGGCCTCGAACTGGAGCATTCGCCGGGCCTGGAGGGCGACGTACCAGCTGAACGGGGGCGTGATGGTCCGCGCGTACCGTTCGGCCAATAAAGATTCCACATTATGCAATCGGAGCACGGCGGGCCGGTTGTGCTGTTGCACCAACCCCAGATAATGCGCCATATGCGTGTTTTCCAACTGGACCAAGTCGAACAGTTCCTCCTGGAAGGCCGAACGGATGGCATCAGACATCGCGCCGGATTTGTATTTGGCAGCCGTGTATGGCAGCGAAGAAAACAGATTTCCGATAGCTGAGAGAGGATTGGTGGTGGTATCGTGGGGAATCGCTTTCGCCCACATCAAGCCCGCATGGGCGCGAAGCTCATCGGCGGCCTGCGGCGAACCGAACCCCAAGAAGGCCGCCTGATGTCCGCGTTCCGTCAGATGCCGGACGAGTTCATAGATGGCGATCCGTCCGCCGTCGGTGGCCGGCCATGGGATTTTCGGAGCGACGAATAAAATCCTCATTTCAGGTCGCCTTGCCCCTTGGCGTATCCTGGGCTGCTCGTTTTCGAACCCGCCAGACGATCCACGCGGCTGCCGCGATAAGCGCTGCAAAGAGAATCGGCAACGGGCTGTGCAGCTTCCAGGCAATCAATCCCGTCAGGGGAATCCAGAACACCAATCCCAGGTACCACCATTTCCAGCCGAAGACCAGCCCTTCCGCCGCAAGCATCAATGCAAACGGCATAATCATATCCCGGTGCCGGGATTCCCGCGGGATAAGAATCGAGAACACCAGGAAGAGACCGGCGCCGCAAACCACAACCGGCCAAACATCCCCACGGCTGCGGCGGACCGCCTGAAAAAAACCCAAAATGGAAAAAGGGATCATTGCATACCACAGCCACATTCCGGGGAAGGCGATGAAAGATGGATCAAAACCCGACACTCCAGACAGTGTTCCAGGGAAGATCCAGGCATAGGGCGCCAATGCGGTGGATATCGTGGAAAGGAGTAGATACCGGACGAAGCCCGCCGGATGACCGATGATCCAGCCGAGAAACGCGCCAAACGTTCCGGTTACCGGCACATCCGTTGTCTGGAACAGCAGGGATTGGGTGTTCACCGCGATGGACGGCAACGAAAATGAAGCAATCTTCGGCCAAAGGAATACCACGCAGACGGTTGCCGCGGCAAGGAAAATCAACCAGCGTACTATCCGGCCGGACCGAAGGAACCACACGACGAGCAACGTCGCACCGGCCGCCGCCAAAGCCAGCCGGGCATAGTTGGCGGCATCCCGGATGACGCCAGCCGCCAACCAAGCGAGGATCAACACGGCCGCCCAACCGGCTGCGCGCAAAATTCGTTCGCGGGAATAATTTTCGGAGGCAAAAAAATTTTCCAGCCGATACAGCGCCAGGAAAAAGAGAAGCAACAGAAATGCGAATACCGTGTCCTTCAAGGTCATCAACCCCCAGAGCCAGAAGCCGGTATAGAACGCCGTCAGCCAGCCAGCCCAGCGCGCGGGTGCCGATCCGAAAAGGATCGCGCTGATTCGATAGACCAAATACACTGATGCCGCACCCAAAACCGCGTTGATTGCCACGGCCGCTGCCGGCGCTCGGCCGATAACGTAATACAACACCGCCAGGATACGGGGATAAGTATCGTTTTCCATCGAGGCCAACCGGCCCGCTGCCTCCGGCAGAATCCCGTGATTGTGCCAAGCCTGTGCCAGGATCCAGGCTATCCGGTCGTACCCCGTGGCATCCTTGTAAAGATAGTTGGGATTGCTCCCCGTTATTCCATAGAAAATCGCCGTCGCCAGAAGCCGCACGCCCAGCGCCACAAGGAACAACCGCAGGACAAAGCGCCGTTCCTCGGCCGGAGAATCCCAAAGCGCCCATCCGATCGCCGCTCCGCCGGCCAGGATCACCATCAGCACCGGCGCTCCCAGTGTTTCCCAGGGGAGGACGGCGATCACCAATGCCCCGGCCGCGGCCAGAATAATCGACAATCCCATCCATCCGTCGATCCGGGTTCGGGCAAACGGTTCGCGCATTAAATAGACCTCGGGGATTTTTTTCCCATGCGACTGCCTTAATAATTTCTCTGCCGGTGGACGGCGGGGATCGGCTGCATTTACTCGGAGGATCTTCCCAACACCTGGCGGTACACCGAACGGGTTCCTTTCATCATGCGGTCCAAAGTATACTCCCGCGCGATGGAAGCCCCCGCCCGCCCCATAGCAATGCGGGTGTTCCAATCCCCGGCGAGCCGGATCATTGCTGACGCCAACTCCGCCGGGTTTTCCTTGGGCACGAGGCAACCGTTGCGTTCCGGCTCGACCAGGTCGCGATTCCCGCCCACATCGGTGGCGATGCATGGTAATCCGCAGGCCATTGCCTCGAGGAGCGTATAGGGAAAACTTTCGAACCATGAAGGCAACACGAACACATCGGATGCGCCCATAAGGTTCCGTGCTTCCTCGCGGGAAATTCTCCCTGGGAGCGCCAGGCGTGCGGCCCAACCGCCCCGCTGAGCCGTGCGTAAAATCTCCTCGCGCGCCGGGCCGTCCCCCACCACGTACAATTGCGCATCGGGAATCCGCGCGGCCACAATATCAAACGCCGCGGCCAGATTGTCCATCCCCTTCTCACGGGCCAGCCGGCCGACATACAGGAAGCGAATTTCTCCGCCGGTTCGATTTTCTAGGGTGGCGGATCCGAACCACTCCGGCTCTAACCCATTCGGGACAAGGCAGGCTTTGCCGGGCTGCACCAGACGCCCGTCCAAATACATTTGCCGGATCGTCCGGGAAACGAAGATCACCTTGTCGCTTGCCAGCCGGTCAAGCCAGCGTTCCGCCAAACGGTACCAGCCGATGGCAGCCGGATTTTGCGGCAGGAAGAACGAGGGGGTATGCACCGTGTGCACAACCGGCACCCCCGCCGCGCGCGCCGCCAGACGGCCGATCAAGCCGCCGCGGGTATCGTGGGTGTGGACTAGCGCGATTTTTCGCGAGAGGAATTCCTTCCGCAACCGGACCAGCGCCGCCAGATCGGCCTTCCCGGCGCGCGGAAGCACGATGCACCGCGCCCCCAGCCGTTCCGCAAGCGAGATAAACGGCTCACCCAGCGTTCCAAAAACCTGGAATTCGTATTCTCCGGCCAGCCCGCGGAACAGCTGCAAGAGATGGGTTTCTATTCCCCCGGTGGCGAGCGGGGAGAAGGAAACAATCGCGACGGGCGGCCGGCTCATCCTTCGCCCCCCGTGGGTTGTCCGCGAGCGGAAGAGAACGTCCCACCATTGGCTTGGAGGCAACCGGTCCTGACGGGGGTTTTATGGAATACCGTCTCTCGCAGGCGGGTGACCCATATCGTACCGATCGGAAAGCAGGGATGGCGATCCGCCGGAAGGACATCGCGAACATTTTGCTCCCGTGGAATTCTGTTCATCGGGGGGTTAAGAGTTCCTCATAAAGGGATTCGAACTTGCGGGTCATGAGGTATGTAGAATACCTTCCTTCGACGAACGAACGGGCTGCGCGGCCCATCGCCACACGGCGTTCGGGCGGCAGAGCCATGGCTTTCTGCAGGCACCCGACCAGCGCCAGCACGTCTCCCACCGGAAAAACATAACCGGTCTCCCCTTCCGCCACGATCTGCTCCCCGTCCGCCGCGTCAGAAAGGATCACCGGCTTGCCGCATGCCATGGCCTCCAATACCGAGTTGGGGAAGGCTTCGGAACGGGAGGGAAGGACCAGCCAATCCAGCGCGGCGTAAACCCGCTCTATGTTTTTTATCACCCCCATCTGCCGGACAACCTCCTCCAACCCTTGCTCCTGGATTTGTTCATCCACTCCTTCCCGCGCGTCTGCATACGTGGTTCCCCCGACCAGAATAATCTTCGCGAAGGCGGGCCAGGAACCGGAATTTTTCATTTGCGCCACGGCAGTCAGCAAGGTGGCGTGATCCTTGACCGGCGAGTATCGGGCAACCATGCCAAATACCAGATCGGAGGCGGAGAGTCCGAAGGCCGTGCGAGGCGCGCGCCAATCGAGACCGGGAGTGAACCGCTCGAGGTCGACGCCGTTTGGGATGACTTCTATCCGAGAGGAAGGAATGCCCAGCAGATCGTGCGCCTCGCGCGCCGCGAAGTGGGAGTTGGAGACGATGCGCGCGCTGGCGCGCCAGAGGACGCGCTCGGCGGTTTGCCAGAGTGGCGGATAGAAACCGGCGATGCGCGTGCGCAGCGATGTGACGACGCGGTGATGCCCGGCCAGCGGTCCGGCGATGCGCGCGTAAAGATCGGCCGTACGCAGGTACGACTGCACCACCGCCGGCCGCTCCCGCAGGATCAACCGCCAGAGCCGGAAGACGACCACCAGGGCGCCGAGCTTACCGAGCGGTTTGCGCAAGCTGATCAACCGCGCATCCTGCAGCGGGATTTCCACCGGAACGCGATCCAAACCGTAGACCACCACCGCGATCGGTTCAAACCGCTCCCGGTCCAGGCGACGCACAAGCTCCGCCGCCTGGCGTTCCGTTCCGCCGGAGGCCAGGGTGGGGATGAGGAAGAGGATTTTTTTTCTTTGCCGATTCGACGGGTTCGGTTGCATGATTCTCATTTCCTCACGCCCAACACCGCAAAGTGCAGGGGTCGGGAAGCTGGCGGAATGCCCGCGTCTCAAGCCGAAAAGAAAACGTTTGCCATATACCAGGCATAAATAACCTGGGTCAGGAAGCTCAATCCAATCAGAATGCCCAGAACGGGCATCCGGAGCCGCCGGGGGACAAACCCAAACAATCGATCCCGGTAGAGGATCAGGGGCAGGATGAGAATTTTACTAAATCTCACCACTGCCCAAATCTCATGCTGGTTGAGCGTTACAGCCATCCCCAGCACAACGGTTGGAATCAGAATGGAAACAACCTTCCGATACAAATCCCGTATATTCCGCGGCGCGGTCCGGTCGGTTAATACACGGACAAGAATGTAAACGGCTGTTAGGACAACCAGCGAGAGAATTCCAACCTTCGCCCAGCCCGAGAAACCCCTGCCCATTAAGGTGCCGATCCATCCATCCAGAATTGGCAGCGATCCCTGGGACACCACCTGCGCCTGAACGATGGAAGCGATGGTCCATAACGGATCCTTCGTGACCACGGTCTGCCAAATCCACAAGAGAACCATCGGCGCGATGGTCAGCGCCGTCATCGCCAGGAGTTGCTTTGTATCGATGTCCCTCGGAATGGATGGCGGACGATTCTTTTCCCGCACCCAAACCGCCCACGGCACGAGTAGCAGCAGAGGCGCGAAAATCCAGGCAACCGGATGCATCAGCGTCGCCACACCCAACACCGCACCCGATGCAACCCAGCGACTTCGCATCGCCAAAAGGACGCTAAGGATCAGGAGAAATAGGACGATGGCATCAATCTGCGGAAAGATCGCATACAGGCTTCCCACGAACGGCCAGGCAATATAGAGGAACGCCATCGCCCATCCGCGATGAGCGATTCCTTCCTGCCGGCAAAGGGGAATCATCAGCAGCGCGCCGCCCAAGAGGAAGAGAAAGGAGAAAGCCTGCATGATCTGGAGCGGCCCAAGCCAGGCTCCCGCCACCGTATGTAACGCCGCGATCAACCAAGGATAACCCGGCGGGTGATGGGGATGGAACGGCAGCCCCCACGTCAGGCTTTCCTTCCAATAGGTATAGACATCCCCATTGGGGTTGAAGAAATCGAATTTCCACACGGCCGACATCCACTGCGTCAAACCGGTAAAGAAGAAGAAACAAACGGCGAGAAACAGAGCCGGCAGTGCGTATGATCTCTTACGAATGGGCATGATCATCCTCGAAGAATGACGGCCACGATGCTACCCTGTCAGGATTCCCAAGATTTTTTCCGCCCGCCGCTCCCAGGTATATTGCTCCACGTCCTGCCTGGCCTGCCGCGCGATTCTCTCGCCCAATCCGGGATCGTCCAACAACCGGCGGATCCCTTCGGCTAGTGCTGTCGGGCTATCGGGCGCCACCAGAACCGCGTTCTCGCCGTCGTGCAGCACCTCCCGGAGCGTCGGAAAGTTCGTCGAGACAATCGGTCGTTCGGCCGCCATATATTCGAACATCTTCATCGGCGAGATGGAAGCCATGATCGGCGTGCGGGTGGTATACGGCATGACCAAAACATCCGCGGCCCAGAGATACAGCGGGATCCTCGCGTTTGGCACCATCCCCTCGAAACGGACCCGATCCGCAAGGCCCTGCTGCGCCGCGACGGCGCGAACGCGTTCCACGTCGGCGGGTTTGCCGCCGGCAAAGAGCAACCGCGCGCCGGGGATTTTCGCAAGCGCTTGAATGAGTTCCTCCCCGCCGCGTCCTTCATATATATGACCGGCGTGCACGATCCACGATCCCTGATCCGGCAGACCCACTACGTTTCTGGCTTCCGCCCGGCTCATTGGATTTTGGAATCGCTGCAGATCCACGCCATCCGGCGCCACATGGAGAATATCGTCCCTGGCGCCCGCAGCGATGGAATCTTCAAGGAGCCGGCGGGTGATGCAGAACATGCCCCGCAGATCGGGCGAAAGCGAGCGGTCGGAAACCAGCGTCTGCCAGATCGGGTACCGCCGGTCCTCCTTCAGATCATGCGACTCGAAGCCCGTGCGGATCCCGGAGCGGGCGAGCCAATAGGCCGCCCACGGATCCCGGGTATACGCCAGGCGGTATCCCCGCATCTTGGCGTAGGTCGCTGCAGCAAGGGCGAACCCCCTCACCGCGAACCGCTTCCGAAAATGCGGGTATGGCAACCATCGCACCGTAAACGGTCGCGCCAGCGCGAAGCGCTCCCGGAGTGTGTCTCTCAAGCGGGCGTCTTCCTGGAAATACGGCGCCGCGAGTTCCACTTCGGCATGAGCGGCGAACCCGGCGCACATCTTCAGCACCTGGACGCAATTGGCCTGGTCGGAGGGAATCCTCGAACGGGAGACATATAGAATCTTAGGCTGCGTTATCGCCGTCTGGATTTTCATCCGCGGCCCCGCGCGAATTCTACGATCGCCCGAACCCGGTTGCGCCAGGTGTGCGGTTGGACGTCCTTTCGAGCCTGCTTGGCCAAACTTCCGGCCCAGGCTTTTTCGCGCCGTGCTTTTTCCAGCGCCGCCGCCCAGGAATCGATCGAATCGCCGGGAAGCAGGACACTATTGTTTTCATTTAAGATCACACGCAACGCCGGCAGGTCGCTGGCCAGTATCAACTTCCCGGCGGCCATATACTCATAGAGTTTCATCGGACTCATGATCTCTGCGGTGTTGCCCTTGCCCTGTATGGTCACTTCTTTCTGGTAGGGCATCAGCAGCGCGTCGCAGGCCGCCTGGTAGAGCGGTAAATCCGCGTTCGGGACGTGGGCTTTCCAATGCACGTTCTCCCGATTCGACGCATGTCGCTTCCATCGTTCGATGGTGGTTGGATCTCCGCCCAGGATATGAAAGGAGACCTCCGGGAGCCGCCCGGCCAGATCGATAATCTGCTCCAAGCCGCGCCCCGCCACAAGGCTTCCGAAGTAGCCGGCGGTGAATCTTTCCGGTGGAAAGCCCAACCGGGCGCGCGCCTGCCGCGAAGTCGGTAGATCCCGATACCTCTCCAGATCCACCGCATCCGGCGCGACCAGAATCGGGCGGTTTATCAGCGCCGGATATTCTCTGCGAAGCAGATCCTCAAGCGTCCGGCTAATGGTAATCATCCGCACCGACGGGTTCCGCGCCAACATCCGCAGATACCATGGACCAAACCAACCGGCCGGAAGTGCGTGGATTTCCACCGTCGTGCGCAGTCCGCGCGCGGCCGCCTCCCAAGCGATGTCGATGCCGCGGGTATAGACCATGTCCGGCAAGAGGCGGGCGGCTTGGCCCGAGAGCGCGAGCGCTAGGCCGCGCCGTCCGAGGATCGGGGGAAGATTCACGCGGTGGATCTCGAAACGGATTTCCACTCCGTACATCCGGTTCAAATCTTCAGCTGCAGATTTTCCCTCCGCCGGCGGAAGGATCAGCGTCACGGCGTGTCCTTCCTGCTGCATCGCCTGGCACATCTTCATCACTTGCAGGCTGTGCGCGGAATTGGATGGCACCGCGGCGGAACTTAAATACGCGATCTTCATCTTCCCCGCCGATCTATTCTCCGGACTTCCTCACGACCACACGAAAGCATGTTTTTATCCATGGCCTTGTATCGTCGGATCTATAGGATGCGCGTACGAGCACCGCCGCTCCCGCTCAATCCGAACGCGCATCCCACGAAAGGATGCGATCCGATATTGTTATCCCATACAGCCCAAGTAATCAAATTCTATTTGGTCGTCACGGTGATTCCGTAATAATCACGGAAACACTGGTTTACCCACATGGTGGAATCGGGGCCGATATCCGTCAGACCGATTCCGTTCTGAAGAGGGTCAATGGAAACGCTGTCCAACCCTTGGGATTTTGCATCCCGAAGTATTTGATCCACTCGATCCCAATTTTCGGAATATGTCCGCAAAACAGCTTCCAGTTTGATCGTCTTATACGAATTCCAGGATACCGTCAGAATCATCATACAGCCGATGACTGCGGCGGATCCAACGCTTAACGCAAGAGGAAATTTCGGTGTTCGGATCCGGATTTTCTCGCCCGCATACTTCCCGGCGAAATATCCGAAAAGGGCTAGCGTGCAAACCAGCGCAAACACTGGAATGATCAGCGTACGGTCCGGAGGCGCCTCCGAGGTCCCATAAGCCGCCGGCGCAAAACAGGATAGTTGAATGGCGGCCGCCGCCAACAGCAGAAACGGAAACATCCACCGACGCCGGAGAACGGTTGGGAATGGAACCCCGGCATCCGCCAGGAACCCGGAGCCCAGCATCGCGAAGACGGCGAAGAGGACGGCCGCCGTAAGAAGGTGCCTTTTGGAGATAACGATATCGACCAGAAAACGAAGACTGTTATCAACGGTGATCCGGATCAAGTCCAAGAAACCCGGCGGGGGAGGAAATGTTGCCTGTCGGAATTGATTTCCCGGGGCTGCGATCACCAGGATCATCGCGAGAACGGAACCCAGAAACCCGGCTGCGCTGAACCATAGCAATCTCTTTCTGAATTGTTCGGGATCCAACAGCAAGCCGAAAACAAACAGGATGATCAGCAACGTGGTTTGAAGGGTGACGTAGGTTTCACTAAATCCCCCGGCGACAAACGTCATGACCGCGCTCAGAAGAACAAGCAAAGCAGATATCCTGCTGGACGGGGAGGATTTCAGTTTATAGAGAAGCAGCCCGAAATAGGCGGAAGCAAAAATCAAAGGCGGAACAACCGAATGCATCCCCTGTTCCCAATAAAGGGATTGGGCCGTGTTGGGCGACATTTCCAAAGTGCAGAAGAGCAGGAGCAACGTGCTTACTCCAGTGATCAGGAATTTATTGGAGTTCCCTCCCGCCGGAAGCGCATTTCCAACGGCCGCCGCCAGGGCCAGAAACCAGAGCGTCAGCACAAGCGGGGTTGTATAGGAAGTAATTCCCGGTCCGATAGTTCCCACCAAACTGTCGAGAAAATTCGCGGAAAACCTGCCGGACCAGGTAAGGTACCATTGAATGGCCCCACCGAATAATCCCCCCGCTCGCGCAAAGGCGGTGGAACAATAATCGTCGGCGATAAAGCGTATAAAAGTTCCGGTGTATGCATGGATGAGAAGCGGAATGGAGAGGATGACAAGAGAACCATATCCAATCCATTGTTGCCACCGTCGGCTCATTGTTGCCCTCCAAATTTATTCATAGCACAACTCTCCGATAATACTATAAATATTCATCCTGCCCGAACCCCCGCGGCACGATCGCGCCTCCGTTGGGGAGCCCGATCCCGGCTCCCTAAGCGCCTCGTTATAAAAACCGCTCGATTATTTTCATCTATTTATCCCCCCCCCGCGATTCTCCTTCCGTTCGGGATCCAAATAGGATAGTCAATGCCAGGGGGATTGCATGCCATGGGGTCAGGCCGGTAACAGATGAGGAAAGCTGTACGGGGAAAAGGAAGGCCATGATTCGAAGAAAAATAATCCAACACCGATCTATCCTCCGGGCTTCCCTGCCGCCGGGCCGGACAACACCCTTTTGTACACCGCCATCTGCTGCAGGGCATATCGCTCCCAGGTCAATTCCTCGGCTCGCGCGCGTCCGGCCATGCCCATCGAGCGGGCCAGAGTCGGATCCTCCGCCAGCCGGATCATCGCCCAGGCGATTCCTTCCACGTCGTCTGCCGGGAGCAGGAATCCGTTCATGCCGTCTGTGATCGCGTCCGGGATGCCCCCCGTACGCGTGCCGACCACCGGCACCCCGTATGCGCCGGCCTCGAGGAAGACAAACACGAATCCTTCGAAATGATCCCCCTCCTCCCGCGACGTCATCACCAGCATGCTCGCGCCGCGGTAGAGGGGATCGAGTTCCTCCCAGGTCAGCGTTCCGCAAAATTCCACGTTGCGGATTCCATCGCGCGCAATGAGGGACAAAAGTTCGCCGTGGTAGGTTTCGCCCGTTCCGCCGCCGGCAATGACGTAGCGCGCGTCCGGGAATTTTTTCTGCAGCGCGGCGAAGGCCCGCAGGCTGGTCAGATAACCCTTGCGCGGTTTGATCGCGCCTACCGAAAGCACCATCGGGGAAGATGGGAAGAGCTTCGTCTCGGCCGCGTCCCGCCTGACGCGCCCGGCGAACTCGCTGCCCTGCAGCACCACTTCCATCCGCCCGCCTGGCAACGCGCTCCGAAAGCGCGCCTGCATTCGCTCCGCAGTTCCCGCGGACATCGGGCACACGCAGGCCGCGCGCCGCAGTACACCGGAATAAATCCGCGCGACGACCGGCCATCTGTGCCAGATCACGCTGTAGGTGCCGAACGCGGTGAGGACGTGCGGCGTCCCCGCCCGTCGTGCGAGTGTATCGCCCACCCAGCCGCAGGGAAACATTTCCAGCGAGTGAATCAAGTCCGCGCGGATCGGCGGCATTTGCCGCAGGGCGAACATCGTCGGTGCCATGCGGGCCAGAACCCGCAGCGATCCGCCCGCCATGGGCTGGATCTCCGGCAGGACATGGACCTCGACGCCCGGGAAGAGTTCGTGCGCCGTGGAAGCATCCGCCGCGGATACCACCAACACCGGATCGACGGCACCCCCGAGCGACTGGATAATGCCTGTTGCGGCGGTAGGCCACCCGCCCCGTCCGCGCAGGAGCGGGATGACAAATGCAACTCTCAGACGGCGTAAGGGTTTCGAGTTTCCACTGTTCATGCGAAATAAATATCCATCATTGTTTTTCGAATTACTTTCTATACCTTGATCGAAAATACATCATCTTCATTCCTTTTTGCTTTTCCTTCCCATCTTTCCTCTCCCGGCCTCTCCCTCCTTCCCGTGATACGGGAAGGAGGGAGAGGAGAAGGAGAGGGGGATGGGATGGGGGGAACTGAGTATTTTTTATTCTAAGGGTGCCGGAGGAACCATGTTCCTCAAGAGTCCCTAATCCGTCAACGATTTATCACTTTTTGATATTCGACCCATTGTGCCTCGGCATAGCGGTCCCAGGTAAGCCGTTCCGCCCGGGATCGGCCTGCCAGCCCCATCTGCGAAGAAAGCACAGGATTCTCCGCCAGGTGGATCATCGCCATGCCGGCCGCTTCCGCATCCGAGGGATCAACCAGAAAACCGGTTTCTCCGTCAATCACCGCGTCGGGGATTCCGCCGCTGCGGCTTCCCACGACGGGCAAACAGTATGCGCCGGCTTCCAGATACACCAAGCCGAATCCCTCAAAGTGCAGATCCAAATCCTGCGAGAGGAGCAGGAAGATCGTCGCCTCTCGGTAGAGCCGGTCCAACTGTGAGGGATCCACCGTTCCAAGAAACTGCACCCCGCCCAAATTCTCCCGGCGGACTATGTCCTCTAAGAGTCGACGGTACTCGCCTTCCGGAGGCGGCCCGGCGATGCGATAGACCGCCCCGGGGAAACGCTTCTGAAGAACGGCAAAAGCCCGCAGGCTGGTCAGATATCCCTTGCGCGGCTTGACCATCCCGACCGAAAGCACAACCGGGGCCGTTTTCTCCCGTCGATTGCGGACGGCGCGAGGCGAAACTTGTTCGGCCGCACGGGTGCCGCACAAGATCGTGTGGACGGCGGTCGAAGTCAGATCGAACCGGTAGAAATCCCGGAGTTTGGCCTCGGTCCCGTGCGAGACCGGATAAATCGCCGCCCCCCGGCGCAACACGCCCCGGTAGAAATAATCCAGCGTCGGCCATTTGCGCCAAAGCACGGCATAGGTTCCGTGCGCGGTAAGCACATGCGGGATTCCCCCGGCCCGGGCGAGTGCATCGCCGGCCCAACCGGCGGGAAACATTTCCAGCGAATGAACCATCCTCAGCCGCAGCGGACGAAGGCGGCGCGCCGCCCACAACGCCGGGAGCATCCGCCGCAGCATGGAAGGCGTCGTCCCGTTCCAATCTTCCGCCTGCACCGCCGGCAGCGCATGCCGCTCCAGCGTCGGGAACTTTTCTTTGGCGGCTTCCTCGTCCCCGCGCGAGACGATCAGTACCGGCTCAACAAATCTCTGCAGCGAGCGGATCGCTCCTTCGACGAAAGTGACCCAGCCCCGATATCCGCGCAGGGACGGGATCATGTAGGCAATGCGTGGTTTTTCTCCAGGGAGGACGGACAGATCGGTGGGCATCGCGCTCCTGCTACGCAGAGGATCGTACTCCAAAAAAATGATTGCGGAAGCCGGAGCGGCAGTATTTGCTTATTGTTTTCATCCCCTGCTCTCCATCCGCCTTAATTCCTCCACCAGGCTTTTCGACCCGTTACGAATATCCTTTCCCCACACGAGTTCACGAATTCGGCGAAGGTCCGCGTCGGTCCGAGCGGCGGCCTTTCGGATCGCGCCTGGCAATTCCTCCGGACGATCGGCCGTCCCGGCCAGATGCTCATCCCCCAGTTCGACGCCGTACGCCCGCGAAGTCTTCATCCAGACGATCGGCACCATCGCCAGGGCTGCTTCGTACAGCACGGTGCTGTACGTGCCAATCGCCACATCGACCTTCTCCAGCGCTTCGTAGACGGTCCCGGTTTGCATCAGGCGGACGCGGCCGACGGGTAAACCGTATTCTTCCAGACTCCGTTCGGATTCCCCGGGGCGCAGCTTCAGGCAGACTTCGAATTGCGGATCGCGGAGGAGAGCTTGCAGAAAGGGCGCCACTTCATGTTTTCTTGCGAGCGGTTCGGAAACCACCAGCACGCGGATGACGCCCGTCGAGCCGGCCGTATGTTCGGGCCGGCGTCCGCCGCTCCCCCGCACAGAGGCTTCCTCGGGCGGCCGCACCGGCCCGGAGACGAACACTCGGTCCGGACCAAATAAGGCGCTGTCGCGCAGCAGACGCTTGCGAAACAGATCGCTCCACAACCCATACCGGTCGAACGCATGCGGGCGCGCTTCCGAAAAACCGAAAGCCATCAATCCGGCGTGGAATTTATTGAACACGCCGTGCTGAAAACCGAGCACGGGGAGTCCGAGCGAGAGGCAGGCAGCGATCAATTCATGGTTGTGGCGGTTGTCGTCAAAGATCACCGCCCGCCGCGCGCGTTGGAATTTCAATGCCCGTTTGAGTATCCGCTGGCGGGCGACGGAGAGCGTGCAGAATTCCAGCATCGTGGGAACGAGCGCCCACAGCGCCCGGTCTTCGAGCGACCCGCCGGCGGGCGGAGCCTTTACCGCGGGCGCGGCGATTCTCAGGCCCGCCCATCGCGCCCAAGCGTCCGCGGATTCCAGAAAAAACACGGGCCTGCGCCGGCGGAAAAAATTCCCCAGAGCCTGGCGCGGCAACAGCGTATGGGCATACTCCGCATATCTGAATCCCTCGCGGTCGAATTCGCGGTAGAGCGGGGCAAATCGAAAATCGTTGCGCAGTCCCGGGCTGACGTGATCGATAATGTAAAAAATCGTGTCCCGCCTGGCCAGGCGAAAGCCAGCCAGCGACGCAAGGGTAACGGCGAGCATGGCTCCTTCCCCAATGACGGCTTTGAACGAACGGGATGCGCGGGCCGGCGGCAGGGAGGCAAAACCGGATTTTCCGCCGACGGCTTTCCATACCCGTTCCAGATCCGGCGGCGCGCCGTCGAGAATTATTTTTTCGGCGCCGCGGACGGCTTCCAGGACGGGAAGCACCTGTGTGAGGGGAACAAGGTAGAAACGAAGCAGCCGGTCCTGGGCATACCACCAGGGTTCGAATCCGTCTTCGACTACGAGCGAGGAAATTCTCCGGCCGGAGGAATCTTTGAGCGTATTGATTTTTTTCAGGAGATCGAGGGCGCGATCCCAATCCGGGGCTGGTATAGGGAGTATGGCCCCATCCGGAAGCTCGAACGCTCCGTCCATCGGGGGATTCGGGCGGAAGCGAACGGTGATTGGGATTCCGCCGCGGACGTTCAAGGCGCCCTCAGCCTTGCCCGGGTTTTCGGATTACCCGTTCGAACTCGGCGCCGAACTGCTCGTTTAATTCCTCCACGTGCAGCGCTTCCTCGGGCGAGGTGGGATTGGGCCCGTCATGGAGCACGTACTCGATAAACTGGTTGATAACGTGCTCGTGGGGGGACGGCAGGGCCTTGGCTTTGGGTTTGGGAATGATCCGCGCAGCCAGCCAGCGGCGGAACAGCTCCATCGAGATCCGCGCGTTCGGCCGCTCGGCCAGCGCAAAAGCGGTTTTGTATGAAAACATATAGGACGCTTTGGTGCCGTGCAGGATGTTAATCCGCCGTTTGATTTCTTCAGGGTTGGCGGACATGCGGATGTTGACGTACCCGTCCCGGCTTTCCAACACCACGTCCACTTCGTCGGCGCTCATCCACGGCCATTTGGTCCCCGTCTTGCGCGCCGCCACGCTCAGCAGGCGCATCTCCCCGACCAACGCGTACGCGATGTACAGTTGGTGAGGAAGGCTCTCCGCCCAGCGCCCGCCGGGAATTTTGTGGCACCAGAAATTGGGATCGATCACCATCCGGTCGCGGTCGCCGTTGGTCATCCAGGTGAGGCCAATGTGCAGCACGCGGCCGGCATCTCCCCGCCGGACAATCTCCGTCATGCGCAGGATTCCCGCCATGAATTTATTCTGATGCACGACCGATAGTTTGCGGCCGGTCCGCTGCTGGACGGCCACAATCTGGCGGGCTTCCTCCAGCGTGACGGCGAACGGTTTCTCCATCAGCACATCCGCCCCATGCTCGAAGGCATAGATGGCCAGATCCTTATGGGTTTGCGGCGGAGTGCAGATCGAGACAATGCGCGCGCCGGTTTGCTGAAGCCCTTCCTCGAGGGAGGAGTACGCACCCGGGATCCCATTTTCGGCCGCCACGCGCCGGGCTCTCTCCAAGTCCGGATCGCACATTCCCGCCAGGGTCACCTGTGGGTTTTTCTGAAAAAAAGGAAGATGTCGAACCGTGCCGGCGACGCCGCTGCCGACAATCAGGACTTTAACCTTTGCCATTTCCTCTCCATCTGCGGTGGAAAGTTTTCGCCACCCGGGCAGGAAATTATACCAGTCCCGCGCCCTCAGCCTTCCCGCGGAAACCAAAGACTCTGCCGTGCCTATTGGCCCTTTGGGTTGCGCTGAATTTTATGTACCGTCGTGAATCTGAATTCCACTCGATCCAACAACGAAGCAAAGGATATAAGTTTTACGAGAACCGCGACAAGGCTCCCGCCAAATTAGGCCTGCAGGCATATGAATAATTTATTTTTATGCGGATTCATAACCCGGAATCAGCATTCCAGGGGGATTTCGGTTCCCATAACCATTTAAAATTGGCCGAAAATAATTGGCAATCCGGCCATAATTTTTCATGAGTACAAATGCTATCAAAGGATATTTCAAGGGATCGAAAACAAAAACCGCTCTTCCGAGCGGTTTTTTTATTCCAACAGGCCGAAGGAGGAAGCCAGCCCGTCGACCGCGGCCAGTGTCAGATCCCGACGTTTCTCCTCAGAGGTCAGGAGCTTGGCAAACACCATGTAATCGCAAATCAACGCGGCGCGGATCGGCGCAACGTGAGCGTGGATCGATTCGCAAACGGCAGCCAGATCCTTCGGGCTGGCAGGCAACCCTTCGACGGGGACATCAAACCTCGCCAAATAATCGATGGTGGTGATGAGCCGCACTTTTTTTTCGGCCGCGCGCAAAATCAGCGTCAGCCAGGGCGTTCCATCACGCACAACCCCCAAGAAATAAGCGCAGGGATCCGGTCCGGAAGCCAGCCAGGTGCGAACTTCTTCGAGCGGAAAGCCGTTCCACTTCCAGGAAAACGGCGGAAAAAACGACAGGCCGGCTGGGTCTTGTTCCGCGAGGTGAAAGGCATGCAGTGCAAAATCCTCCATGTCGCTCGGCATCCAATCCATTCTTTGAACCTGGTCGGAAAACAGCATCAGGCTGTCCTGTTCCAGAATCTGAACGCTTTCCAAACCCGGCAACTGGTAATACAGTTTCTTGGCGAGTTCCTGGGGATCATCTATCTGCTCGATCGTCGGAACCCGGAAACCCGCCGGTGCATACACGCGGAGGACTTTCCCGCTGTGATGCAGGATGGAAAGGATGTTGGGCCGGGCGGGCCGGACGTCGGACAATCTGGAAACGTCCATGAGAGATATCACGTTCCGCCAAATCCCGGGCCGCAGGTCGACGATTTCCACGTCACGGGCGATCATTTCAGGACCTCCCATACCTGCACGGTATGCGGGCCGATCTCGGTAGTCACCGATCCCGTCTGGGTTTCTTCCGGCGCGTTCCATACACCGCGTAAAGGCCAGGAGGAAATCATCATCGACCGCTGGTTCACCCCCGTCGGATTGGCAAGAAATACCAGGTTGGACGATCCTCCCCGGATGGTCAGGCGCAGGTTCGGGTTGTCCAGGAGAACGACGTTGGGCATGTCCGCGGTGATCAGTTCCTTGGCCGCATTGAAGGTGGGCAGATACGTGATCTTCCCCGCTCCGCGGGTTTGGGTTCCCGGAATTTGGATCGCATTTTTCAATACCGATCCCGGATTCATCCTGCCGTCAAGCGCGGGCAATCCCGGTCCGAAAACCAGATGCCCTCCGCGGTCGGCAAACTCCAGGAACTTTTCCTGTTCCCTGAGGTCCATAAAATCAGCGGTTGGAAGGAACACCATATCGTACTTGGCCATCTCATCGAGTTCCTGGTGAGTGTCCGATAGGTTGTATTCCACTTGCGCGTTTTCCAGGAACCGGCACGCCTCCTGGATCCAACTTCCTTCCTCGTAGATGGATTGACGGGCCGGATCGATTTGGAATCCCAGCGGGATGGATACTTCCGAAAAAACCGCCGGGATGCGGATCAAACCGAGATAGGCGCAATTCATCGTCGACACCGCCAGGTGATACCGTTCCAATTCGCACGACAGCACCACCAAGGTGCGGCAGTTTTTTTTGCTTTCCCAAACTCCATATTTTGCGAAGAAGGGCTGCAGATGGCGGAAGAGATCCGCAAATTCCTCGCGGAACGCGCCATCCCGGGAAATCGGAGCGCCCACCCAGCGATCCCCCTCCGCCAGCATGTGGAAATTTACCGCCGTCATTCCGTGCATCACGGCGCTCAGAATTGCGAATTCTTCCTCGTGGGGTGTGTTGACGCGCGGTGCAAACCAGGAATTGCCCGAACCAAACTTGGAGACGAACGGCAGTTTGCTGGTCCCCGTCAAATAGCGGATTTGCCTCGCCAAGGCAGGGTAATCCGAGGAATTCGGATCCACTTCCATTCCCGTCAGGGTTATTTCCAGTGATTTCTGCAACCCGATGGAATCCATCGGAGTGGAAAAGATCGACGGACCGTCGATGGAAAGCGGAACCGAAATTCCCCGGTCGCGGAACATCCCACCGAGCCGCTGGTAGAAGCGGCGCATGAGATACTCCTTGTATTCCACCCAATCGAGGTATGCGGGGAGATCCCTCTGGACTCTGGCTTCACACCGCTTCGGCGCGGATATTTCGGAATAGGCCGAATACTTTGTTGCATAGACGGTATTCAGATTCTCGATGGCACCATATTTCTCGGAAAGATAATTGCGGAAAAGGGTGATTGATTCCGGACAATAGTCGAGGTCGTAGGCCTGCGTGCGTCCCATAAAGGCCGACTCTTTATTCATCTGGCACAGGATGACCGGCCCGTCAGGGTATTGGTGCGATGCAAGCACCGGTGCCAGGGCGTCGAGGAATTTTTCTACCTCGTGGAGAAACCTCTCGCTGGCATACGATGGGATGGCAAACGGGGTCACATAGCGGGTCGACAGGGCCGGGGCGCCCGTGGATGTGAGCGCCCATACGGCGGAATTCCGGATCACCCGAAGAGGAAATCCGCCGAACGGCATGTCTTCGCCGACAAAGGGTCCGGGGCGCAGGATCGCCAGCATCCCGGTTTTGGTGCACAGATCCAGAAACTGCGGAAGCCCTTTTTGGGGATTCTTTTCGCCGAAATCGAAAATCCCCGGACCGCTCTCGTGCAGGCCCCACGGTACGGGAGATTGAATGATTTCAAAACCGAGTTCTTTAATCCGTCCCAACAGGGTTGGCCAGGTATTCGGTGAATACCGCCAATAATGCACGGAACCGGAATACAACGGGATGCGCCGGCCGTCAAGATACAGCCCGTTGGAATCGACGCGAATGGCCATATCTCATTTCTCCACTTTTAGAATACCCGATTCCCATCAACCATGCAACCAAAAATGGGTCAATTATTCTTGGGGAGGAATTAATTAATAAATCTTTTACCCCTCACCGGGTCTCCACCGCAGTATCCCGGGGACGGAGCGCGACTCCAATCCCGGCGGGAACCGTCAGGCTCCGATCATCTCGCGGTACAAATCCAGATATGCGTCGACGCAGTGTTCTTCGTTGAACGCCTCGCGCGCCGCTTCTGCCATCCTGCGCCGGTTTGTGGATGATGCAAGATCGCCGTCTAAAACACCGCGGATGCCCGCCGCCAACTCCTGCACCGTTTGCGTGCGGCCGTCGAACGGCGCGCCGATGGGGATGCCCAGAAGCGATTCCACTTCCCGCACCTGGGGCGCCCAGGCAACCACCGGCGCGCCGCAGCAAATCGCCTCCAGAATCGCGATGCTGAACCCCTCGAGGCGGCTTGGAATCGCCACCAGTTTGGCGGTTCTCAACCTCGCCGCCACTTCCTGCGGATCAAGTTTCCCGAGAGAGTGCACGGGAAGCCCCTCCTGGATCGCTTGGTCGACTTGGAACGTGTCCTCTCCGGTACCGAGGATATACAGCGGTACTCTCCGAAGCCGGCGGTCCGATCGGTACGCGTCCAACAATAAATCAATGCCTTTTCTTTTCCGCACCGCGCCGACGAATACTATTCCTTCACGGGGATTCCTCCCCTCCGGATGCGGCCGGCCGAATACAGGCGCCACCGGATTATAGATAACCCGTGTGCGCTCCAGGGGATACCGGCTCTCCGCGGCGATCATCTCGCGGGAAGCGCGCGAAGGAAATACGATCCGGTCGTATGCGTCCAAATCATCACCCATCTCTCCGTGATGATGGGTGAGCAGCAGGTTGCCGCCGCGGCCGAGAGCCCGGGCGAGCCGCGGAAACGGCCGGCGGGCGAGATGGTTGTGGATGATATCGGGACGAAAATATTGGAGCTCGCGGCGCAACGCAGTGAGTGCGAGCGCATCGTAGAAATAATTCTTGATCCCTGCGGGCATTGGTTTCAACCGCAAGAGCGCCCGCGGCAACCACGCGCCGTCCTTCCACCCCGGGATATGCATTGCCGCCGCAACCTCCACCGACCGGCCCGGCGCCACCTCCCACAACTCGCGGCTTCCGACCCCTTCCGGGATGGGCAGGACCTGCACGTCGTGGCCCCGTTCGATGAGCAACCGGGTGAGTTGCAGCGACGCCCGTGCCATGCCGCCGGCTGCCGGCGAAAGGGCTTCGGATTTCATCAACGAGTGAACCTGAAGAATGCGCATCTTTCCCTATTTGACCGGATGCATTGCGGCGTATACCCGGACCATTTCCGATCCGTAGCGTTTCATGGAAAACGATTCCCTCGCCAATTTGGAAAGTTCCTTTCGCGACGCCGTCCGCCCGACCGGGTCCGCCAACGCACGCACAACCAAAGCCGCCAGATCCTCCGCCGATTGACGGCGTCCGTCAAAGGAAAAGCCCACAGGCCGGCGCCACTCCTCCGCCAATTCGTTCACCTGGTCGGTCCATCCGACGATCGGCGTCCCGCAGGCCAGGGCTTCCAGGAGAGCCACCGAAAAGCCTTCCATCCGGCTCGGGTTGACCAGCAGCTTTGCCCGCGAAACGATCTGCCGGACCTCCGCGGTGGATATCCGGCCGTGGAAAACGACCGGCAGACGGTGTTGGATTGAATATTCCTTATACCGCTCTTCATCCGGCCCGGTTCCGCACAGATGCAGCGGATGGTTCCGCAACGATCGGCTCTGATCGTACGCCGCGAGCAACAGGTCGATCCCTTTGGCGTCCTTCAGCCCCCCGACGCTGGCGATTCCGCTGCGCTCATCCGCCGGAACGACGCTCCCCCGCAGGAATTCGTCGGATATTGGAATGTAGATCACCTGGGATTTTTCGAGCGGATACCCGGACCGGCGGCAGACTTCCTCCTGCATCGATCGGCTGAGGAAGATAATCCGGTCGTACGTTTCCAGATAATGGCCGGAACGTCCGGAGTGATGCGTCAGGACAGTCGGCATGGATTTCTTCAGGATTCGGAGCAAGGGGGGAATATCGGATTCGGTTTGTTGGCAATGAAAAATATCCGGCTGGAATTGATCGATGGCCAGCCTCAACCCTTCAAGGAAACACATATCTTGAAACAAGGAATGTCGATCGCTTCCGAAAAAACGGGTCCTGCTCAACCGGAAGGCATCGGGAAGGATTTTTGAGTAGGTGGGCAGCGCCAGGGTTGGATAAATCCGGGCCGGGGCATTCGGAGAAACGGCAAACTCCGCGGTCTTTCCCCAAATCCGTTCCGGCCACGGATAGATCGCCACCTCGTGTCCCGCTTCCACGAGATAGCGCGCGAGCATCAGGGAGATTCTTGATTTTCCCCCCGCTCTCGGGTTCACCCGTTCGGAAC
>JBEKLP010000013.1:0-41380 GCA_050010135.1 Anaerolineales bacterium
CGCCCCATGAAGAGCGAGGCGACGATCAGACCAAGCATGTCGAGCGCGCTCTTGATCGCGCTCCCGCGTCCCATCTGCTCGGCCGGGACGAGATCCGGCAGGAGACCCTGCACCGGTCCGTGCGCGGTGTTGGAGGTGAACTGCAACCCGATGTATCCGATCGCCAGGCCGGGCACTCCGGCGGCGATCGCCATGACGCCCAGGAAGAGAAAATCGCCCAGCGTGCCGAGCGCGATCAGCGGCCGCCGCCGGCCGAAGCGCGACGCCCACCGGTCGCTGACGGCGCCCGCGACAGGCTGGATGACCATCGCGATGATCAATCCAATCCCGGTCAGCAATCCGAGGACGGTGTTCTTCTGATCGTTGGCGACGTAGAGCAGCAGGATCGTGGGCAGCAAAATCAGATGCAGGCTGTTCCACATGAAGGACAGACCGAAAAAATATGCGTTGACCGTGAAAAATTCCCAGGCGGCGATTTTGCGCATGGATCCTCCGATGGATACCTCTCCTCTATTCCCTATCCCCTCCCCAAATTGGGGAGGGGATAGGGGTGACCCCGAAGGGGTCGGGGATGGAGGCGAGGTCAGCTATATATTCCCCTCAAACGATCCGGCAACAGCGCGGCGATGGAATACATCACAATTCTAACCGTTTCGCGCTCGCGCACTTGCGGGTCCGGCGGCGTGAAAGCCGGCAGGCGAAACGAGGGTCCAAAGTTTACGCTCAAGCCGTCCTCTTCCTCGTACGCCCCGACCGGAACGAGAGTGTAACCCGCATCGGCCAAATGCGCGATGAAACGCCCCGCGCCCGGCGGCGGCTGCATCAACCGCCCGTCGGGGGAATCCATCCCCTCCGGGGCCATCGCCATCGGCGGGCGGGAAGCGCGCGCCGCGCGGAGAATCCGCCGCACGGAATCCGCCCGCCGCGCGGCGTCCTGCGGGCGGGGCGGCATCGGCGGCATAGGCGTGAAACCGTACATGCGCGCAACCCGCGCCAGCATCCATTCCGTCAGCGGCGTAATCAGGCGCGAGCGGAGCGGATCCGGAAACGTCCAAGCCGAGGTCATCGACCAGTGCATCTCGCGGCCGACGGCCGATTCGAGCCCGATGGCGATCCACCAGGCTTGAAACCCGGGGCGGGAATAATGATTGATCAGAAACAAAAGAGGATCTGCATCCGGGGGAATAGTTCCGATAATCCGCAATTGCCGTATCCCTTTGGCCAACTCCGCTGCGTCGCGGGCGAAGGAACGGCGCCTTCCCAGGAGCAGATCGCGGATGATGGAAAGCGTGACGTTCGCGGGGTATCGGTAGTTCGGGGGCACAGGGAATATTGTATACCAACTGCCATCCGCCCTCGGACCGCTGCCGGGCGAAGGGTTGCGATTAATGAGCGGTAAAACATCAAGCTGGAAAGAAGCAGCACCATCCCCCATCCCCTATGCTATACTCGCCCGCGGATCTTCGAAATGATCCTCGTAGGTATAGGCAAATATGTTTAACAAACATCCGTCGATACAGCGAATCGCGGCGATCCTTTCGATCATCCTTCTTCTCGCAGCCTGCCAGAAAGAAAACCCCCAAGGAAACCCAACGATGACAACGTCATTCGATCCCACCCAGGTCGCCGAAGCGCTGAGTAATCTGCAAAACATCATCCCCGCGCCGGCCGAGGTCAAATCCAGCGGGGGCATCTTCAAACTGGTGGATCCCGCGCCGATCTATGTTGATCCTGGATCGGCCGAAGTGAGGACAATCGGGATGTATCTGGCGGACCATCTGAAACCCGCCACCGGTTATAGCCTGCCCGTGCTTCCCGCCGCCGGGACGCTTCTGCCCGGACGCATCACCCTGACCACCGCCGGAGCCGATCTTGGACTTGGAGCGGAAGGCTACGAACTGGTTATCACAACCGCTGGACTCACCCTGCGCGCTCCGCATGCGGCGGGTCTCTTTCACGGCGTTCAGACCATCCGCCAGCTTTTCCCGGCCAGGATCGAAAGCCCCGCCGTCCAATCCGGCCCGTGGTTTCTCCCCACCCTCACGATCCGGGATTATCCCCGCTATGAATGGCGCGGGATGATGCTCGACGTGGCCCGCCACTTCTTCGGCGTCGCGGACGTCGAGAAACTGATCGACCGGTTGGCCTACTATAAAATGGACCGCCTGCACCTGCACCTGACCGACGATCAGGGCTGGCGGATCGAAATAAAATCCTGGCCCGACCTCACGAAGATCGGCGGCGCCACAGCGGTCGGCGGCGGGCCGGGCGGGTATTACACGCAGGAAGACTATAAGCAAATCGTCGCGTATGCTTAAAGCCGGTACATCCTGGTCATTCCGGAGATCGACATGCCCGGCCATGTCAACGCCGCGCTTGCCTCCTACCCCGAATTGAACTGTTCGGGCGTCGCCGCGGAGCCCCACACCGGCATCGATGTTGGATTCAGTTCGTTGTGCCTCGATAAGGACATCACGTACCAGTTTGCGTATGACGTCCTTCGTGAGATTTCCGCGCTGACGCCTGGTCCGTACGTTCACATCGGCGGCGACGAAGCCGCGGCAAGCACCCCGGACCAGTACGTGGATCTCATCCAGCGCCTACAGGGGTCGCTCCGATCCAGCGGCAAACAGGCCATCGGCTGGGAGGAGATCGCCAAGGCAAAATTGCTGACCACGACCATCGCCCAGCACTGGGACAACGACCTGGCGCTGCAAGCGGCCGATCAAGGAGCGGACGTGATCTTCTCGCCCGCCGACCGGGCGTACATGGATATGAAATACGACGAGAGTACGCCACTCGGCCTGAATTGGGCCGGATATATCAACGTAAACCGGGCTTACACATGGGATCCGGCGACCAACATCAGCGGATTTCCGGTCAATCACATTCTCGGCGTGGAAGCCCCCCTCTGGTCGGAGACTTTGCAGACGCTGCAGGATGTCGAGTATATGGCGTTCCCGCGTCTGATCGGCTACGCCGAAATTGGCTGGTCGCAGCAGTCGGTCCGCACCTGGAATAACTACCGGGACCGGCTCGCCGCGTACGGGCCGCGATTGACATTTATGGGTGTGAATTTTTTCCGCTCGCCGGAAGTGCCTTGGAAGTAAGAATACCCCTCGCGATTATTAAAGACTAATCTCACCGCAAAGCCCGCCCCGGTTGGGGTGGGCCGGGGGCGCGAAGGCCCCTAAGAAATATTTAAAATTTCTTTGCGCCTTTGCGTTAAGAACTTGTTCTTATGACTTAAACCCCCGCAAGCGCAGGCTATTGGTAACGACGAACACCGAGGAAAACGCCATCGCGCCGGCCGAGAGCATCGGATTGAGAAATCCCAAAGCTGCCGCCGGAATGAGAATGACGTTGTAGAAGAACGCCCAAAAAAGATTTTGCCGGATGGTGCGCAGCGTGCCGCGCGAGAGAACCACCGCACGCGCCACCCCTCGCAAATCGCCCGAGATCAGCGTGACCGGTGCGGCGGCCATGGCAATATCGGTCCCGCTTCCAAGCGCGATGCCCACATCCGCTTTGGCCAGCGCCGGCGCATCGTTGATTCCATCGCCCACCATCGCGACAATCTCCCGCCCGGCTTGCAGGCGGCCCACTTCGGTCGCCTTTTCACCCGGAAGGACCCCGGCCAGAACGCGGTCGATCCCGGCGGCCCGCGCCACCGCCTCGGCCGCGCGGGGTTGATCTCCGCTCACCAGGACCAGCTTCAAGCCCAGTCCTTTCAATTCCGCCACCGCCTCGGCGGACCCTTCCTTTAAAGTGTCGGCCACCGCGATCAGGCCGGCCAACTTGCCATCCACCGCCACGAGGAAAACCGTACGCGCCAATTCCTGCAGCCGGTCGATCTTGGCCCGCAGCGGGTCGGACGAAATTCCCGCCGCCGAGAGCATACTTTCGCTGCCGACCAGCACCGACCGCCCGGAAACGACGGCCCGCACACCCCGGCCGGTTTCGGCTTCGAACCCGTCCGGATCGATCAGAACGATCCCTCGCGCCGCGGCGGCCGCTACGACCGCGTCGCCCAACGGATGCTCGGAATTTTTTTCCACGGAGGCGGCCAGCCTGAGCAATTCCTCTTCGCCGTCCTTGCCGCCCAGCGCCACGACGTCGGTAACCTCCGGCATTCCGCGGGTGAGCGTTCCGGTTTTATCGAAAGCCACCGTCGTCACCCGCCCCGCGCGTTCCAGGGCTTCGGCGTTGCGGAAGAGAATTCCCATCTCGGCGCCCTTTCCCGTTCCAACCATGACCGCCGTCGGCGTGGCCAATCCCATCGCGCACGGACAGGCGACCACGAGGACCGCCACCGCGCGGATCATCGCCACGGTGAACGCATCCGCCCCGCCCGCGGCGAGCCCGAAGACAAGCCAGAGGGCGAATACCACCGCTGCAATGACGATCACTGCCGGAACGAACCAGGCCGCCACCGAGTCCGCCAGCCGCTGGATCGGCGCCTTGCTCCCCTGCGCCTCCTCCACCAGGCGGATGATTTGCGCCAGTACGGTATCTTTTCCGGTTTTGAGGGCTTCCATCTTGAACGATCCCTGGCGGTTGATGGTGGCGCCGATCACCTTATCGCCCGGCCCGATGCCCGCCGGGATCGGTTCGCCGGTGATCATCGACTCGTCCACGGTCGAGCGCCCCTCGGTCACCGTGCCGTCGGCGGGGATTTTCTCCCCCGGACGGACCGAGAGCACGTCGCCCGCCTTTACTTCTTCCACCGGAAGATCCTGTTCCGTTCCGCCGCGGATGACGTGGGCGGTCTTGGGCTGCAGCGAAGCCAGCTTGCGCATTGCGTCGCTGGTCCTCCCTTTGGCGCGCGCCTCGAGGAACTTCCCCAGCACGATCAGCGTGATGATCACCGCGGAGGTTTCAAAATATACAGGACCGGAAAGCAGGCCCAGCATCACCGGCAGCGAATAGAAGTAGGCCGCGGACGATCCGAGCGCGATGAGCACGTCCATGTTGGCCGATCCGCTGCGGATCGCTTTGAACGCGCCGGTGTAATACTGCCAGCCCACTCCGAACTGCACGGGTGTGGCGAGCACGAACAGCACGACATTGAACCACGGCGACGCCCCGGCCGCGGCGGGGATCAGCATCAGGTCGCGCGCCATCGCCAGCAGGAAGAGCGGCGCGGTGAATGCGATCCCCCAGATCAGGCGGCTTCTTTGCCGGGCGATCTCGATTCGGCGCGCTTGCGCCTCGGCATCCTCGCCCGTGCCGCCCTCTTCCGCCAGCTCCACTCCCGCCGCGAGCGCCTCCCGGCGGATTTCCGAAACCGTAATCACCGTTGGAATGTATTTCACGCCGGCGCGCTCGGTGGTGATGGAGACCGTCGCCTCCAGCACGCCGCGCAGAGAGCGCAGCCGCTTTTCCAGACGCTGGGCCTGCCCCGCGTCGGACAGCCGGCGCAGAACGAGGATCTCTTCGCCCACGGCCACGTCGTACCCCGCGTGCCGGATCCGGCCGACGATCGCATCCTGCCCGGTCAGGGCGGGATCGAACGCCACCGTGGCGCGCTCCGAGGCCAGGTTCACCTGGGCCGATTGCACGCCCGGCAGGCGTTTGAGGTTGCGTTCGATCGTCGCCACGCAGTTGGCGCACGTCATTCCCGTCACCGGGAAGGTCATCTGTTCGGTTGCCATAGGAAAAACGCAATCCCTTCTTCCCCGGATCCCCTATCCGGCCGGATGCGCAGAGAGGAAATCAGACGTTGGAAGGTTCGTAATTGATTTCCGTGAGAACGTCCCGGATGATCTCTAGCGTCGCAGGCATATCGAATTCCACGGTAACTTTTCTGGTTTGCTCGTCACCGGTGACTTTCTTGACGCCGGTGATGGACATGAGCTCCGTTGTAATCGTGTGGATGCAATGGCTGCATGAAATGGACGGGATAATCAAGGTAACGGTTTGCATGCTTCCTCCTTAGAACGTGAGAAGGTGGTCGAGCCCCGCCCCAGCCCCCACTTCGCGCGGGTAGGCTTTCGCCGTGGCGAGGCCGGGGTAGTCCGCGTGTTCCTTGCGGGTGTATCGAGACCACATACTTCCTTTGGTCAGAGGTCTCGATACGGGCTCGCTTTCCCTCGCTTCGCTCGGGACAGGCGCGTCGCCCTACTCGACCGGCTTATTAATCCGGCCGATTACACCCGGGTGGCGGCTTGAAAAACTTCGGTGATTTCGCCGAGAACTTTTTCGCGCGCATCGGGATCGCTTCCGCGCACGGCGGTCGTTACGCAGGTGTTCAGATGGTTCTCCAAAATTTTGGCCGAGAGTCTGTTAAGCGACGATTGAATGGCTTGGATCTGGCGGATAACATCAATGCAATACTCATCGCGCTCGATCATCCGCTCCACCCCCTCGAGATGCCCGACCGTAACGCGGGCCCTGCGGAGAATGTCTTCTTTATCTTTCATGATATACCTCCATACCCTACCCACCAGGGGGGGGTCATTAACAATGATAGCACAATCTTTTATGGAGTCAATATATCCGAATTTATGCCTTGAAATATAGATGTTTTTTGAGGAAAAGAAAGTCATCCCTGCCCGCACGAGCTGCACGATCCCCCAGCGCAACCGGAGCAGGAACTACGACCGGTTCCAGCAACGGCTTTCCCGTCGCTATTGTGAGCGGAAAACAGGGAGAGCTTGCGTTTGATTTGGGTGTGGCCGCACGCTTCGCACGCGGCCGGGGAATCGGCCTGGCTCATCGGCCGCAACAGGCTGAATTCCCGGCGGCATGTTTCGCAGACGTATTCATAGATCGGCATCGGTTTTCCTCGCGCGAACCCTTCACTCGCGCTTCATGGCTTTCATCACCTTGAGGAAGGCTTTGACGATCCGCGGATCGAATTGCTTTCCCGCGGACCGGTTGACCTCCCGCATGGCTTCAGGTTCCTGAAGGGCTTTGTGATACGGGCGGTCGGTGGTCATGGCGTTGAAGGAGTCCACCACCGCGATGATCCGCGCCCCTTCCGGAATCTCCTCGCCCTTCAGATGATCGGGATACCCGCTTCCATCCCAGTGTTCGTGATGATGGTAGATCCAGGGAATGATCTTGCGCAGCGGCTCCACCGGGCGGACGATTTGCGCGCTGTGATATGGATGCAGGTAGATCACGTCCCATTCCTCGGGAGTCAGCTCCTCCGGCTTGCGCAGGATGTTATCGGGAACGGCGATCTTGCCCACGTCGTGCAGGAGCGCCGCGAACTCGATCATCTCCAGATCGGCGCCCTCCCACCCCAGATCCCGCGCCAGATGGACCACGATCCGGGTGACGTCCTCGGAATGGCCGCGGGTGTACGGATCGCGCGCGTCGATGGCGGTGGCCAGGGAGGAGATCGCCGCCACAGAGATATCGCGCACGTCTTCGAAGAGTTTGGCGTTCTCGAGGGCGATCGCGGTCTGTCCCGCCAGCGCCGAGAACAGCGACTGGTCGGTATCGGAAAATCCGCTGCCCCCTTCGCGGTTGACCGCAAGCAGCACACCCAGACCTTTTTTCCCGTGGATGATCGGAACGGCCAGTACATTTCTGGCGGGAACACCCAAAAGCATCTGCTCCGACTCGGGTTCCCGCTTCCAGCGCGGATCGGTTAGGACGTCCGGGACAATCGTCGGCCGCCCTTCGATGAAAACCCAGCCGATCAAGCCTTCTCCGCCCCGGTACTTCACTTCCGCTATCGAACCATCAGCGAGCCCGCCCACCCGCTGAAGCACAAGCCGTTCTTCGACCTCGCTCCAGAGGAAGACCATGACCGACTGGGCATGCACTGCCGGGGGAACCGTTTCGACGATCAGCCGCACCACGTCTTCCAGGCGCAGACTCATCGAAACTGCCCGCCCGAACTCGTACAGCGAGCCCAACTCATGCACCCGGTGCTCCAACTGTTCGAAAAGAATCGCCCGGTGGATGGACCCGCCGGCAATGTCCGCGGCAGCCGTCAGCAACCGGATTTCATTTTCGTTGAATTGCGACCGGCTGAAGGAAACCAGAAGCAACGCTCCAACCACTTCATCCGCCGTCCGCAGCGGGAGGCACAGCGCCCCTCCCACCCCGCGCACCACCGCCAGCGATCCGGGGGGCGGTACCAACAGCGGATCCCGCGGCAGGAAGGGCGTATGGCGCAATTCCCCGTCGGCCACAACCCCTCCGATCAATCCTTCGCCCAGGGGTACCCGCCGGTTGATCACTTCCGGTGCCAGGCCTTCCGCGGCGCGGCAGACGATCTCCTTGCCCTCCACCAGGGAGATGCTGGCCGCGTCGGCGCGCGCCATCTGCTGAGCCTTGCGCAACAGCATCGGAAGCATTTCGTGTAGAGTCATCGCGCCCCGCAGAATGCTGGAAAGATCGTACAACGCGCCGACCTCTTCCAGCCTGCGTTTGGTCTCTTCGATGAGGCGAACCCGCTCCAGGGCCATGGCCGCCGTGTTGGCGAAAATGGTCAACCCCCGGATTTCCTCGTCCGAAAATGAGTGCGGCTCGGAAAAGCGAATGAAGAAAGTGCCGGTAATCCGCCCCGCGGTCCGCAGGGGAAGGCCGATTTGCGCATGGACACCCTCCAGGATGAGGTGCTCGGGGATAAGCATGCGCTCCGCATCCGGTTCGGGGACAACCAAATTCTTTCCTTCCTGGAAAATCTGCATGACGATCCCGTGCGGCCGGGGGGGCGGCTCCGGAGGCAATGGTCTCTTTGCGTCCGCGCCGATCTGCAATCCCACTGATCCGTCCGGCTCGATGAGGATGATCGTCGCCGAATGGGCGTGTGCGGATTGTGTGACTTTGGAGCAGATCGCGCGCGCGGTATCCTCCAGGGTGGAGAGGGAGATAATTTCCGAGCCCAGTTCGTACAGCCGTTCCGCCTGCTCGCGGCGGTGCTGCTCGGATTCGAAGAGTTGCGCATTGTGCACTGATCCGCCGATCTGCTGCCCGATCGTCTCCAGCAGATCGATGTCGTCCACGGCGAAGGTGCGTTCCGATCGCGTGAACAGGACCACCACTCCCAGCGCCCGGCTCTTGGCGATCAACGGCGTGCTGGCCAGGATCCGGAAATCCGAATGGCGAATGGCTTCTGTAAGCGGGGCATCCGCCATATCCTCCACCCGCGAGACGACTACGCGCTTTTCCTTGGCCGCCGCCCCGACGGCGCTTTGCTTGGGATCCACATTGACCATAGCCAGAACCAGATCTGGGGATAGCCCCTGGTGGACGCGCAGTTTCAACATCGTGTTGTCCTCGAGAAGGATCCCGCCGGCGTCCATATGTAGGAGGTCCAGGATCCGGTCCAGGGAGACGGTGAGCACCTCCTCCAGCGCCAGGGTTTGGGAGGACACTCGGTCGATGGCGTAAAGCGTCGAGAGCCGGTGAGTCTGGCGTTCCACCGCAGAGGAGAGCGTGCCGTTCCAGTCGGCCATCTTCAGCCGCATGGTTTCGAACTCCCGGGAGAGCTCCGCCGTTTCGTCATTCCCGGTAACGCGCATCGGCGTGGCCAGGTCCCCGGCCGCCAGCCGCTGCGTGGCCCGCAACAACTCGCGAATCGGACCGAGCACCAGCTCTTCCTCCATCCACGCAAAGACGATTGCCAGCGCCAGGATGCCCCCGCCAAAATACACAAATTGCCAGCGAAGGGAGGTGAGCAAACCGAACACCTCGGTCTCCGGCCGCTGGACAACAACCGTCCACTGCGCGTCCGTAAGCGGAGCCAGTACCGCCACCTCGTTATCCGATGTGTGAATAAGCGTCTTGTCCAAACGGATGATCCCGGAAGTCGGTTTTTCAAGATACGGTTGGAGAACGTCGTAATACGGCGCGGATTGCATGGCGAGATTTCCGTCGGCGCCGATCTCCAGGCTGTTGCCGCCGGAGTCGATCACCATGGCCTGATCGGTGCTTTGCCCCGCAAGCAACCGCATGAAATCCTGGATGGTCAGGGAGGCGAGGTCCGCCGATCCGCCGATCCATCCGATGACGCTTCCGCCGGAATCGATTATCGGTGCCAACAGAGTGATCTGGGGTTGGTCGCGATCGTCCCGGGAAAATCCGCTTGTCTGGCGATGTTTTGTTTGAAGCGCCGTTTGCACGACCTTTGAGGTCTGCAGCGCTTGCGCGGCGGCCGCGTCCATCGCGGGTTGCGATTGCAGCACCTCGCCCGAGCGGTCCAGGACAAAAACCCCTCCCGGAAACATCCCCGTATCCTTCAACCGGGAGAGAATTCCTTCGGCCGCTTTCGAGATATCCTCCCCGCCCTCAACCGTCGACGTCTGGTGAACCAGCACGCCGAAATAATCCTCCAGCCGGGAATCGATGCTCGCCGCCGCCAGACCGGCGTTTCGCAACTCCATCTGCTGGATGTGCGCGGTGCTTTGATTCAGCGCGGTAGAGCCGAGGAAGGCGAAGACGCCCAGCACGGCGACCACGGCGCCGATCACGACCACCAGTGTGCGCACGAAAATCGGAAATTGACGGAGCCAACGGATCATTTATTTTTCCCGGGCAATGGAAAATCGGTCGAAATCTCTTGCCACAATCGCCTCCGGGAACACTTCCCGGGCTTCTTCCTGGACTTCCCGGTCGCGGTAGCGCCGTGAAATATGGGTGAGGAGCAATTTGCGTGCCTGCACCTGGCGGGCGAGATCAGCCGCCTGGCGGGCGGTCAGATGCGAAAACTCCCGCGCCAGATCCGCCTCCCGCTCGAGGTAGGTGGCTTCGATGACAAGCCCATCCACATTCCGGCAAGGCTCGACCAGGTTTTCGGTCCGTCCGCAATCGCCGACAAACGCCAGACGCGTGCCGGGCGTGAGCGGCCCGAGGACGTCGTCCGGCCGGACCTGCGAACCGTCGGCAAGCGTGCAGGTCTTCCCCGCCACCAGGGTCGCGCGCATCGGGCCGGCCGGCACCCCGAGCGCATCGGCTTTGTCGGTGAGGAACGGACGGCGCGCTTTCTCCTCAAAGAGGAATCCAAACGTGCCGCCGCCACGATGGCTCACCGGAAACGCCGAGAGCCGGAAGGTGTCGTCTTCCATCAATGCGCCCGGTTCGATGATGTTGATCTCGAGCGGGATGGGCGGAGAGGCACCCCGCAAAACCACCCCGTACAGCAGGTCGCGGATTCGGTTGGCCGCCGGCGTCCCGGCCCAGATCTCGAGTTTTTCGATCGCCTCCCAGCGCATGAAGGTGGAAAGCAGGCCGGCCAGACCGAGGATATGGTCCAGGTGCGAATGGGTGATAAGGATTTTATCCAGCCGTTTGAATCCGAGGCCGGATTGAAGGATTTGTCGTTGCGTACCCTCGCCGCAATCGATGAGAAACCGGTATTCCCGATGCAGCACCATCTGCGAAGGCAGGCCGCGCTGGATGGAGGGAGCCGAGGCAGAAGTGCCCAGGAACACAATCTCAAACAAGGCATGCTCCGGGAAAACGAGGATGGAACGAAAGGGATTCTACCCCAACGAAGAGGGTGAATTTACGCGGATTAAACAACCCGGCCAATCCCCGGCATTTGCGGGCCTGGAACATGCGTTTCCGATCCGGCGCGGCTCAGGGCAGGATATCCCGCCTCTGAAAGACAGCCAATCCCGCTCCAAAGCATACGATGGAGAGGAGGATCAGAATAGCGGCATGAACCGGGAAGATGCCTGTCGAGAGCGGACTGCTGGCGGAATACCAATAATACAGGGTCCATTCCTTGACGGGCGCGAGTTTTACAGAGAGTGGAACCAGGCCGTTGAGGATGAATCCGCCCACGGCAAGCGTGGCCGCTGCGCCCGCCGCGGTTGAGCTGCCGCGGACGGCGGCGGCCAGGCCGAAAGCGACTGACCCGAAGAAGAGCGTGATCGGTACCGTCTGCAATCCAGCCAATATCCATTTGACTGCCGGCACGTCGGAGCCGATGATCCAGCCGCCGAGTGCCATGCTCGCGCCGATCAGCAGCCCGATCCCCAGGATGGCCGCGGCCAGCGCGGCATACTTTTCCAGAAGGATCTTCCAGCGCGGGACGGGATGCGAGAGCAGAAATTCCATCGTCCCCGTGTCTACCTCCGCCGTTACCATGCCGATTGCCGCGGCGACGGCATAAATAGCCAGCGCCAGCGGGAGGTAGATCAGCAGCGAGTAGGTCATGTAGCCTTCGACGGAGCCGACGTATTGCACGTTGCCCAGGAAGGCCATGAACCCCTGCGGCAGGCTTCCGATGAACTTGTTCAGTTGATCGTTTACCGACAGGGTCGGGTAAAAGAGTTGGGTGAACACGGCGAGCGAACCGATGCCGAGCCCCCAATAGAGCACAGCCATCGTTTGATCACGGAGCGTTTTCAGGAAGATGTTACGCAGCATGGGAACCTCCTTCCCGGTAGAAGGCCAGGAAGAATTCCTCCAGGTTGGGTTCATAGGTGACAATATTGCGCACGGGGTAGCGGGCGGCGGCCTTGATCAAGGCATCCAAATTACCCTGGACGACCATGCTCAGGGTGAAACCGGAAACCCTGACCTCCGTAACCCCGGGGATGGAACGGAAATCGTCCGCGCTTACCGGACCGTCAAAAATAAAATCGATCCGGCGAATGGCTTTTTGTTTCAGACCGGCAACGGTTTCCACCGCCGCAAGCTTTCCTTCTCGAAGCAAGCCCACCCGGTCGCAGAGGCGCTCCACTTCCGGCAGGACGTGCGAGGAAAAGAAAACCGTGCGGCCGTCTCGGCGCACCTCGTCCAGGAGTTCGTAGAGCACCTGCTGGACCAGCGGGTCCAAACCGTTGGTCGGTTCGTCCAGGATGACCAGTTCCGGTTTGTGCATCAGCGCGAGGATAAGCCCCACCTTTTGCCGGTTGCCGTGGGAATAGGCGCGGATCGGGCGGCCCAGGTCGATATCCAAAAGCCCGGCCAGGCGGACGATTTCCGCATGGGGCACGCCGCCCCGTAAATGGGCGGAGTAATCCAGAATCTCGCGACCGGTGAGGCCGGGATAGAGCGCCAACTCACCCGGCAGATAGCCCATCCTTTGCCGGATCGCCCGCCCGTCCTTGCGCGGATCGAGCCCGAGGACAAGCGCCGTGCCGCGTGTGGGGCGGAGGATATCCAGCAGCAAACGGATTGTGGTGGTTTTTCCGGCGCCGTTGGGTCCGAGGAATCCGAAGATCTCGCCCCGCTGCACGCGGAGATCGAGTTTCTCGATCCCACGCGATTTTCCGTAGGTTTTTGTCAGCCCATGCGTTTCGATGACCAGATTTTCCATAGCGCTGAGATGCTCCCTTCCGGCAATCCGTAGCGGGGATGTGTTCCCAGAGCAGGTTTGCCTTCTTCCGGAGAAGTGGAAACGATTTTAACCCCCTTTAGAAAAACCGTCCGTTGACAAATTATCCGCAGGCGATTATATTCAATAAATTGAATATGTTTCCCATGGAAGACCTGGAGCAAGAAGCGGAGATTTTTAGAACCTTGGGCCACCCCGTGCGGTTGGCAATCGTGGATGCGCTCCGCGGCGGCGAACAATGCGTTTGCCATCTGGAAAACGCGCTGGGATTCCGCCAAGCCTACATTTCGCAACAACTGGCGATGCTAAAAGAAGCGGGCATCGTGCAGGACCGTCGCGACGGGTGGAACATCTATTATTTTGTGAGATGGCCAGAAGTTTTCACCCTTCTGAAAACAGTACATCAGGCGGCGGATCCGGGGGCAAAATCGGCCGACCGGCCGCTCCCGCCGAAGAAACTCCAAACCGGATGTCCCTGCCCAAAATGCTCGGCCCCGGGGAATGGTAAAAGACGATCCCCCGCCCTTCCGGCTTTGGGAAAACCCGTTCCAAAGACAAGAAGATAACACCATGAATCGTTCTCTTCCATCATCCGCCAATGGTTCGCGGACATTCGGAATCCGAATATTCGCATGGATCGTAGTATCAGCAGCAGCCTGGCTGGCGGCCTACTCTCTGATCCAGCCGCTGACGGATTGGCTGACTTTTTCCGCGCTCGGCCTGCCGCGGAACTCTCCGCTCGGCCAATCCATCGCATTCTTCCTGTACGATGTCCCGAAAATCATCCTGCTCTTGGGCGGCATGATTTTCCTGATCTCATTCCTGCGCACTTTCTTCAGCGCGGAGCGGACCCGCGCCCTGCTGGGCGGGAAGCGCGAAGGCGTCGGTAATGTTCTTGCAGCAATGCTGGGAATTGTCACGCCGTTCTGTTCGTGCTCGGCCGTCCCTCTTTTCATCGGCTTCGTCGAATCCGGAATCCCACTGGGGGTGACCTTCTCCTTTCTGATCGCCGCCCCGACCATCAACGAAGTTGCGGTGGTGATGCTTTTTGGATTGTTTGGCTGGAAGGTGGCGGGGTTGTACATTGCATCCGGGCTGGTCATCGCCATCCTAGCCGGGATGGTCATCGGGCGGCTGAAGATGGAACGCTACGTGGAAGATTTTGTCTGGCAGCTTCAACAGCAGGGAGGTGCCGAGGGCGAGAAACTCGACCTGCAGATACGCATTCGGCGTTCGTGGGAGTCGGTCAAAGAAATCGTCGGCAAGGTCTGGCTGTACGTAGTGATCGGCATCGCCGTCGGGGCGGGGATTCACGGCTACGTGCCCGTAAGCGCCCTCTCTAGCATCATGGGCAAGCAAGCTTGGTGGTCCGTACCGGCAGCTGTACTGCTCGGCATCCCGCTGTATTCCAATGCGGCGGGGGTGATCCCAATCGTAAGCGCGCTGATGGAAAAAGGCGCCTCGCTCGGCACGGTGTTGGCTTTTATGATGTCGGTGGTTGGGTTAAGCCTGCCGGAGTTGATCATCCTGCGCCGCGTTCTCAAACCTCCGCTGATCGCGGTGTTCGTCGGCGTCATCGCTATGGCGATTATCCTGACGGGGTATTTGTTCAACGGAATTTTATGAATCCGGAGTCCCATCGCCTGAAACATCGACCCTTACCCTGAGGAGACGGAAAATGGCGAATCGGGCAGCCCGTTGGGTCTCGATATTTTTCGACAGTTCGTTCCTTTCGCTGCCGATCTTTTTATTAATCGGATGGCGGGAGCGGGGTGCATCCGGATTGGCATGGGCTGCCATCGCGCTGCTGATCGTCACAGGTATTCCCCTGATCTATATGATCCTTGGAAGGAGGATTGGCGGGGTAAGCGATTTCGAATTGAGCCGGCGCGGAGAACGTCCGCGCTTTATTGCGGTAAGCATATGCAGCGACCTGCTGGCACTCGTACTTTTAATTTTTCTCGGCGGTCCGCATCTACTGCGAGTGATGGCGCTAACCTATCTCTGCCTGGGGATTGCCATGCTCATGATCTCGAGCTTCTGGAAGATCAGTCTGCACATGGCGGGTTTCAGCGGCTTCGCCACCGCTCTGACCTTCGTCTTTGGACCGGCCGCGCTGATAGCCTTTCTTGGTCTTCCTGTGTTGGCGTGGGCGCGGTGGCATCGACGCAAGCATACTGTTGCACAACTTATTGCCGGTGCGCTGGTCGGCGGGTCGATAACCTTCCTGGTGTTTGGATGGATAGGAAAATGGGTTTAGGGCAATGGAATCCAAAACCATAATCCCGGAAACCGAAGATCGTGTATCGCTGCCGGCAATTTTTCTGGCCTATTTGGAAGTCGGTCTGACAGCTTTTGGATTCTCCATTCTACAGAAGCTGAGGGCGCTAGTGGAGAAGAATCGCTGGCTGAGTGAGGAAGAAATGGAGGAGGGTTTGTCTTTAGTGCAATTGTACCCCGGCCCGATCATGGTGGATTTTACCGCCTACGTCGGATACAAGTTGCGCGGCGTACCCGGCGCTATTCTGGCCACCCTGGGTTTCGTGACCCCCTCCTTCTTTTTAATGCTCGCGCTTTCCGCGGCGTATTTCGCGGGCGAAACCCTGCCCTGGGTGCGCGTGTTATTTTCGGGGTTGGAGGCGTTGGTTGTCGGCGTCATGGTTCATGTAACGCTCGATTTCGGAGGCCGCGCCCTGAAAGGCCGGGGGGAGGCTGCGATCGCATTGGTCGCATTTTCCGCGATGCTTTTAAAGATAAACGCCGTTTCGATCGTGCTGACGGCCCTGATTTTAGGCGGATTGTTTCTCCACCCGGCAATTCCATCCGGCTCGCAATCGCAAACCAACCGCCAGCCGACGTCCGGAAAAATGTGGTTGTCCATCGCCGGGGTTGCCGTTGTGGTCGTGGCGGTCGCGGTTTTTTCGTGGAGCCTGCACTCGGACGTTGGAAAAATGGGATTGTCGTTCTTTAAAATCGGGTCGGTCGCCTTTGGAAGCGGCACCACGATAACACCCCTCGTCCAGGCCGACGTGGTGGATGCCTACCACTGGTTAACGATGAATCAGTTTGCCGACGGGATTGCCCTGGGACAGGTTACGCCCGGCCCGTTCCTGATAACCGCGGCCTTCATTGGATACAAATTGGGCGGTATCGGGGCTGCTTTGCTGGCGACGTTTGCCATTTTTGCGCCATCCTTTGCCATGACTCTGATCTTAACCGAGGTCTTTTTCCGATTGCGCAGTCTGAGCAGAGTGCGCTGCGCGTTGTCCGGCGTGCTGGCCGCCTTCGTCGGCTTGCTGGCGGTAGTCGTTCTTCAATTAGGTACGGTCGGCATCACCAGCGCAATAACATTCATAATGGCCGGCTCCGTATTTATCGCAGTACGGTATTTCAAATTGGACGTCCTTTGGGTTTTTATCGGCGGAACAGTTTTGTGGGGGTGCCTATCCATCTTGGGGTTGATATAGATTTCCCGGGGCGACAAAATTGCAATGTATTTCATGGCAAACGCCTTGGGAGCATTTTTCGGAGAAGGACAATAAACGCGGAATCCATTTATTCTGAGGTAACGATTTATCCAAGGGATGAATCCAATGCTCAAAGGAGGCAGAATGCTAACGATTAAAATTCTCGGCTCCGGTTGCGCCAATTGCAAGAGGCTGGAAGCCCTGGCCCGACAGGCGGTGGAAGCCTCGGGCGCGCCCGCCGAGATCATCAAGGTAACCCAGTACGAGGAAATCATGAAGTACCCCATTCTGTCGACGCCGGGACTGGTGATCAACGAAAAGCTGGTTTGCGCCGGACGCATTCCCACCTCAGCCGAAGTGGCCGGATGGCTGACCGATGCTGAGAAACCCTCCGCGTGAAGCGCAAGCGGCTTCTCGGAGATTCCTATGCCTCTTCTTGACCATTTTGATATCCTGGCTCCTCTTTATGAGACATTCATCCGGCCCGCAGATCCGCAGGATTTGTATGAAAGGATCGGTCTGCCTGTATTGGGCGCGCTGCTGGATGCCGGCGGCGGCACCGGCCGGGTATCCCAATACCTGCGCGGCAAGGCCGATCCGATCGTGGTGGCCGACCTCTCCTGCAGGATGCTTGCCGAAACGCGAAGGAAACCCGCCTTGTACCCGGTATGTTCACACACGGAGAGGCTGCCTTTCCCGGATCAGTCTTTCGCGCGCGTTATCATGGTGGATGCTTTCCATCATGTCTGCAACCAGAGGAAGACCGCGGCCGAACTCTGGCGGGTGCTCCAAGTGGGAGGCCGGCTGGTGATAGACGAACCAGACGTGAGGACCTTCGCAGTGAAGCTGATCGCAGTCGCTGAGAAAATGGCCTTGATGCGGACCCATTTTCTTTCACCTCTCTGTATTGCCGGCCTGTTCCGATATCCCGATTCCCGCGTGCGCGTGGAGTTGGGAACCTGCAATGCGTGGATCATTGCGGAGAAAGAATGATTTCAAAAAAGGTAGTTTGAAGTGTATGGCTGAATTCAACATCTGCCGGCCGCTCGTGGAAGTGCCGGTGATGATCGGGCTGGTCAATGTCGCGCTCCGGCTTCAAAAAACCCTCTTCCGTCCGGCCGGATAGGCCCGCCAGTCGGATTCCCTCCGGTGCGTTTATTTTCTGCAGACTTTCTCGAAGGTAAATTCCGCGTATCCGGGAATCCGACCGGAATTTGAGCATTATCCTTGCGATTACCGCGCTTTTTTCCATCTTTTTTCATATCAAAACGATTTTGGCGTTTAATATCCGGATTTGATTATTATCGCATTCTTTATATCGATTCGATTCGCAACTGTTTAAGATATTTCTTACCATCGGGTTGTATAATTTTGTGATAACGGCCGAAGGCGAAATATTACCTGCGGAGGAATGCATGCAATATAAGCATTTGGGAAGAACCGGATTGAAAGTCTCACGTCTGTGTCTGGGGACGATGAACTTCGGTCCGCTGACGGCCGAAGCCGATTCCTTCCGCATCATGGACCGGGCGCTCGAGGAGGGGATCAACTTCTTCGACACCGCCAACGTCTACGGGTGGAAGACCGGCGAGGGAATAACCGAACAGATCGTCGGGCGCTGGTTCGCCCAGGGCGGCGGGCGGCGCGAGAAGGTCGTCATCGCCACCAAAGTGTTCGGCAACATGGGCGACTGGCCCAACCAGGAAAGACTCTCGGCATTGAACATTCGCCAGGCTTGCGAAGGGTCGTTGCGGCGGATGCAAACCGATCATATCGACCTATACCAGATGCACCACGTCGACCGCGAGACGCCTTGGGAGGAAATCTGGCAGGCGATGGAAGTGCTGGTGCAGCAGGGCAAGGTGATCTACGTCGGCAGCAGCAATTTCGCCGCCTGGGATATCGCCCAGGCCAACAGCATGGCGAAAGCCCGTAACTTTCTCGGGCTGGTCTCGGAGCAGAGCCTGTACAATCTCAGCGCGCGGATGATCGAGCTGGAAGTGATCCCGGCCTGCCGCGCATTCGGCCTCGGAATCATCCCCTGGAGTCCGCTGGCGGGCGGAATGCTGGGCGGCGCGCTGCAAAAAGCAAAGGAAGGCCGCCGCGCCGAAGAACGCCGGCAAAAGGATATCGAAAAACGCTGGCCGCAACTGGAAGCGTGGGAGAAATTCTGCGGCCAGCTGGGAGAACAACCGGCGGACGTCGCTCTGGCCTGGTTGCTCGCCAATCCGGACGTCACCGGCCCGATCATCGGACCGCGGACGATGGACCAACTCACCGGCGCGTTGCAAGCTCTGGAGATCAAGCTCGACGAGGGGGCGATGAAAAAATTGGATGAGATCTGGCCGGGACCGGGCGGCGAAGCCCCCAAGGCTTACGCCTGGTAGGGAAGGTCCGGGACCTGCCAATGGAAGGTTGCCATGGAAGCTACTGATATTTTGATGGAAGAGCATCGGATCATCGAACGGGTGCTTTCGGCGCTTGAAACGCAGACCCAGCGGCTGCAGGCCGGATCACCGGTGCGACCGGGGTTTTTCCTGGATGCGACCTCGTTCTTCCGCAACTTCATCGACGGCTGCCACCATCGCAAGGAGGAAGAGTCGTTCTTCATGGCGATGATGGACGCGGGTCTCTCCAATCAAACCGGACCGATCGCAATTATGATTTCCGAACACGAGCAAGGCCGGGAATACACCCGCACAATGGAAAAAGCCGCTCGAGCGCTCGCCGGCGGGCAGACTTCCGCCCGGGATGACCTGACCCGCACCACGCTGGAATACATCGCGTTGCTCCGCCAGCACATCCGCCGGGAAAACAATCTCCTGTTCAAGATGGCCGAGCAGTTGATACCCCCCGCTCGGCAGAAGGAATTGACGGTGGAATTCGAGCGGATCGAACGCGAGGAGATTGGCGCGGGAATCCACGAGAAATATCACCGGCTGGCCGAAGCGATGGAGAAAGAAGCATCTGCGTAATTGCCCGCGACCGGGATGCAGACCCCGTTGTATATTCCTCTCGACCAATAGAAAAAGGGAGCAAAGTAATGGCCGCCAAACATCCGACGGAAGCATTGGAACGCGAACACCGCTTCATTGAAAAGGTGGTAAAAGCCTGCTACGTAACGGTGGAAGAAATCGGCGGCGGAGGCGCAGTCGATCAGGAGCTGCTCCGGCAGATCATCGAATTTATGCGCATCTACGCCGACAAATGCCACCACGGCAAGGAGGAGGCGCTTCTGTTCCCGGAGCTTTTTAAAAGAGGCGTTCCGTCCACAGGCTGTCCGATCTCCGCGCTCACCGCCGAGCACGTCCAAGGCCGTCGCCTGGTGACGGGGATGGCCGATGCGCTCGAACGTTTCCGGAGTGGCGAGCCCGGCGCCGCCGAAGCCGTCCTGGAAAACCTGCGGGGCATAACCGCACTCTACCCGAATCACATCTGGAAGGAGGATTACCTCCTCTTCCCGATGACCCTCAAAGTGATGAATGGGAAAGATTTGGGCGATCTGGGATTGAAATTCGAAAAAGTGGATCAGTCCATCGGAACGGAAGCGCTGCGCGGATACGAGAAATTTGCCGACGGGCTCGAAGCGCGGTGGAAGGCAACGGCTTAATAACCCCTGGGAGAAATTTTTTCAACACGTCCGACCTATTGGTGGATTATCCCCGTTTAACTGCCGACGGTTTGCGTTCCCCGCCGGCAATCGCCGCGGCCAAGATACTCACCAGATAGAGCAGCAGCATCGGGATCATCACCAGCAACATATTCACCGGATCCACCGTCGGGGTGATTGCGGCCGCAATGATCGCAATGATCACCACCGCATACCGCCAGACGGAAGCCAGCTGGCGCGCGCGGATCAGACCGGCCGCCGAGAGCAGGTAGGCCACCAGCGGCATCTCGAACGTCACCCCCACCCAGAACATCAGCGTGGTGATCAGGTCGAAATAGGCCGACGGCCGCCAGGCGGTTTTGAATCCCATGAAGTTGTAGAGGAAGGGAACCGCCGACGGGAGCATCACGAAAAAACAGAAGCCCACGCCCAGCAGGAAGAACACGCTCACCAGCGGGATGCCGAGCAGGAGGATGATCCGGCCGCGCGGCATCAGGCCGGGCGCGATGAACAGGTAAATTTCCGCGACGATCCACGGCAGAGCCAGGATCAACCCGCCCAGCAGCGACACGCGCATGAATACGCCCACCGCTTCGGTCGGCTCGATCACCTGCAATCGCGAAAGACCGTCGGCCCCCTGGGCCATCAATTTCGCAAAGGTTCCGGCCAGCCCGCCCTGCGTCCCCGCGGTTGCGGCAGCTTCCGGATTGCCGACCGGATACGCGAGCAGCTTCATCAGATCGCGGGAAATGAAAAAACAAAGCGCGGTAGTGAAGGCCAGCGCGAGCACCGAACGGAACAAGGCCCCGCGGAGCGCCTCCAGATGCTCCGCCAATCCCTCCCACAATCCCAGCAGACCCTCGCGATTGCTCAGCGCCGATCCGAGCGTTTCCGTCAACGGGGTATCTTCCGGCACCTGGAATAGAAAATCCCGGACCCGTTGAATCGGCGCAAGGAAGAAATTGGAGATGCGGCGCATAGGCGAATTCTAACGGATAAATCTGCGGGTCGCCAGGAAAGGTGCGGCTCGAAGTGGCCGAGGTCCGTTACCCTCAGCCTTCTGGCGTCGTCGGCGGAAGTTGCGGACAGTAGAGATTGGGCCTGGCAACCGGCTGGATATCGAATCGCGCCGGCCCGGTGATGCCAAACGAACGATCGAATGTGACTAACGCAACGATCCCACCCATTGACAATGCCGGCCTGACATCGAAAAGAAAGTCCCGGCTCAGCTGATACCACGCCCCCGGAGGACCCCCGCTTCCGCCTCCCCCGCCGCGACCTTCCGGAATTACCACGAGAGGCGCGCCGGTAGAGCCGCTGAAAAGCGTGATGTCCTCCACGGGCTCGAATGATGCGGCTTGCGATGGAGACGGAATCGGATCATCGCTCGTGATCTCAATTTCGACTTTTAGGCACGTCTGGCGGATGTACGCAATCGCTTCGAAGGTGGCGCCGTCCTTTATAAACGACGAAGGGGATAGCCGCCTGATCGAAGGCAACATTGCCACAGCGGGGACGGATGTGCCGACTGTTGAGACCGACAATTTGCCCGGACTAGGTGAAAACGTGGCCGTGGTTTTCCCGGCACTGGCGGGAAGAGGCGCCCGTGCCGAACAAGCCGCAATCGAAAAGGCGAAGAGGAGAGCGGTCAATGAGTTGATGCGAATATTCTTCATCCTTGCTTCCTCACCCTCGAGGATGGATAAACATCCGAAGGAGAAATTCAAATAATTTAAAGCGACCCATTGTTCCCAGAGTCCATCGATAAGTAACCATACCACTATTTTCTTCCGCTCAGGCCATTTTCCGGACGCGCACCGCTATTCCCTCTTCGGCGCATAGTAATGACTCGAGTTTGGAAACATCGGTGTCCCCATAATGATAAGGGTATACAATGCGCGGCCGAAACGCTTTCGCGCCGTCCGCCACCATCTCCGGCGTCATCGTATAGGGAATGTTCATCGGCAAAAAGGCGCAATCGATACCCCGAAGGCTCTTCATTTCGGGGACGTTCTCCGTATCCCCCGCGATGTACACTCGTTTATCCCCAAAAGTAAGGATGTAACCATTGCCTTGTCCCTGAGGATGAAAAGGCCGGCCATTTTCCCGTTTATGGACCAGATTGTATGCGGGAACCGCTTCCACCGGAATGCCCTCGACGGTTTGCTTGTCGCCATTCTTCATGATGATGCCTCCTGTAATCTGTTGAGCGCAGGCGGCCGTCAACACTATCACCGTCTTTGCCGTCCGCACGGCGGCAACGGCGTTCGGATCGAGATGATCCCCGTGCTCGTGGGTGATGAAAATAACATCCGCCTTCGGGAGTTTCGAATAATCCGCCAAGCGGCTGAACGGATCGATATAGATCTCTTTTCCGTCGAAAGTCAACCGCAAACTGGCATGCCCGAGAAATGTGATTTTCAGATCGCCGGCCGATGTGGGGATCACGTCTGTTTCAAACGATATCTGAGCCGACATGTTCGTTTCTCCTTGTTGGAAAAGGCAATTCCTGCCGATAGTCTGACGCCACTTAATCTGCTCGGATTCCCATTACGTGTCTTATTCGTTGTCTCCCCGTCCGTAATTAATAATAGCATCAAGGGCAATTTCGACCATTGTTTTTTGGGCAGTTCGTCGCAGCTTGTCTATCTCGGAATCCGTGTTCAGAATGTGATCCTCTCCGCGCGGGTTGTCATATACCGCAAGGAGGCTGCCCCGGTCCATCCCGAAATGCTCCGCGACGGCGAATGTGGCAGACGTCTCCATATCCACCGCCGAAAAACCAAGCCCGACCCAATGCTCGATGTCCGCTCTGCTCTCCGCAAAGAGTGCGGACGTTGTGTATATCCGGCCGCGCGCGATGGGAATGCCGTGACGGTTGATTTCCGATGCTCCGGAAAACATGACCGTTGCGGCCACCGTTTTCCCATTCGTTTTGTAGTATTGCGACGCGCCCTCGCCGCAATACGCCTCTTCGGAAACGAAGAGATCACCCGTCTTCAGCCCTTCTCCAAAACCGCCGCAGGTTCCGATCTGGATAGCGAGACGGGCGCCGAGAACACCAAACAGGTGCACAACCTCGGCGGCCATCGGAGCGCCGTAGACTGAGGCATAGGCAATACAAATATCGCCAAGCATTCCGATGAGTACGTCATCCAAAAGTCCGTTGGGGGATCCGATTTCGAGCACCTGACGGAAGCGCTGTCGCATGGCCATGTATCGTGTCTTCAGGTTCCTCGTTCCCCAGAGGAGCACTGCTTGCGGGACCCGATTCCGGGGGATTCCCAGCATCTTCATCCAGTCATCTTTGGTCAATTCACCGAGCATTGTGAATTAGTGTCTCCTGTGAAGCGAACCGGCATGGGGCTTATCACAATCAAACGCACAGTCGAACTTGTCCCTCGATTATATTGCGTATCCTCAGGGTTCATGCGCACCTGCTATACCAAGCCAGTGAGGTTGACCATGGTGCGGAGGAAACGGAAACCGGCGGCAGAAGAATAATTCTTTTTTTTCTCCCGCCCCAACAGTCCCGAAATATATTCCACGATCTTTTCCTGCTTCTGGGCGACGTTGACGACCCATGCATCCATCGGGTCTTCCAGCGCGTCGAATTGGCTGTGCAGCATCTCCGGCTTCATAATAATAAAGCCGAATGAGAATCACCAACCTTATTCCGACAATTCCATGATCCCAATAATACAATCAAACCGCCGTATGTCGAAAGCCGCGTTAAATCGGATATGAAGGGAAAATAAGATGGGGCCAGATAGAACCTCCAGTTTAAACCTATTGGAAAGGTCAGCCCTTGTAATTCGGAAAAAGAAAAAAACCTGCTTCTCAGTAGGTTTTCAGTCGGGGCGCCCAGATTTGCTTGCCCTCGCACCTGCCCTCGCAAAGCGGGGGAAGCGGGGGCCCGCCCCGGCCAGACCACCGGGCGGGCCGGGGAACTGGGGACTTCAATAAGGTATCTTAATGATGAAATGTTATTTTGCTAGTCGGGGCGGGCAGATTTGAACTGCCGACCTCACGGTCCCGAACCGTGCGCTCTAGCCGAGCTGAGCCACGCCCCGTAAGGAGGGCATTATATCGTCCTGATTCCTTGACGGCAAGGAGCGGGATCAGTGCGGTTTTTGGCCGTTGCCCGAGTATTTCGGCTGGCGCGCCGGCAGCCGGATGCAGAAACGGCTGCCCTTGCCCTCCACGCTTTCCACATCGATCCGGCCGTGGTGAAGCTCGGCCATGGATTTGGAAACCGAAAGTCCAAGGCCCAGCCCGCCCCGGTGCCGGGTCATATGATTTTCCACCTGGTAGAACCGTTCGAAAATTTTCCCGATTTTCGCCGACGGGATGCCGATCCCATCGTCCACCACTTCGAGGTCGACGTATCCGGCGCGCTCGGCGGCATCCGGTTCCTCGGCATAGGCCGCCACCAACACGTGTCCGCCCGTATTGGTGAATCCGATCGCGTTATCGATCAGATTCCCGAGCGCGATCTGCATTTTCTGCCGGTCGGCCTCCACCAACAAACCGCCCGGTCTGCATTCGGTATCCAGGGAGAGATATTTTTCCTTGGCGGCCGCTTTGAACTTCACCGTCACCTCGTCCAGGAATTCCTTCACCGGGAATACCTGCAGGTTGACGCGGGTCACCCCCTGGTCGGAATGCGTCAGCCGCGAAAGCTCCTCGAGGATGTCTTTGAGGCGCTCGGCGGCGCGGATGATCACCGACAAGTGCTCGGCCACATCCGGCGTGGCGCCGTCCTGCAGGAAGGCGGCGTGCCCCAGGATCAAACCCAGCGGGGTCCGGAATTCGTGCGAGGCGATGGCGATAAAATCCCCCTTCATCTGGTCCAGGCTAGCCAGCCGCTCGTACTGGGTCTGCACCTGGTGGAGCAGCCGCGCATTCTCAATGGCCACCGCCGCCTGCGCCGCCAGGGTCTCTAGGACAGAGACATCTTCTCCGGTATAATGCACCCCGCCGCGTTTATTGAGCGCCTCCAGCACCCCGATCGGCCGTTCGTGAAACACGAGCGGTACGGCCAGCATTGACCGGGTGGCCAGACCGACCTGCTCGCCCACCGACCGGTAAAGCCGCGGATCCTTGTTGCCTTCTTGGACCACGATCGGCCGTTTTTCGCGGAAAACTTGTCCGGCGATGCTCCGGTCGAGCGGTACGGTCATCGTTTGTAGGGAGGTTTTTTGGAACCAGGGGGAAGCGGCGAAGCGGAGTTTTTGGATTTCCGGATCGTACAGCAGGAGCGATGCGACCTCGCTGTCGGTCAATTCGGACGCAACGTCGACCACCGTCTGGAGAAGGGGCTCCAGGTCCAACGTAGAGGAAAGCACGCGGTTGGTTTCCAGCAAGCGTTCCAACCGGTGAATTCTGTCTGTCGGGGAATAAAGAGGAGCGGTCATTGCTTCGGCGACCGGATTATAGCATAGCGATATGAGCGCGAAAGAATTAAATCACCATAAAAAGAGAAAACGCAAGGAGGATGGTACTATGTCTGAGTCCGAGAAGAAAGTGCGCGTGGCGATCATCGGCGTGGGGAATTGCGCTTCCTCGCTGGTGCAGGGGGTCCAGTTCTATCAGAATGCCAAGGATGACGAGAGAATTCCGGGGTTGATGCACGCTAACTTAGGCGGGTATCGCATCCGCGACATTGAATTTTCCGCGGCTTTTGACGTGGTGGAAGGCAAGGTGGGGAAGGACCTGTCGGAGGCGATTTTTGCCTATCCGAATAACACTATAAAATTCAGCGACGTCCCGCACATCGGGGTAACGGTAGCCCGAGGGATGACCCACGACGGCCTCGGCCTGTATCTCTCCAAGATTCTCAAGAAGGCACCCGGTCCCACCGCCGACATCGTCGGCATGCTCAAGGACACCAAAACCGACGTAGTCGTAAGCTACCTTCCCGTCGGCTCGGAAATGGCCACCAAGTGGTACGTGGAACAAATCCTCGAAGCCGGCTGTGCGTTCGTCAACTGCATCCCGGTGTTCATCGCCAGCCAACCGTATTGGCAGAAGCGATTCGAGGAGCGCAACCTGCCGGTGATCGGCGATGATATTAAAAGCCAGGTGGGCGCCACGATCACCCACCGCGTGCTCACATCGCTTTTTGTCGACCGCGGCGTAATCCTCGACAAGACCTTTCAGCTCAACTTCGGCGGCAACACCGACTTCCTCAACATGCTCGAACGCGAGCGGCTCGAATCCAAGAAGATCTCCAAAACCGGCGCCGTGACTTCCATGCTCCCATATAAAATTCCGGAAGACAACATCCACGTCGGCCCCAGCGACTACGTCCCATGGCTGACCGACCGCAAGTGGTGCTACATCCGCATGGAAGGCACCACCTTCGGCAACGTGCCGCTCAATCTCGAGCTCAAGCTCGAGGTGTGGGATTCGCCCAACTCGGCCGGCGTCGTGATCGACGCGGTCCGCTGCGCCAAGATCGCACTCGATCGCGGGCTGAAAGGCCCCGTCACGGCCCCCGCTTCCTACTTCATGAAAACCCCGCCGGTGCAATACACCGACGACGAAGCCCGCAAGCGCACGGAGGAATTCATCGCGGGGTAGGGATCCCACCGGGACGCTCATCCCGGAACCCCCCGAAGGGTCTTCATGTCCAGCGAGAGCAGGATAAAAAAAATCACAGCCGGCCCGGTGGCATTCGTCGCCTGGTCGGCTGTGTTCGCGCTGGTGTACACGCAGCTTCCGCTGTTTGCTTCCAATCAATATCAATATTTCCTCCACGGCCTCGCCCAAGCCGGGTATGGATACCTTTCCAAGGATTGGCTTGCCGGCACGGCGGACCCGACACCGGTATTCAGCGCGTTGGTGAATATCACCTTCCGGATCTTTCATTCCGAGGCGCCCGTCTACGTTTATTACGGTCTCATCCTGGGCGTGTATTTTTACGCGTTGTACGGCATTGCGGATTTCCTTTTTAGCCTGCGTCAATCGACCATCCGCTCGCTGGTGTTTATCGCCGCCTTCTTGGCGCTGCATTCCACCGCCTTCCGTTTCCTGCTCTCAAGGATATGGAATGGCGAAGCCGCCTATCTGTTCGAGGGAGGCGTGGCCGAACAACAGGTCCTCGGCCAGATATTCCAACCCAGCGTCTTCGGCGTTATTTTCCTTCTTTCAATCCTGTTTTTCCTGCGAGACAAAAAGGGGTGGGCCATCCTGTCGCTGGCCGTCGCCGCGTACTTTCATTCCACCTACCTGCTGGCGGGGGCGCTGCTAACACTAGGGTACATCGCCGCCATTGGATGGAAGGAACGCAGCTGGAAATCCGTGCTGGGCTTCGGACTCCCGACCCTGTTGGCGGTGGCTCCCATTCTGGTTTACGATGCCGTTAACTTCGGCCCTTCATCGCTGGAGATCTACCGCCAAGCCCAGCAAATCCTTGTCCATTACCGCATTCCGCAACACGCTCTGATTTCCTCCTTGTTCCATTGGTCGATGCTCGCCCGCGCCGGCTTGGTGCTTACGGCGCTTGTCGTCCTTCGCAAAACCCGCCTGTTCCCCATCCTCGCCGTCGCTTTCCTGGGAAGTCTCCTCCTCACGCTGGTGGTATGGGGAACCGGGAGCGATTCGCTGGCGCTTCTATTCCCATGGCGGATCTCGGTCATCCTCGTGCCGCTTTCGTCCACCCTGCTGCTCGCGGCCGGATTGCAATGGATCGCCGGACGGATTACTCCGATGCCGGCAACGGTTGCGCGCGCGGCGCTCCCCGCCTGCCTTGCCGCGATCTCCCTCCTGCTGGTGGCGGGCATTGCGCGCTTTCCGCTGGACCAGGCGGCCACGGAATCCGCTGGGGCCATGCCCATGATAAACGCCGTGCGTGCCCATTCCGCTCCCGGCGACGTATATGTCATTCCCCCAAAAATGGAATACTTTCGGATAGAAACCGGCGCGCCGGTGTTCGTCGATGTGAAATCCATTCCCTACCGCGATACGGACATCGTGGAATGGTACCGTCGACTGATGCTCGTCAACGATTTCTACCAACCGGACGCTGACCGTTGCGCCAAGGCCCAAGTCCTGGCCGGGGAGGAAGACGTGTATCTTTTCGTCATTCCCGCAGAGATGATGCCGGCAGCCTGCCCAGCATTTAAGGTTGTGTACGGGGACGCGGATTACACCGTCGTACGCATTCTTCCGGAACCGATCCCGCAATGAAACGGTTTATCGGCGAGCCGATCCAACCTGAATTTAACGAGCAGCCATCGCTCCTGAAAAAGCCCGGCAGTCCCGCCCGCTTCCGGTGGCGCGGTGAAACCTTCGCGGTTACGCAGGTTCTTTCCGAGTGGCACGAGTACTCGCGCCACGGACGCGCGGCGCTTAACATGACGCCCGCCCATGCGCAGGCCGCCCTTGAGCGCGGCTCGCGCGGCGCGGGAAGGGATTACTTCACACTGCGCACCGACGCCGGGCGGGTGTTCACCCTGTATTACGACCGAGCGCCGAAAAGCGTTTCGGACTCGCTGGGAGAATGGATACTATTGGAAGAGGACCTTGCTCCGGAGGAAAATTCCAACGGGGAAAACCCGATAAAAAAGTAGCGCGGCTGATTCGACGCGATTTTCCGCGCTATGGAAACGGATATTCATGTTTTCCTCTAATCATCCAAACGTTCGGAAATCACTGCTCATGCCCCAGGAGGAATTCCATGCAAATCGTCACCGACAGCGGATGCGACCTCAATTTGACGGCCCAACAGCAGGCGGAGGTAGGAATCCACGTTGTGCCGCTGAGCGTAACGTTGGGGCAATCCACCTTTGAGGAAGGCCCGGAATTGGATGCGGCCTCTTTTTACAATCGGTTGGAAACGGGCGGTGAACTTCCCACCACATCCCAGCCTGCTTCGGCAACCTTTGCGGATCTTTACCGCCGCCTGGCGAAAATCACCCCGCCCATCCTTTCGATCCACATTTCCTCCGGTCTGAGCGGAACGCTCAACTCAGCACGCGCGGCGGCGGCGGAAGTGCCCGAGGCCAAGGTCGCCTTCTTCGACACCAAAACCCTTTCGGTCGGAGCCGGCTGGCAGGTGGAAGCCGCGGCCCGCGCCGCCGGCGCCGGCTGGACCATGGAGCGAATCCTCGCTCTGCTGGAGCGGATCCGCGCATCGACCGAAACGTTATTCACCCTGAAGGAATTGAAGTACTTGATTCACGGCGGGCGGATCAGCCACCTGAAGGGGCTGGTCGCCTCGGTGCTGGATATCAAACCGATCATCGGCGTGGATAAGAAAAGCGGGATGTATGTTCAGTACGGTCAGGCGCGGATGATTTCCGGAGCCATCAAGACTCTACCGGACATCATGGAGAGCAGATTGCCCCCCGCCGGTCCCTTCCGCGCCCAGATCGTGCATGCGCTCAATCCGGAAGGCGCAGCGGAACTGCAACGGGCGGTCGGCGAGCGGCTGGCGTGTTATTGGCTCCCGCCCAGCCGCCTATCGCTCGTCCTTGGCGCCCACACCGGGGCCTCGCTCATCGGAGCCGTGCTTGCGCCCCGGACGGTTTTCGAAGGCGTCAGTTGACCTTCTTTTCCCCATCCGTCTCCCCACTCCCGGCCAGCCCCAACCGCAGGAAGATCAGCGGCGCGAGGAACACCGCCCAAAATCCGACCAGGGCGTAGCGGATGTATCGCAGCACCATGCTCGCCGGTTGAACATATTCGTTCCACAGGATCGGCAATCCCCGCCAGACAATCAGCATTACGGATAACCCGAGGAGGAAACGCAGGACGCGCTTTCCGGCCGGCCCGTCGGCGCGGAACTGCGCCCAGCGCTGCTGGAAGGCCAAGCCCGCGCCCAAGCCCAGCACTAATCCTGACAGAGAAATAAATTCGGTGGGATTTCGGGGGGAAACGGCGGTCAATCGGGAGGCGTTTTGCGCCCACTCCGGCGGATCTACGACGAAACGAATCCCCCACTGAAGGCCGGCCTGCACCAGCAGGAGAATCGCGGAGGCAGCCGCGGCCGCGCCGAATTGCGCAAGAAACCCCGCGCGTTTCAGAACGGGTCCGATATGCCGGATGCCCCAATCGACAATGAACCATACGATCAGGCCGACCACTAGACCGGCCAATACGTCCCCGGGAAAATGCACCCCGAGAAAAACTCTGGATACGGATACTCCAAGCGCAATCAGCGCGCCGGCCGCCAGGCCCCATGGCATTTGAATCCGGCCGCCAAGCCACGGTCCGACGGACCAGGCCGTGATGGAATGACTGGACGGCATCCCATAGGTGGGTTCGCTCGCCATCGCCTGCACTCGCGGGTCGTACCAATATGGGCGGGGCATATGGAATGCCAGTTTAAGCAAACTGCCCAGTGATCCGCCGATGGTCAGCAGCAGCCCCAATCGCAAGCCCAGGGAAACATCGACGCACCAATAGAGTGTCAGGCCCAGCACAAGGAGAAAGTCTTCCGTCCCAAGAAAGGAAAGAGCCTGCATGAAAGGCTTCCATCCCCCCGCGTTCGTCTGCAGCCACAATACAATCCCTACACCCCAATCCCAGTAAGGGGACATCGCTTCCCTCCGCGATCTGATTCATCCCAAGCGAGTGAAAATAATCTTAGTCTGGATATACAGTACATAGATAACACGGAATTTTTGTAAATTATTTTTCCGTGTTTTCCGGCTTCTTTTGATGAATTCCGTGGACCTTATCCAAAACCCGCCCAAGCCGGATTCGTTTTTTTAAAGGAGAAAGCCTGCGACTTGTATGCGCCGTGATCAGCCAAATTTTACTATATGGAACCGCTTTTTCAGCCAATTTGTCCAATTAAAGGGGGTATAATGGTGAAAAATCCGCGAGCCCGATCGAGGCTTGGGAATTTTTATCACCAATCTCTCCAGGATCCCATGAGACTCCGCCTGTGCCGCATTTTCCAGGCGGAGTTTACCGGAATCCTGCTGAAAAACTTCCGGAGGAATGTATGAAACGACCGATCGTTACGATTGACGGCAACGAGGCGACCGCCTACGTGGCCCACAAGCTGAGCGAAGTGATCGCCATCTACCCGATCACACCTTCCACGGCCATGGGGGAACTCGCGGACCAGTGGTCCGGCGAACGCCGGCCCAACCTATGGGGAACGGTGCCGGCCGTGATCGAGATGGAGAGTGAAGGCGGAGCCGCGGGCGCGGTTCACGGCGCGCTGCAAACCGGTGCGCTCAGCACCACCTTCACCGCCTCGCAAGGGCTGCTGCTGATGATCCCCAACATGTACAAAATCGCCGGCGAACTCACCCCGACGGTTTTCCACGTCGCGGCGCGGGCCCTCGCCGCACACGCGCTGTCGATCTTCGGCGACCACTCCGACGTGATGTCGGTGCGCCAGACCGGCTGGGCGATGCTGGCCTCCGGTTCGGTTCAGGAAGCGCAGGATCTGGCGGCGATCGCCCACGCCTCCACGCTGCGCGCGCGCATCCCGTTCCTCCACTTTTTCGACGGATGGCGCACCTCTTCGGAGGTGAGCAAGCTGGAAAGACTCACCGACGACGACCTGCACGCGATGGTCGATGACGACCTGGTCCGGGCCCACCGCAGCCGCGCGCTCTCGCCGGACCATCCCGTAATCCGCGGAACGGCGCAAAACCCGGACGTCTATTTCCAGGGGCGCGAAATAGCCAACCCGTATTACGACGCCTGCCCCGCGATCGTCCAGCAGACGATGGACAAATTCGCCGCCCTCACCAGCCGCTCCTACCACCTCTTCGATTACGTCGGCTCCTCCGACGCCGAGCGGGTGGTCGTGCTGATGGGATCCGGCACCGATACGGCGCAGGAAACCGTCGAAGCGCTAGTGGGGCGCGGAGAAAAAGTGGGCGTCTTAAAGGTTCACCTGTACCGGCCTTTTTCGGCGGACCATTTTGCGAAAGCGCTGCCCGCCGCGGTTAAAAGCATCGCCGTGCTCGACCGCACCAAAGAACCCGGCGCGACCGGCGAACCGCTCTACACCGACGTGGTGGTCGCCGTCACGGAAGCGGTCGCCCGCGGCACGGCGCCGTTTGCCGCCGCGCCGCGCATCATCGGCGGGCGCTACGGCCTGGCTTCCAAGGAATTCACCCCCGGCATGGTCAAGGCGGTCTTTGACGAGCTGGCAAAACCCTCGCCCAAGAACCACTTCACCGTCGGGATCAACGATGACGTTTCCCATTCCAGCCTGGACTACGACCCGAACTACTCGGTCGAATCCGAATCCACCGTGCGCTGCATCTTCTGGGGGTTGGGATCCGACGGCACGGTCGGCGCCAACAAGAACTCGATCAAAATCATCGGGGAGGAAACCCCAAACTTCGCCCAGGGCTACTTCGCCTACGACTCCAAGAAGTCCGGCTCGGTGACCACTTCCTATCTGCGCTTCGGCCCGCAACCGATCCACGCCGCCTCGCTGATCCTGCACGCGAACTTCCTGGCCTGCCACCAATTCTCGTTCCTCGAGCGGTACGACGTGCTCTCCGCTCTCCAACCCGGCGGAACATTCCTGCTCAACAGCATCTATAAACCGGAGGAAGTGTGGGATCAACTCCCGCGCGAAACCCAAGCCGCGATCCTGGATAAGAAGCTGCGCTTCTATATCATCGACGCCTACCAGGTGGCGCAGGATACCGGCATGGGCGGCCGGATCAACACCATCATGCAGACCTGCTTCTTCGCCATTTCCGGCATCCTTCCGCGCGAACAGGCGATCGAGGAAATCAAGCACGCGATCCAGAAAACCTACGGCAAGCGCGGCGAGGCGGTGGTGAAAAAGAACTTCGAAGCGGTGGACCAAACCCTGGCGCACCTGCACGAAGTGTCGCTCGAGGGGCGCAAGGCCAATTCGAAGATCACCCGGCGCGCGCCGGTGCCCGCCGCCGCGCCCGAGTTCGTGAAAAAGGTGCTCGGACCGATGATTGCCGGCGAGGGCGATTCCCTGCCGGTCAGCGCGATGCCGCTGGATGGAACCTTCCCCACCGGCACGACCCAATGGGAGAAGCGCAACATCACGCTCGAGATCCCGGTCTGGGAGCCGGACTTGTGCATCCAGTGCGGCAAATGCTCCATGGTCTGCCCGCACGCGGTGATCCGCCAGAAAGTCTACGCGCCGGGCCTCCTGGCCAAGGCGCCGTCTTCCTTTAAAAGCATGGACGCCAAATTCAAGGAGTTCCCGGGCGCCAAATACACCATCCAAGTTTCGCCGGAGGATTGCACCGGATGCGGGCTGTGCATCGAAGCCTGCCCGGCCAAAGATAAAACCCAAGTCAGCCGCAAGGCGATTAATATGGCCGACCAGCCGCCGCTGCGCGAGCAGGAGAACTCCAACTGGGCCTTCTTCCTCGGGCTGCCGGAAGCCGATCGAGCCGCCTTCCAACCCAACACGATCAAGAACTCGCAGCTCCTGCAACCGCTGTTCGAGTTCTCCGGCGCATGCGCCGGCTGCGGCGAGACCCCCTACATCAAACTAGCCACCCAGCTCTTCGGCGACCGCATGGTCGTCGCCAACGCCACCGGCTGTTCCTCGATCTACGGCGGAAACCTTCCCACCACGCCCTACACCTTCAACCGCGACGGTCGCGGCCCGGCCTGGTCGAATTCGCTCTTCGAAGACAACGCCGAGTTCGGGCTGGGCATGCGCCTCACCCTCGACAAGCAGACCGAATACGCTAAGGAACTGTTGCAACAGTTGGCGCCGACCCTCGGCGAAGAACTCGTCAAGAGTCTCCTGGAAGCCGACCAGAGCAACGAGGCGGGAATCCGCGCGCAGCGCGAGCGGATCGGCGTGCTGCGCAAGAAACTGCAAGGCTCGGCCGACGCCAAAGCCAAGGATCTTCTCAGCCTGGCCGACTGCCTGGCCCGCAAGAGCGTCTGGATCATCGGCGGCGACGGATGGGCGTACGACATCGGGTACGGCGGGCTCGACCACGTGCTGGCTTCCGGCCGCAACGTCAACGTCCTGGTGCTCGACACCGAAGTGTATTCCAACACCGGCGGGCAGGCGTCCAAATCCACGCCGCTGGCGGCGGTGGCCAAGTTCGCTTCGCGCGGCAAAGCCCTCGGGAAGAAGGACCTCGCCCTGATGGCGATGTCGTACGGCTACGTGTACGTGGCGCGCGTTGCGTTCGGAGCCAACGACCAGCACACGTTGAAAGCCTTCCTCGAGGCGGAAGCCTACGACGGCCCGTCGCTGATCCTCGCCTACAGCCACTGCATCAATCAGGGGTTCGACCTGCGCAAGGGACTCGACCAGCAGCGCCTGGCGGTGCAATCCGGCGAATGGCCGCTCCTGCGCTATAACCCGGCGCTGGCGCTCGAAGGAAAGAACCCTCTGGTTCTCGACTCGAAGGATCCGACCGTCCCGCTCGACCAGTACGCCTACAACGAGACGCGCTTCCGCATGCTGCTGCAGAGCGACGAGGCGCGGGCTGAGCTGCTGATGGGCCAAGCGAAAAAACTCAACGCCCAGCGCTGGGCGTTCTACCAGCAGATGGCGGCGATGCACGTGGAAGGCGCGACCGAGGAGAAGACGTAACGATCCTTTCCAGTGTCATTCCGAGGAGCCCTGAAAGGGCGACGAGGAATCGGTGACTCTTTATAACGCACACCTATCCATTGTATATGCGTTACCGATTCCTCGGGGTCTACAGACCCCTCGGAATGACATATGAAGGTTGTCATTCCGAGCCCGCCGTACGGCGGGGCTAGGAATCGGTGACTCTTTTTTGAGGCACTCACGCCTCTGCTCTCGCGCCACCGATTCCTCGCCCTGAAAAGCATCAGGGCTCGGAATGACACACTCCCATTGATCTTAGCTCGCCGAAAGGAGAATCCCATGTCCGACCTCTCCACCACCTATCTCGGCCTGAAACTGAAAAACCCGCTCGTCGCCTCGGCTTCTCCGTTCCCGAAGAAACTCGACAACATCCGGCGGATGGAAGCGGCCGGGCTCTCGGCGATCGTCCTGCATTCGCTCTTCGAGGAACAGATCAACTTCGAAAGCAACCAGCTCGACCACTTCCTGAACCTCGGAACCGAATCCTTCACCGAGGCCATGACCCACTTTCCGGACCTGCAAAACTACAACATGGGCCCCGATCTGTACCTCGAGTTGATCCGCAAGGCGCGCGAGTCGGTCCAGATCCCGGTCATTGCCTCGCTGAACGGAATTTCCACCGGCGGATGGGTGGAATACGCCCGCAAGATCGAGCAAGCCGGAGCCAGCGCCCTCGAACTGAACCTGTATTATCTGCCGACCGATCCAAACCTGAGTGGAGCGGAACTGGAAGAGGAATACGTCCGGCTGGTGGGCGACGTCCGCGCCAAGGTGCGGATCCCCCTGGCGGTGAAGCTGAGCCCATTCTTCTCGGCGCTGCCGCAAATGGCCCGGCGCCTGGCATCCGCCGGAGCCAACGGGCTGGTTCTCTTCAACCGGTTTTACCAGCCGGACCTCGACCTGGGCGCCCTGGCGGTTGTCCCGCACCTCAAACTCAGCACTTCCGACGATATGCTCCTGCCGCTGCGCTGGATCGCCATCCTTTACGGCCGCGTCAAAGTGGACTTTGCGCTGAGCAGCGGCGTGCATACCGGGCAGGATCTGATCAAAGCAATGATGGCCGGGGCAAACGTGGCCATGACCACCTCTTCCCTGCTCCAGAACGGACTCGAGCACGCCGGGCGGATATTAAAGGAAGCCGAACAATGGATGGCCGAGCACGATTACAAATCCATCCAGCAGATGCGGGGCAGCATGAGCCAGAAAGCCGTCGCCGAGCCGGCCGCTTTCGAACGCGCCAATTACATGAAGGCGCTGCAATCTTTCGATGACCGCATGCCCAATTAATCTGTTTCCCTCGTTCGGATTTCCAATCCAAATAAAACATCGGGCCGCCTGGCCCGATGTTATTTTTAATTTCGCGGCCTTTGGAAGAAATGCCTTTCCCGCTCAGCGGCTGCCTTCGCGGTGAAATTGGGTTTGGTAAAGCTGCGCGTACAATCCGCCGCCGGCCAAAAGCTCCCGGTGCGTGCCGCGCTCGACGATCCGCCCGCGGTCCATCACCAGAATCTGATCCGCGGCCAGGATGGTGCTCAGGCGGTGGGCGATGACGATGTTGGTCCGTCCGGTCATCACCCGTTTGAGCGCCTCCTGGATGAGCATTTCCGACTCGCTGTCGAGGCTGCTGGTGGCCTCGTCCAGGACGAGGATGCGCGGATTTTTCAGGATCACCCGCGCCAGCGCAATGCGCTGGCGCTCCCCGCCGCTGAGCCGGTAACCGCGCTCCCCGACGACCGTATCGTACCCGTCGGGGAGTTCCGCGATGAAGTTGTGGATGTTGGCCGCCTTGGCCGCCTCCACCATCTCCGCCGGCGCCGCGTCCGGCCGGGCGTAGAGCAGATTGGTGCGGACGGTATCGTGAAAGAGGTAGGTTTCCTGGGTGACCATGCCGATCGCCGCCGTCAGGGAAAAAAGCGTCAGGGAACGCAGGTCGTGCCCGTCCAGGAGAATGCGGCCGCCGGTCGGGTCGTACAGGCGCGGGATGAGGTACGTGAGCGTGGTCTTTCCCGCGCCGGAGGGTCCGACGAGCGCCACCAGTCCGCCCGGCCCGGCGCGGAAAGAAATCCCCTCCAGGGCCGTTGCGCGCGCCTGGGAATGGAATTCCTCGTCCGGAGATTCCGTTTTCTCGCGGTCGGCCGCGCTCCGCCCTTCTTCCGCCAGGGAAAGCACCGCCGTGACGGCGTCCAGGCTTCCATAGCGCCGCACGTCGCTGAGCAATTTATTTTCATCCACTTCGTATTTGAAATCGACGCCGTCAAAAACCAGTTCGCCCCGCGGGGAGACGAGCGCGAGCGCGTCCGCCGGTTCGGCGATGTCCTCGGGCAGGTCGATCACTTCGAACACCCGCTCGAAGGAAACCACCGACGTGGAGAACGACACCGGCGCGTTCACCAGCGACTGGAGCGTTCCGTACAGGCTGCCCAGGTAGGATCCGAACGCCACGATCGTGCCGACGGTGAAGGATTTCAGGATGACCAGGTAGCCGCCGACGCCGTACACCACCGCCGTCCCGACAGCGCTCACCAGCCCGACGATGACGAAGAAGGCGGTGCCGAACACGGCGCGTTGGATCCCCGCCTCGCGCACCGCGGCGGCACGCCGGCTGAAGCGTTCTTCCTCCGTCGCCGCCCGTCCGAACAGCTTGACCAGCAGCGCCCCGCCGATATTGAGGGTCTCGTTCATGTGCGCGTTCATCTGCGCGTTGAGATCCATCTGCCGCCGCGCCAGGGCGCGCATGCGCCTCCCCAGGCGGTCCGCCGCCAGAAGGAACAGCGGCAGGATGGCCGCACCCACCAGGGTCAACCGCCATTCCAGGGCGAACATCACCGCCAGGAGCGCAACGGCCTCAATGCCGTTGGAGACGATGGAGACGATGGTGTTGCTGATGGCGTCCTGCGCGCCGACCACGTCGTTATTCAAACGGCTCATCAACTCCCCGATCCGGGTGTTGGTGAAAAACCGCAGCGACATGCGCTCCAGCTTGGAAAAGAGCGCCACGCGCAGATCGTAGATCACGCCCTCGCCCACCTCGGCATTCCACCGGCGCTGCAGCACGCCGACCAGACCCTGGAAGACGGGAATCAGGAGCAGAGCCAGCGCAAGCAGCACCAGTCCTTTCAGATCCCCTTTGGGGATGACGACGTCGATCATCCGGCGGAAAATCAGCGGGGTGAGCAGGGTGAGACCCGTGGTGAGCAAAATCATCGCCAGCATGCCGGCGATCTGTGAGCGGTAAGCCCGCGCGTAGGAAAGCACCCGCAGCAGAAGTTTGCGAGTCAGCTGCGGTTTGGCTGTCTCGTCGCTTCTCATCAATGCGTGCCATCTTCCACCGCCTCCGCCGCCACCGCCGCCACCATACATCGAAGGGATTCCTTTCTCTGCGAAGATTTTCCGCAACGTCTCGGCGTCATTTTGCCCCTCGGGCGTCTTTTTAGCAATGGCAGACGCAAAGATTGGTCGTCATTCCCACGTGTACTTAGCGGGAATCCAGTTCATTCTTATTACTGGAGAATCGATCCGATCGTGGATGCCCGCCGCCGGCTCCGCCGCGGGCAGGCTGCGATCATGCGGGCACGACAAACTTTCGCTCCTCGTAGCGCCGTCCCAGCGGTTTTCCGCCATATTTGCCAAGGGGGATTTCATTTTGTATAATCCCCGGACAATATCCTTTCGGGAGAAAAAAACTCATGCGCAGAGATACCTTGAAAAAACGATGGTTCCCTATCCTGGCGGTAGCGGCGGGGCTGTTTTTCTCCTCGCTGGCTTGCAGCAGCATTCCGTTCCTGGCGCCCACGCCGACGCCCACCGCAACCAGCACGCCGACGCCCACCGAGACCCCGACACCAACCGAGACCCCGACGATCACGCCGACCTTCACCCCTTCGATGACGCCGACCCAATCCTATCTCGACTGGCCGGTCGTCCTCACGGATTCCTTCGACGACAATACCAACAACTGGTTCGTGGGGCCAAACAATGACGCTTTCGCGGACAGCGTCGTTTCCATCACCGATGGGCAATACCTCGTGGACATGACCGCCCATAAGGGAGTTTTCTGGCCGTTAAATCCAAATATAAAAAATTTGTCCGATTTCTATTTAACCGTCGAAGTGGAGGTAAAAACCGGGCCGGCATCTTCCGATCAAGGGCTGTCCTTACGAATGGCCTCCGGCAACAATTATTATTTCACCATCGCCGCCGAAGACCATGTCTACAGTTTTCAGGTGCTCAATAACGACTCATGGACTACGCTTATCGATTGGACTGATTCCCCGCAAATTAATACATCGGGGCCTAATCAAGTTGCCGTGCTGGCAAAGGGGACGAGTTTCACTTTCTTTATCAATGGCGAGTTGGTCGACCAGACCGAAGACAGCACCTTAAAATCGGGGAAAGTCGGCGTCGGGCTTTCATTGGCTAAAGCCGATGATAATTCGCAGATCGCCTTTGACAACTTTGAAGTTCGGGCGCCGGCACCGGGTGGTTGAATATTTTAGTTTCCATAGGCCGTTGAAAAAGAAACATCGACCGCCGGCTTTCCGCCAGCGGTTTTTTTATTGCGCCGGTTTGGTAGTGGGCGTCACGGTGGCGCAAAATTCCATGGCCATCCAGCCGGTCTTTCCCGAAGCCGTCTGTACGGGGATCCACCAGGTGGTATCGGCCTGCACGGCCGGACTGATGACTGTCACTTCGTCGCCGTCCTTGAGCGAATCGATTTTCTTTCCGTTGGGCGCGTCCCGCAGGAACACGCCGCCCGCTCCGGTCCCGTGTACGATCGCTTTCACCGACGGAAAAGTGGCGGTAAAGGTCGCACTGGGAACGGGGGTTTGACTGGGGGGCGGGGTATCGGTCGCGGTCGGGGTGATGCTCGGTTCCGGCGTTGGAGTGAACGTTGCGGTGGGGGTGCTCGTTGATACGGGGATCGGTGCAGTCTCTGCGCCCGGAGTGCCCCTCGCCGCCCAGGCGCCGATCAGCATTGCCCCGATCAGCACCATGGCGGCAATTCCCAAATACGCGCGGGCCGTCCTTTCCGACGGGCGGAACCCGAGCGCAAGGTAGGTTCCCATCGAGGCGATAAACGCCAGGGAGACACGGATGGCCCAGGCCAGCAGCGCGGTGATTGCGGCATCGCCCTTTCCGGTGGCTGCCGTCCATCCGGCGGCGCAGAGCGGGTAGAGGCATAGATAGGAAACCACGGCGTTGGGCATCCAGGAATCCGGCGCTCCACGCAGGAATCTCCACGTCAACCAGGCCGACGCCAGGACGGTCGCGATCAGTGCAACGGGTTCCAGAAGCGGATAGATCTTGCCAGGGTCGGAAACGAACGAAAGAAAAACGATGATCCAGGCGGCGAGAAAAGCCAGGATCCACCCCAGCGCCAGCGCGGCGAGATTGCGGACGGTAAATGTCAGCGAGGAAGTGACCAGCCCCAGCGCGGTACCGGTCAGCGGGCTGAGCAAAGGCGCGAGAACCAAACCGAGGATCCAGAGCACGGGCCAGGAAAGAATCTGCGCCAAGCTGAAAAGCACGGCGGCCAACAGCGTGAACAGGAAGAAATTCAACCGCGGAAACGCGCGCTGCGCGAGATCGTCCAGCGTCCGGTCGCGCTCCTCCTGTCCAAGGAACGGAAGGAAGGAGCGCGCCCGCCTTCTTCTGAGCGGCCGCGAGGGCCCGCCTTCCCCGTCGGCAGACGGCATTGTTAAAGTCATCGGTCCCTCCCTGGATTCGGCTCCCGCATTCGGCGGTCCGGACATCGATCCGGCGCAGGAATCCGGAAATATTCCTCCGCCGCGTTCCCCCTGCCGTGAAAAAACCGCCCTCCCCCTCTCGATTTCCGGGCGCGCCGCCAAAATAAATCCGGCGCGGGATGGTTCCGTCCAAGCCGAAGAAAAAACCTCCGCCGGACGATTTCTTTCCCCAAACTTCTGCGCATCTCCATTATAGCCCAGCGGAAAAGCCATGGTGTATAATCATCGCATGGCTGGAAAACCCCTCAATCCGCAGCGCAGCAGCCGTTTGCGCAGAAGGTTATTTCTCTTCGGCGCTCTTCTGGTTTTGCTGCTGGTGGCCGTTGGAATCGGGTTGTTCCTGCTTTCACGCAACGAAGCGATGACCAGCACTGCGCGGGATATTTTTCTGATTCTGCTGGCGCTGGAGTTCATGGTCGTCGGCGTGGCGGTGATTGTCCTGGCGGTCCAGATTGCGCGGTTGACGTTGCTGCTGGAGATGGAAATCCGTCCGATGCTGGAAAACGCCAACGACACGCTCGACACGCTGCGCGGGACGACGCTCTTCCTGAGCGAATCCCTCGTGGAGCCGGTGGTCAAACTGCAGAGCTCGCTGGCGGCAATTCAGCGGGTATTGGAAGTCCTGGGGCTGTTCCGTAAGTCCGACTAGAATGTGCGCTTGTCACGCGCATTCCCCGACCGGAGAAAGGAGCAACAATCATGGCGGAGCACGATAGCGATCTGGGAGCTTTTCTGGCAGGTTTTATGATC
>JBEKLP010000014.1:0-41037 GCA_050010135.1 Anaerolineales bacterium
TCCGCACCCGCGGTGCGTGCCCGTCCCTGATCGGTTCGAGCATACACCACCGCGCCCACCGAGTCATCGCGCCGCTGCCAAAGCACAGCGGCGCGATGAATTACATTCTAATAACCCGCGGTTGCAGGCGACCCCCGCCTACGAGCATAAAGCATGGGCAGGCGCAAACAAAACTGCTGAAAGAACCTAGGAGGATAATTATGGACGAACAAGAATTGCTTCATAAAATCAGCGTCGACACCAATATAAATATTGAATTGCTCAAGGACCTATACAAGAATGATGAATTGTGGACCTTGATAAGATCGGGAAAAAACATGGATGCAATAATGTTATTGCGTTCTATTGCCCCTAGAGTCGGTTTGAGGGAAGCAAAAAAGGTAGTGGAAGCATTTTTCGCAAATATCTAAATTATAGATGGAATAAAATGCGGAAAAAGAATATTGAAGATCGAAATAATTAAAAAAACAAAGAATCCAGACCCACCACTCGGCTGCAACCCGCCGGCCATTGTCTTTCCAAAATATCACCGCATCCATTGAATGAAACACCTGCAAGGGCGCTTCATTTTTTAGGATACTTTCCCAACACGATCGCCCCTTTCACTTCGGCGATGGCCTGGGTGATTTTGATCTCGCGCGGGCAGGAGAGCGTGCATTGGAAGATTGTCCGGCAGCGCCAGACGTCTTTCACCCCAGGAGCGGCGCGGCGTGTTCGGTCGCGCCGCAGTAGGAATGCCATATAATTGCATACGATAAAGGCGCTATGCCTGCAGCGATTCGTTTTATTAATATTATGGAACCTGGCAGAGATTGCCGACGGAAGCGAGTCCGTTGCCGGATTCATCGCGTTCGGCTACGATTTATCTGAGCGGATACGGGAAAAGACTTTGTTGCCGTTAACACCATGACGAAAGATACCATACGCAAGCAATGGCGCCGGACGCGCATGTCCGCCGAAACGGGCGTAGTCCATATCATCGCCATCCTCACCGCTTTGACGGGCGTTGTAAATGCCGCGTCGGTGCTCATGCCGGCGCTGGTCGATCGAATGGCCTTGCTCCGGAACTTCCTGCCGCTGGAAGTGCGGCACGGCAGCCATCTGGCGGCCACGCTGGCCGGTTTTGCCCTGCTCTTGCTGTCGGTTAATCTGTGGCGGAGAAAACAAACCGCATGGCTGTTGACGGAAGTCGCGCTCCTCGTGGCGGTTATCGGCAATATGCTCAAGGGGTTGGATTATGAAGTCGCGATCCTGGCGTTGGCATTGGGGGTCGTGCTCTTTGCCATGCGCTCGCATTACCACGCGCGGTCCGACCCGCCTTCGATCCGCAACGCAGGGCTCGTCGCGCTGGCCGCTCTCGGTTTCACGTTGGCCTACGGAACGGTCGGTTTCTTTCTGCTGGACCGGCATATCGGCGTGAAATTCGACCTTCCGGGCGCCCTCCGGCAAACCGTGGTCATGTTCACGCAATTCACCAATACCGGTCTGCAGCCCGTCACCGGCTTTGGGCGTTACTTTGTCAATTCCATTTACCTGGTCGCCGCGGCGACGCTTGGTTACAGCCTGTTGTTGCTTGGCCGGCCGGTATTGGTGCGGCAGCCGGCAACACCGGAAGAACGGGCGCGGGCGCGCGCGATTATCGAACAATATGGCGCTTCATCGCTTGCGCGTTTTACGCTTTTCGACGACAAATCCTACTTCTTCAGCCCCGGAGGTTCGTGCATTGCGTATGTGCTCAAAGGGCGGGTTGCACTGGCACTCGGCGATCCCATCGGCCCGGCGGAGGATTTTCCGGACGCGCTGGCAAGGTTTCGAACCTATTGCGAGTGCAACGATTGGCAGCCCGCTTTTTATCAGACGCCGCCCGAGACGCTGGATTTTTACAGAGCCGCCGGATTCAGCGCGCTCCGCATCGGACAGGAGGCGATCGTGGATTTGGGGGCCTTTACCACGGAAGGCAGCGCAGGCAAAGAATTGCGCAACACAAACACCCGCCTTGCCAAATTGGGGTTGCGCGTCGAGACGCACCTCCCGCCGCTCGAACCGGGCTTGGTGGATGAGCTGCGTCTTATCAGCGATGCCTGGTTGACCATGATGCACGGCACCGAACTGCGTTTTGCCAGCGGCTGGTTCGACGATGACTATGTCCGCCGGAGCACGATCCTGGCGGTGCATCGGCCCGGCGGCGACATCTGCGCATTTGCCTCCCTGGTGCCGGAATACCGGCGCAACGAGGCTGCGGTGGACTTAATGCGGCGCCTGCCGCGAGTTGAAAATGGTACGATGGATTTTTTGTTCGCGGCGCTTTTTTCCTGGGCCAAAGCGCAGGGTCTTGCTACCTTCAGCCTGGGATTAAGCGCGCTGGCCGGTGTGGGCGAGCATTCCACCGCGCCCCGCACGGAGCGCGCGCTGCGGTACATCTATGAAAACGTCAACCGCTTTTATAATTTCAAAGGGCTGCACGCGTACAAAGGAAAATTCCTCCCCCGCTGGGAACCTCGATTCCTGATTTATCCCGGCGCGGCCAGCCTGCCGGCGGTCGCCACGGCGTTGGTACGCGCCAATAGCGGCGATAATTTCCTGTGGGCGTATCTCCGTCCGCAAGGCGCGCGGGAGACGTCTTGATCTCCCGTTTATCTTCATAAAATTGAATTTGCTGCGGTTTATAAAAGGCGCCCGCAGGGGCGCTTCATTTTTTAGGATACTTTCCCAGCACAATCGCCTCTTTCACTTCGGCGATGGCCTGGGTGATTTTGATCTCGCGCGGGCAGGAAAGCGTGCATTGGAAGATTGTCCGGCAGCGCCAGACGCCCTTCACATCGAGGAGCGCCGAGGTGTGTTCGGCCGCGCCGCGGTCGCGGCTGTCGAACAGGAAGCGGTGCGCCTGCACGATCGCGGCCGGACCGGCGTACTCCCCGTCCGCCCAGAAAACAGGGCAGGCGGCGGTGCAGCATCCGCATAGGATGCACTTGGTCGTGTCGTCGAAGCGCAAACGCTCGACCGGGCTCTGCCGCCGCTCGCGCCCGTCGGCGGGGAGCGGCTCATCGTTGAGAAGGTATGGTTTCACGCTGCGGTAGGCGGACAGGAATGGCTCCATGTCCACCACTAGGTCCTTTTCCACGCGCATCCCCAGGAGCGGCTCCACCGTGATCCGGGAACCCACTTCGCGCACCAGTGTCTTGCACGCCAGCCTATTTGTCCCGTTAATCCGCATCGCGTCGGAACCGCAGATGCCGTGCGCACACGAACGGCGGAAGGTCAGGCTGCCGTCCAGCTCGTCTTTCGCCCGCACCAATAGATCCAGCACGCGGTCGCCGGGTCCGGCCTCGAGCTTAAAGTTGGACCACCACGCCGCGGGTTTGCGTTCCGGGTCGAAGCGTTTGATTTTCAGCGCGACAAGCATATCCCGTCTCTTCTTTCATCTTCGACCCTCATCCGGCCTTCCCCCCGGAAAATCGCCGAGGGTCCGGCCACCTTCTCCCGGCATAAGCCGGGAGAACCTGTCCCGGAGCGCAGCGACGGGAGGGAGGGATGAGGGCGAATTAATACTCCCTTGCTTCCGGCTGGAACGTGGTGATCGACACCGGGCGCCGGTCGAACCGGATCCCTTCCGATACCGGTCCGGCTCCGGAGGGGCCGGCGCGGAAGGCCAGCGTGTGGTGGAGCCAGTTCGCGTCATCCCGCAGCGGGAAATCCACCCGGAAGTGCGCGCCGCGGCTTTCGGTTCGGTGCAGAGCGCTCCCGGCGGTCGCCTCGGCCAGGTCGAGCAGACAGCCCAGTTCGTAGGCCTCCAGCACTTCGGTGTTCCACTTTTGCCCGGCGTCGGCCAGGCCGAGCCGGCGGTAGCGTTCCTTAAGATCGCGCAAAAAGCCCAGCGCCTCTTCCATCCCGCCCGCGGTGCGGTACAGGCCGACTTTATCCGTCATGCAATGTTGCATCGCCGCGCGCAGGGCGCCGACGCGTTCCGGGCCGCGGCTCTGTTGCAGACGGGCGAGTTCTCCGAGCGCTTCCTCAGCGGCATGCGCAGCGGGATCCGCCGGCCTTGCTCCCGCGCAGAATTCGGCCATCGCGCGGCCGCTGCGCCGCCCGAAGACCAGCAGGTCGACGAGCGAATTGGTTCCCAGGCGGTTGGCGCCGTGCACTGAGACGCAGGCGCATTCGCCCGCCGCAAACAGCCCCGGCACGGGCGAGAGCGTCCCGCCCAGCACGCGCCCGTCGCAATCGGTCGGGATTCCGCCCATGGCGTAATGCGCCGTCGGTTGGATCGGCACCGGCGCTTTCAGCGGATCGATCCCCTGATAGACGCGCATCATCTCGATGATGTCGGGGAGCTTGGCTTCGAGCTGGGCCGCGGTCACCGTTTTGCCGCCAGGCGCGCTCTGGCAGCGGTTGATCGTCTCCGGGCGGATATCGAGGTAGACGTAGTCCTTCCCGTCCGCGCCGCGCCCGGCGCGGATTTCCTGATCGATCGATCGCGAAATAATATCCCGCGGGGCGAGGTCCAAGAGCTTCGGGGCATAGCGCTCCATGAATCGCTCCCCCAAGCCGTTGATCATGATCCCGCCCTCGCCGCGCGCGGCTTCCGAAAGCAGGATTCCCATTTTGTAAATTCCGGTGGGATGGAACTGGAAGAATTCCATATCCTCCAGCGGCAGCCCGCGGCGGAACACCGACGCGACCAGGTCGCCGCTGAGCGAGTGGGCGTTGGAAGTGACGGCGAACATCCGCCCGAATCCGCCGGTGGCCAGGAGCACGGCCTTGGCGAGGAAAAGGTGCGTCTGGCCGGTGGCGATCTCCACCGCCGCCACGCCGCGCGCGATCCCGTCTTCGAGGATCAGGTCGAGCACGAAGAATTCGTCGAAGAAACGGATCCCGCGGCGGAGGCAGTTTTGATACAGGGTTTGCAGGATCATGTGTCCGGTGCGGTCGGCGCTCTTGCACGAGCGCATCACTGGGGATTTCCCATAGTCGCGGGTGTGGCCGCCGAAGCGGCGCTGTTCGATGCGGCCGTCTTCCGTCCGGTCGAAGGGCAGCCCCCAGTGTTCCAGTTCGAGCACCGCGTCGACGGATTCGCGCGCGAGGACCTCCGCCGCGTCCTGGTCGACCAGATAATCGCCGCCCTTGACGGTGTCGTACATGTACCATTCCCAGCGGTCTTCCTCCATGTTTCCCAGCGGCGCGGCCACTCCGCCCTGCGCGGTGCCGGTGTGGGAACGGGTCGGATACATTTTCGAGATCACCGCCACGTTGGTCCCGCGCTCCGCGTGGAGCGCGGCCATCAATCCGGCCCCCCCGGCTCCGATGATGACCGCGTCGAAGGTATGCACCTGGGTCATTGACGCACGCCGCCGATCACGGCCGCCGCGCCCAGGGCGGTGAGGGAGAGCCAGAAGAGGAAGATCAGGGTGCGCAGCACCCGGCGCGCGGTCCGGCCGTGAATGTAATCCTCCAGCACCTGGCGCAGGCCGTTGGATCCGTGGGCGAAGGCGAAGCACAGCAACCCGGCGTCGTAGGCGCGCCAGCCCAACGACGCCCAACGCATGGCGACGTAATCCAGACTGATTTTGTGGACGCCCACCAGCATGTCCTGGATGAGCACGTGGCCCCACACCAGCGGAACGAGCAGGATCGCGCTGAGGCGCATGAGGGTCCAGGCGACGGTGAGCCAGGAGCGGCGGAGCGGGGCGGGCGAGGGTGTTTGCGCGGTCACGGCGTTTCTCAATGCCATCCGAGAAAGGTATAGCCGATGAAATTTCCGCCCATGATGATCCCGGCGGGCAGCCAGAGGATGGCGGCCAGGAGGATCGTCAGCCGGACGGAGAGCCGCTCGCGCTGGATCGTCCAGGCCGAGGGCAGGACGAGGTCGAAAAGGGCGATGCGGAACCCGTTCAACCCGTGGTAGATCACGCCCGCCATGAGCGCGATCTCGGCCAGCATGAAGCCGGGCAACCGGTAGAGCGCGATGGCGCCGCCGTAGGATTGCGGGAAGAAATACACGAGCGAGGTATCGACGATATGCAGCGAGAGGAACAGCAGGACGGCCAATCCGCTGATGCGGTGGAGGAGAAAAGCGATCATCCCTTCCCGCGGACGGTAATGGGTGGAGGCGTAGGTGAATTTAATCAGCGATTGCATTCACACTCCAGCGTGCGGCTCCGGGCCGGTCCGGCAGCCGTGCAGTATAGTAACACCCAAGCGGCCGCAGAAGTCACACCCCAATTTCGCGGCAGCCGGGCCGGATTATAGACGAGGATGCGGAGAGAGGCTAGTGGATATTGGAAAGTTGCGGCAGGGAGCCTGCCCGCCGTATGTCATTCGGACCCCGGTGGGGTCCCGGGGCGAGCGGCCTTCAGGCCATGAGGAATCGGTGACTCAATGGAAGGGATCAGACGCTATAAAGGGACGTAATCACTTGACGCGCTACCGATTCCTCGTCACCCCGAAAACCAGCGGGGCTCCTCGGAATGACACTCTGCAAATGTCATTCCGAGTGGCCTTCAGGCCACGAGGAATCGGTGATTAAAACATATAATTTCGGTCTTATTGCGCTTGTGGATTCATTCCCATGCGTTTCCGATACCCCGCCTTCGGCTCGGGATAACATTTCATAGGGCCGACACACGCATCACCACATACGGGATTCTATATGTCTGGAAATATTTCTCCGACCAACGCCGGCAATTCCGAAAGGTTTTGTATGCGGTGGGGAATCTCGGGCTCGGGCGGTGGATTTCCTTTTGCCAGCCACATGGGAATAATTCCCAGCGTTTTGGCAATCAACAGATTGGGCAGACGATCGTCGATAAAGATGCAATCCTCAGCTTTGGCCTATAGCCGATCCAAGAGAATCCGGTAGATCCCGGCGTCCGGTTTGCGAATTCCGACTTCGCTGCTGATCAAGGTTGTTTGGAATATCCGATCCAGTCCTTTTGTTCGGCGCAAGTGCACCGACCATTCCGCGATATCGTTGGAGAGCATCGCCAGGGAAAACTTGCCGCCCAACCGTTGGACGGTTTTTAAAAAATGCGGATCCAATCGCAGACAGGTATCCAGATATTCGTCCTGGATCGCCGGATACTCCCCGTCAAGATTCAGACTCTTCCAGAATTCGCGGCTCGAGATTTGACCCAGGCTGGCGCGCCGGTAGGCGGCGTGCACATATTCCGCATCCAGGGTGAATCCCCGTTTCTGAAGAAAGGGAACGAGCCGGTTGAGGATGTCGTCGCCCTCTTCGAAGATCACGCCCATCGCGTCGAACACGATCCATCGGATCATCTGAAATTAAGCGCCCTCCGGGGAATCTGGCAATGCCCTCGCATGGATTGAAGTATCCGTTCCGCCGCACGGGGATTACAGCTTTTTGGCAAACCGCAATCCCGTTTCCTCGTAGCCAAGATCCCGATAAAACTTATGCGCTTTGATGCGCTGTTTGCCGCTGGTGAGGGTGAGGCGCGTCGCACCGCGGTTCCGCAACCAGCCTTCGATCCATTCCAGCAAGCGCTTTCCGATGCCGCGGCCGCGAAAGGATTCATCCACGACCAGGCCCATCAAGCGGCCGTACGAGCCGTTGATTTCCAGCGCGTAGTCCAGATACGCTCCAACCAGCCCGACGACCCGGCCGTCAAGCTCCGCGACGAAGGTTGCGTGCTCCGGCAGGCGCGAGAGGACGGTCATTCTTTGCGCGATCTCATTTTCCGAGGACGGGTATCCCAACTGCGTGATCAACTGGGCGACATCGGCGGAATCGGACGGCCAAGCTTCCCGGATGCTTATGTCAGTCATCCTTTCGCCTCCGCAAGAATCATCCTGGATATGACGATGGACCATAGACGATGGACGATGGACCATAGACCAAGGTTCATCGCCTGCGGTCGATCGTCCACGATTATATTGAATGAACGAATAGATTATCAAGATGCAAACGCGATTACATCAATTTCTTAAAGAGGAAGAACCGGCGATGGCCCGCTGGAAGATCGTCCAAAACGCCGAATACACTGTAACCGTTCTTTTCATAAAAAGGGAGTGCTTGAAAACTAAGCGTATCCAGATGCGCGCGCCGGCAACCACGCCGGACGGCTTCCTGTTCCGCCGCGGCCAGGAGCTGCGACCCGCACCCTTGGCCGCGCTTTTTCTCCTCCAGCCAGAGGATGCCGACGTGCAGCCAGCCCCAATACGTTTCGCCAAGCAGCCCTCCGGAAACCCTCCCGTCCGCTTCGCGCAGGAACAACGCCACCGGCCGGTAGTCTTCATCCGGAGCGTGTAGGCGGTTGAAACCGTCAAGGCCTTCCCGCACCGCACGCACGTCCTGCTCGGAAGGATTTTCTTCGACCGTGATTTTACTTTTCGATGTGTGGGCCATTGTTTATCCTGAATGTTTGATAACCAGCTTGCGGAAGAATCCGGCGCGCAAAACTTTTCATCTTCCCGCGGCCGATTTTCGGACTATCCCCTGTCCACGAAGATCACCGAGTTTTTTCAATCGAGAAGCTCTCCGGTGTGATCTCCACGATATACCGGCCGCATCCTTCCATTGGATATTCGAGATGCCGCGATGGATCGTCCCTTTCCCCGTTTATTTTTTCCATCTCGCTGACGGAATGCGAAGGATGACGGATATTCATCCCACCCATATTCCTTCACATCGGTTCGAATCCTTCTGGCGATTAGTCGCCGATTCGGTCAAACCCGGCGGGCGGGTTTTTCGAAAAATCCGATCTCCTCATGGATGCCATGTCGCAGGTTGGATTCCGCCGATCGGAACCCTCCACATATGCTGTGCGGAAAATCATTTCGTTGGGAGAGAAGAATTAAGCCAACATGATTTGAACACCCGTCTTGGAAATGTTCAGACGAATACTCGGCGGGAGCGCATCATCGGTAATCAACCTGTGGACGACCGTCAACGGTGCGACCTGGATCCCGGCTTCCTCGCCGAAGGAGGTGTGATCGGCCAACAGGATAACTTCACGTGCCGAGCGGATCATGGCTTGTTTCATGCTGATCTCGGAAATGGTGTGGTGGGAGAGGCCGAAATCAAGGGTGATCCCGCTGACCATCAGGAATAACTTATCCGCCCGAAGCTCTTTGAGCGCCCCTTCCGCGGTCGGGCCGACCAACATCTGGCTGCTGTGGCGCAAAGTTCCCCCGGTGGAAATGAGGGTGATTCCCGGTGTGTGGTTGAGAGTATCAAAAACAACAACCGAGTCTGTTATCACCGTAATATCACTTTTTTGTTTCAACTCCTCGGCTAGGTAGGCCGCGATGGGGCCGCCGTCGACGAGCACGACATCGCCGGGCTGGACGAGGGTAGCCGCCTTATTGGCTATTTGTCGGCGGCGAATTTCCACCTCATCGCGTACATTTTGTTCCGCATCAATAACCTGCACGCCGATCCCATATTGTCCGGCATACGCTTTAACCTGGCGAGTTAAATTCTTATACCACTCATGTTCGGTGAAGGGGATGAGAAAACCAATTTGACCGGGCAAGCTGGCCGTTGAACGCGGCGTATCTTGTTCAGGCTTGATGGGAATAATGAGATGCTTGCGGACATATTCCCAGTTTAATTCCCAGCCATCGGAGGTGCGGGAATAGTAGTCCGTCAATGTTTTGGCCGTCAGGACAACGTGAGGTGTCACATACTTCTCCGGCAATGGCTTATGATTAAAGGCCGCTATGGCGGCTTCCACGCAGGTAAAGCTGACGATTTCCGGGAACATCGCCAGCCCAACTTTGCAGTACGTGTCCTCCTTTAATAACTCATTTTTGAAAGTGTCCCCTTCGAGGCCAAAAGTTATAACATTCATGTGGTCCGGGTCGATGTTCAGATCACGGCAAGCTTTTATTGCCCCCTTGGCCGTCGTATCGTTGATTGCGAAAATCAAATTGATATGTGGATAGACCGTCAGCGCATCGTAGGCGAGTTGATATGCCATCGCATAACGCGACTGGGCATTAATAGATAAGACGACCTCCGATTGGCAAGTCCCTTTTAATCCATCGATAAATCCTCGGCTGCGATTTTGGGTGTTTGGTTGATGAAACGTCAAGTCGAGCAAGTAAACTTTTTCAAGCCCTTGTTCCGCCAGGTGCTGTCCCACCCAATGCCCCAGGTCTACTCCAGCCTGATAGTTATTCACCGCTACCGAGGTGAGTTGATTGGGCATTTCAATGGATTCGGCAATGATTGGTATTTTTTTCTTGCTGGCTCGGTCGATCAGCAGCCCGTCATAATATGGATTTACAGAAGTGGCGATCAACACATCCACCTGGTCGACGAGGAGAACCTCGACCTCCTGGGCCAAACCATCCGTGGCATCTTCTTCCATGGCGGGAGATGCGGCATGATATGAAACAGCTCCACCATACGTCCGGTGGATCCGCTTTTGGGCATCCAATTGCTGCAAGTCACGGCGAATGGTCATTTCTGAGACGTCACAGAGCCGGCTCAGTTCATTTACCGATAAAAATCCTTTTTCATCCACCAAAGAGACGATGCGCTCAAAACGGGGATAAGTTTTCATTTTTCATCCTTTTCATTCATTATTTTCTGGACTGGATGCATTATACCTCATCTAATGTTCAAAGTCAATCATAAATATTATCGATTTCTCACATTGATGCTTGACTTCTGTTCGAGTTAGTGATATTATGATGTCGCTTTTATTGAAAACGAACAATTATATAAATCATTGAGGCACTTGGGTAAAAGTGCCTGTCTAGGAGAGAGGAGGTGGAAAGAACTGATAGAAATTTCTTCGTCCATCCTGACTCAGGCTCAAGAAAGTTGTCCCAATTTCTCAAATTCCCCAGAAGGAGAAGAACATGATTAAAAAGCAAGCTCTAGTCGTCTTTAGCGTGGTGTTTGTTTTGGCCTTGCTATCGACCTCCTGTGGCACACCGGCGCCTACCAATGCGGTACCAGCCACCCAGGTTGCGGCGACCTCAGCCGCGGCCACCTCGGCTCCTGCTACTGCAGCACCCGCACCGAAAAACATTAAAATCGGTTTTCTGGCCGGAACCCAAGATCCCTTCTACACCACCATGCAACGCGGTGCCGCCCAAGCGGCAGTAGATCTTGGAGTTGAATTGATCACGCAGATTCCGCAGACGTGGAACGTGACCGCCCAGACTCCCATGCTGGACGCCATGGTTGCCCGCGGCGATCTGAACTTCCTGTTCCTGGCGCCGGTCGACAAAGACGCCATGATCGCACCCCTGCAGAAAGCCCATGACGCCGGCCTGCCTCTGCTTACCGTCGACACATTCATCGGCGACGGCAATTATGAAACCGGCCCCATCACCTTCCCGCTTTCCTTCATAGCCTCCGACAACTATCTGGGCGGAGAGATCGCCTGCCGCGCCCTGGCGGATGCCATCGGCAAAACCGGCAAGGTGTACATCCAGAACGTCAATGTCGGGATCAGCTCGACGGATGCCCGCGAGAAGGGCTGCAAGGACGTTCTTGCGTCCGAGTACAAAAATGTGACCTTGGTGGGCGTGGACTACAACGGTGACGATGCCACCAAGGCCCAGGCTCAGGTGGAAGCCCAACTGCAGAAGAATCCGGATCTGGCGGGAATCTTTGGGACGAACGTGTTCAGTGCCCAAGGTGCCGGGACGGTGGTGAAGAACAAAGGCCTGAGCGGCAAGGTTAAGGTCGTTGCCTTCGACGCGACCAAGGATGCCATCAACATGCTGCGCGACGGCACGGTCGACCTGGTCATTGCCCAGAAACCGTCGGACATGGGCTACCTGGCTGTCGAAATGGCCGTTGCCTACTTGAACGGTGTGACCAGCATTCCGAAGCACATTCCGACCGGGTATGCGGTCATCACGCGCGATAACATGGCCGACCCCAAAGTCTCGCAGTTCTTCTACTCCGATTTCAGTGGGGGTCTGACACGGAAGACCGGGGGATTAAAAATCGGTTTTCTGGCCGGAACCCAAGATCCCTTCTACACCACCATGCAGCGCGGTGCACAGGCAGCAGCGGATGCTTTCGGCGCTGATCTGATCACGCAGATTCCGCAGACGTGGAACGTGACCGCCCAGACTCCCATGCTGGACGCCATGGTTGCCCGCGGCGATCTGAACTTCCTGTTCCTGGCGCCGGTCGACAAAGACGCCATGATCGCACCCCTGCAGAAAGCCCATGACGCCGGCCTGCCTCTGCTTACCGTCGACACATTCATCGGCGACGGCAATTATGAAACCGGCCCCATCACCTTCCCGCTTTCCTTCATAGCCTCCGACAACTATCTGGGCGGAGAGATCGCCTGCCGCGCCCTGGCGGATGCCATCGGCAAAACCGGCAAGGTGTACATCCAGAACGTCAATGTCGGGATCAGCTCGACGGATGCCCGCGAGAAGGGCTGCAAGGACGTTCTTGCGTCCGAGTACAAAAATGTGACCTTGGTGGGCGTGGACTACAACGGTGACGATGCCACCAAGGCCCAGGCTCAGGTGGAAGCCCAACTGCAGAAGAATCCGGATCTGGCGGGAATCTTTGGGACGAACGTGTTCAGTGCCCAAGGCGCCGGGACGGTGGTGAAGAACAAAGGCCTGAGCGGCAAGGTTAAGGTCGTTGCCTTCGACGCGACCAAGGATGCCATCAACATGCTGCGCGACGGCACGGTCGACCTGGTCATTGCCCAGAAACCCGGCGATATGGGTTTCTTCGCACTTGAGATGGCCATGGCCTACTTGAACGGTGTGACCAGCATTCCGAAGCACATTCCGACCGGGTATGCGGTCATCACGCGCGATAACATGGCCGACCCCAATATCGCCAAATTCTTCTATCAATAAACTTGTCGGGTAGGTGATCCAGGGGGGCGGAAAGCCCCCCTGGATCTGTCTCTCCCTATTCGCAGTCTGCCAACAGAATTTCTCGTCGGAAAGTGATGCTGTTCCAGTGTTCAAAGCTGTCATTCTTGTCGGTTCATAGGACTTCCGTTACAATGTTTTTCTCGGGAATTCAAAAATACAAGGATGCGGATTTGAATATTGCACGTGTCTTCATGCGCGTTGACGATTTTCAGTTTCCCGGGAGCGCCTCATGACCAACGCCGAACTCGCGACACCCTCCGGTTCCAACGGTTCCAAAAAAAGCCGTGCCGAAAGGCTAAGCACCATCCGTAAAGCCTGGCCTTGGTTCTTCTTGATCCTGATGGTCATCGTGTTTACCATCATCTCCAAAAACGCCAACAACGTAAATTTTCTTAATTTTCGCAGTGTCCAGGGGATCCTGGTCTACGCCACGCAGATCCTTCTGATCGGTTTGGCGGAAACGATTATCATCATCAGCGGCAACGGCGGGATCGACCTTTCGGTTCACTATTCCCTGGGATTGGCGGCCGTGGTGGCGGCATTCGTCATGCGCGCCATGTTCGCTGCCAGCCTGCCACCCGTTCTGACGATTGGATCGGGTTTCTTGGCCGGCATCCTGGTCTGTATTATCCCCGGCTGGGTGAATGGAACGCTGGTTGCAAAAGTAAAGGTACCCCCCTTCATCAGCACACTCGGGATGGGCTACGTGGTGTACGGGATCGCACTACTCCTCTCCCTGGGACAGGCGATCGCCGACCAGCCGGACTACCTCGCCCAAATCGGGAACGGCTACTTGTTGTACTACTGGCCGACCCATGGCTTCACTTTCTTCAAGGTCCCTGCGGTGGCGACTCTGGCGGACCTGCAGCAAATCATCCCGCTGATCCCCAACGTCGTTGCCATCACCCTGCTGGTGACCATAGCCGTCTGGTTCATCCTGGCGAAGACTCAATTCGGCCAGCACATCTACGCCATCGGCGGCAATATCCAGGCCTCCATCCGATCCGGCATCCCGGTAGCCAGCACACTGACGCGGGCCTATATTTTGGCGGCCATCCTGGCCGGCATTGCCGGGGTGATCTGGACTTCCCGCTTCACCAGCGGCGCATCCAATGCCGGTGAGCCGACCTTGCTCTTTGCCATTGCTGCGGTCGTGATCGGCGGGACGAGCATGTTCGGCGGCGAAGGAACCATCGTCGGAACGGTGATCGGCGCCCTAATCATCGCCACCATCCAATATGGCCTGGTCGTCTTAGGCCAGCAACCGTACTGGCAATATGTCACCGTCGGTGTCGTGGTGATCATCGCCGTGATTGTCGACCAGTTGGGTCGGGCGATGGAGCACTCATAGAAAGAAGGACTGTCTATCATGGAACCCATCCTGCGTGCAGTCAACCTTACGAAAAAATTCGGCGGATTGGTCGCCGTGGACAACGTTAGTTTTGACGTCAGCCCGGGCGAGGTGATTGGCCTGGTGGGAGATAATGGCGCGGGCAAATCCACTTTTATTAAAATGATCTCCGGCGTATTTCAGCCGGACGGTGGCGAGATTTTTTTCGATGGCAAGAAGGTCAACTTTGTCGTCCCGCGCGACGCCCGCGACCAGGGCATCGAGACCATCTATCAGGACCTGGCGCTGGCCGAGAACCTGGACGTGGGCGCAAACATCTTCCTGGGCCGCGAGATAAAAAAGAAATCCATCTCGGAATTTATCAGCCGGATATTGTTCGGCGTCCTCCTGAGCCTACCGCTGGCGGTATTGTTTGGCTGGACCGCCTACCAATTCTACAAATGGCCGGGGCTACTCGTGGGTATGCTGGCCGGCCTGGGTTCGGGCTCCGTGCTCGGTTGGCTCTTTGCGTGCACAACCCAACTCGTTGATCGACGCAAGATGGCCGCTGAATCGGCTGGCGCGCTAAAGCGGTTGGATATCGAAATTCCTTCGCTTACCCAGCAAGTGCGCAACCTGTCGGGCGGACAGCGTCAGTCCGTCGCCATTGCGCGCTCGATCTACTGGAACGCCAGGATGATGATCATGGACGAACCGACCGCCGCCCTGGGCGTTTCCGAACAACGCAAAGTATTAACCCTGGTGCGCACGTTGGCCAGTCAGGGCGTGCCGGTTATTATCATCAGCCATAACATGCAGGATGTTTTTGCGGTGGCAGACCGGATTGTCATTATGCGCCGCGGCAAGAAAGTCGGCGAACAGATCGCCGCAAAAACAACGCCCGACAAAATCGTCAGCTTGATGGTCGGCGCCGAAACCGTCCATAAGATGGGCGTGATCCCCCAGGCGATCGAAAACAATGGCGGCGCCGGGGCCTGATGGATTCACAAGGGAGAAGGATTGAAGGGACATTCCGCTAATTGAAAGACCGATAGCTGCTCTGCCCTTGACATGTATCCCCAGATCTAGCTTTCTCACGAAAGCCGGGAAAGATGCTATCCCAGGGGTCTGCGGTAGCGGTGTTGCCGCAGACCCCTAAACATTATGCGGATTGGATAATTCCTGTGAAACGTTCGGAAATCAATGCAATCATGCAAAAAGCGGATGACTTTATTCAAAGCCGTGGTTTTTACCTGCCCCCTTTTGCTTACTGGACGCCAGACGCCTGGACGAAGAAAGGACCGGAGGTGAGCGAGATTGTCGAGAACAACCTGGGCTGGGACATTACCGACTTCGGTCTGGGCGATTTCCACCGGACCGGATTATTTTTATTCACGATCCGCAACGGTAATATCCAAAACTGGCAGACGTTGCGGGGCAAGCTGTACGCCGAGAAAATCATGATCGTGGAAGACGGCCAGGTCACGCCAATGCATTTCCATTGGAAGAAAATGGAAGACATCATCAACCGTGGCGGCGGGGAACTCCTCATCCAGCTTTACCACGCCACCACCGACGAGCAACTCGACGAGAAAAACGCGGTGCACGTTTCCGTGGACGGCCTTCAGCACACGCTCGAACCTGGCGATACGATCCGGCTCGTTCCCGGGGAAAGCATCTCCCTCGAGCCGCGCTGTTACCACAAGTTTTGGGGCCAAGGGCGCGTCTTGATCGGCGAGGTGTCGCTGGTCAACGACGATCAGCATGACAATCGTTTTTACGAGCCCGTCGGCCGCTTCCCGGAAATTGACGAAGACGCGCCGCCGCTCTATCTGCTGTGCAACGACTACGCCCGGTACTATAAAGGGAAATAGAGACGTGATGGAAAAGGACTTAAGCGCCGTCGTCGCCGGTCACATCTGCCTGGATATTATTCCGGCCATGCCGGCAATCCCTCCCGGAGGATTTAAAGAGCCTTTCCTGCCGGGGTATCTGCTCGAGGTCGGCGCGGCGGCATTGTCTCCCGGTGGGGCGGTGTCCAATACCGGATTAGCTCTCCGGCGCCTGGGGATTCCCGCCCAGCTCATCTGCAAGCCCGGTGATATGCAATCGAAGTGGAAATTTTCGAATCTGGGAGAGGTGCGCAATGAAGCGACTCTATGGCGGCATCGAAGCCGGCGGCACAAAGTTCGTCTGCATGGTCGCAACCGGCCCGGACGAAGTGGTTGAGGAGAAACGTTTCCCCACCGCCGGCCCGGATGAAACCATCAACCAGACGAATTCCTTTTTTGCACCGTACGCCCGGCGGGGGGAACTGGCCGCAGTAGGAATCGCTTCCTTCGGCCCGGTGGATCTCAACCCCGCCTCGCCGACGTACGGCTACATTACCACTACTCCGAAAACCGAATGGATTAATGTGGATCTGCACGGCTGTATCTCGCGGGCGCTGGATTTACCCGTCGTTTTGGATACGGACGTCAATGCGGCTGCTTTGGGCGAACATTACTGGACGGCGGAAAACAACTTGCTTGACCCCTTTGTCTACATAACTATTGGGACCGGGATCGGGGTGGGAGTCCTGGCCAACGGCCGGCCGGTGCACGGGCTGGTCCACATCGAAGCCGGTCACTTCGCCATCCCCCACGACCGGCAAAAAGACCCGTTCCCGGGAATCTGTCCTTATCATGGCGACTGCCTGGAAGGATTGGGCTCGGGCACGGCGATCCATCGCCGCTGGGGCAAAAACGCGGAGGCCCTTCCGGATTCTCATCCGGCCTGGGAGCTGGAATCGGAGTACATTGCCCTGGCATTGATCAACCTGATCTACGCCTATTCCCCCCAGCGGATCGTGCTGGGAGGCGGCGTTTCCCAGCATGCCGGTCTACACGAGATTGTGCGCCGAAAAGTGCAACAAGGACTGAACGGATATATTCAATCGCCCATGCTATTGAAGACGATTGATGAATATATCGTCCCGCCCTCCCTTGGGAATAGATCGGGAGTATTGGGAGCAATCGCCATGGCAATTGATCTGGTGAAATCATAATTCAATATTAGGGCGTGCCGGACTGGAGTGAAAACCGTCTCTCATATTGTTAATTCAGACCATCCTTCCAATCGGAACATTTATTAAATGGGAAGGTCAGAGCACGCTCCGCCGATTGGAAAATAAAATCTAGCACCCGGGTCCACTCTACCACTGTCTGGGCTCAGACGTGATGGCGATGGATTTCCGCGCATGCATTGGACTCTCGCAAGGTTGTGGAATCCGTCGATCGAAGCGCGGATGATGGAATGACCGCGGGAGCGAAGTTCCTTCTCGAGGGAATCAGCCAGGGTCGTCTTGCCCGCAGTGTCGATACCGTCCAACGCGATCGCCAGGGGATGGGAGGTTTTTCTTTGGTGGATGTACCCGGCAATTTCACACACCGCCTGATCGTTGTTCATAGCTGATTTACAAATTTTCCCTCGCCGTAAATAAAATAATGCGGCGTTTCGCTGACGGTTGTGTTCCAACCCAGCAACCTCAGCCGCTTCTCCAACTCTTCGCGCTCGTAGAAAATCTTGACGACCCGGAATTCCCGCCCGTCGTTGAGCCGCCGTAAGGCTTCGCCCTGCACTGGGTCGACGGGGGTATGGTCGCGCGCGGCGGAGGTTGGATCGAACTTTGAGTCGACGAAGAACACCCGCCCGCCGGGTTTGAGCGCATCGGCCACCGTCCGCCAGAAGGTCTCGAAGCGCTGCGGAGGAACGTGGGAAAGCCAGAAACCGAAGAAGACAGTGTCGAATCGCTCCTCCGGTCTCCATGCGAAAATATCGGTCTGGATATATCGGACCTTTTTCGAGTGCAACCGCTGCCGGTTCAGTTCGAGAACCTCCGGCGCGGCATCCACGGCCGTGACGGAGCGCGCGGCAGCGAGAAGCTGCTGGGTCCACAGACCGGTGCCGCAGGCCAGCTCCAGCACGTCGCCGGCGGGCTGGAACCGGTCGAGCGCCGCACGGACCATCGCGGCTTCCTCGAACCACTGTGCGTTGGCTTCCGGCCCGCGGTCGTAGCGCCCCCGGCGGAGAAACCACTCGTCGTATTCGGGCGCCCGGGCGCGATAGTAGGCGATTTGTTGGTGGAGCAGTTCGTCGAGGGAATCCATGGAAAAAATTTTTTTCGTCTTCTGTCTGGGGCGGGTACGATTGTTCGCCGATTTCTCGTTAGGAGATTGCCCTTAATCCATGAGCCGGTATCGTCCCAGTGTGCAGATGGTGCGGAACCCGAGCTGGCGGTAAACACTCTCGCCCGCCGCGGTGGCTTGCAGGATCGCTGCCCGTGCGCCCAAGGTCTTCGCCGTCAAGAGCGGCGCGAGCGTGACGCTGCGCCCGATGCCCCGCCTGCGGAATTCGGGCAGCGTGGCGACGTGATAAATCCCCACAATCCCGTCGGCGAGAAACGAGGTGGAGGAGGCGGCCGGTCGGCCTTCAAACCGTCGAGCGCGGTGCGGACGACGGCGACTTCTTCAAACCATTGTGCGTTGACTTCCGGTCCGCGGTCGTACCGCCCCTACCGCAAAAACCACTCGTCGTATTCCGGCGCGCGGGCGCGGCAATAAGCGATTTGTTCGTGTAATAAATTCCCTTTTTGCTCCGTCATTAATAGAAATCCGGATGGTCCTTCAAGAAATATATCATCGGATGCCTTTCATCAACCCGAATGGGTCATATGGGGAATTCCGCATACGGCTTGGCATGAAATGTTATCGTCACGTTTTCCGGAAGGGTATGGCTCCCCACCGTAAAACCTTTGGAAAACATGATGAAACCAAGGCAGCGGTCTTCGGATGAAAATTTTCCATAAACACTGAACGCCCCCGGTCCGTTTGGATTATCGAAGGACACGGAAAATGAATATTCATTATCAGCCCCGATTTGAAGCGTACTATTTAAATCAATTTCTTCATCTATGAAACCCATATCGCTCTCAATAAAAACCATCACGGTCTCTTCTTGCAGCGCACACTGTTCTATTCGGAAAGACACGATCGAATTCGGATATATCATGGGCCACACCACGTCCCATTCCTCGCTTTCCCACAACCCTGGGCGAACATCGCAAGAAAGAATCGTCGGTTGAGGAGTGCTTAGGGGGGCCGGGGTGGGCGTGCGGGTCGGCATGCGCACGGTGGTGTTGGTCGGGCGGTGTGAGAAAGTTGCTGTTATTGTTGCGGTGGACTCCATGGTTTCCGTGTATGCGATAGTGGGAGTAAGGGTGACCGTGGGCGTTGCGAGAGAGCCACATCCCTGAAGGCAGGCGCCAGCGAAGAAGACGGCTGCAGCATTACGGATGAAAGAATGGATTTTCATGGACCATCCTTTCGGGTAGGAAAGTCCGGTTGCCCGCCGTCCCTTCCGGTTTTCCCCGGGTGATTAGGAGGGTAAGGCTAGGGGGCTGAGAGTATTATAGCAATAAAGTTCACTGGCAAAATGCAGCCGGAGGCGGATTTACTTTACAGGTCTTCCATGATTCTATTCGCGGCGCATTGGATACCCCGCTACCTGTGCCGGTACCGGGAGTTTACTCCACCAACCCGAACTGCCCCATCGTGCTATACCGCTGGAATCCGAGCCGCCGGTACACCGGCTCGCCGAGCGCGGACGCTTGCAGAATCGCGCCGTGCGCACCGATGTCGCGTGCTTTTCGAAGGGGAGCGAGCGTGATGCTCCGCCCGAGACCCTTTCTTCGGAACTCGGGCAATGTGGCGACGAAATAAATCCCCGCCACCCCGTCGGAGAGAAACGAGGCGGAGGAAGTGGCCGGGCGGCATCCGTACCGTCCGAGAAAAAAATCCAGCCGGCCGCAGCCTTTAGCGGAATGCATCAACTCGTAGAAATGATCCGCCTCGGATTCGGGGTGGTTGAACAAGCCGAGGGTGACCACCCACGCCCACTCGCGCAACGCGAGATCGTTCGAAACGTTTTCGATCTCCAGCCCCGGCGGCGTTTCGACATTGGATGGCGAGTCGGAAAGCTCCATCCCCATACCGGCGGTTTCCCACTTTTTCGCAAAACCCTCCCGGATCAGATGCTCCTCCAGGTTCTCCGGGCGGGTGGACGGGCCGGTCCTCCACGAGCGTGGGGCATTTCCGAGCCGGATCTGTTCTTTCACGGACCGGATTTCCTTCCCGGCATCCGAGGCGGAAAAATCCGCTCCGAAAATCGTGCCGGCCCACGGGGAGGGGGTGAGATTCACCCAGGAGACGTTCGGCCCGATGTGGATCGGCTTCTTGGAAAATTCCGCGACCGTCCGATACAATTCGAAGAGGTTGCCTTCGATGGCTTGGGGGATTTTAGAAACGTTCATCCTCTGCAGAAAGAACGGAAATTTTGTAACCCGATGCGGGGTTTTTCGGGTTTGGAGGGTCAGGCCTTCCGCAGGAGGAGCCGCATATACAGCCAGCACAATCCAAAAGCCAGCGCCAGGCCGAATATCACATCGGCGATGTAATGCTGTTTGATCAGCATCGTCGAGGCGACGATCAGCGCGGTCCAGACCGCCACCGGGATTCCCACGCGCCGGTCCACCCGCCACCAGTGGATTGCGAGGATGGTGGAAACCGACGTATGCAGGCTGGGGAAACAGTTGAAGGGATTGTCGCCGGCGTAGACGTCGCGGATCATCCGGGTGAACAGGTCGGTGCCCAGGAGCACCGGGCGGATCACCTCCGACTGCGCGAAAAAATAAAAACCGTAGCTGATCATCATCACCGTGATGACTGCCAGGCAGGCGGATTGAAACACCTTCGTCCGGAAAAGGAGGAAGAGAATGAGGGTTGCATAAACAAACGGATTGAGGGAGACGTACGGGATGACGAAGATGGGAACCACCGGCAGGGCGGTGTCGATGGGGGTCTGCAAATTCAGGACCGCTGGCCCGTGGTTCAGGACGGCATAGAGCTCGTTGCTGAGAAATACCCCGACCGCCAGCAGGATGCAGATCCCCGCATTGGCCCAGCCGGTTCCGAAAACACCCGCGCCGAAGAGTCGTTTGAGTTTGGGTATCATGGAAATTCCTCCCGCCCGAAAGGTTATCGACGGAGTGGATTATACCGCCGTGCGGATTTCCAATATCGACTCTGATCGATGAAAAGGAGAAAGGTCGATGGTGAAGTCCGGCGGTTTGGAAAATATCCAAACTATGCGGATAGAATTCGAATCCGGTGCTATGACTATCGGCTTAGCCCATGAACAATGAATGATGCAAGGACGACTATTATTCGAAAGTAGAGAAGATTATTAAACAGGCGGCAGATTATTTCCGAGGAAAATATGGACGATAATCGACCCGGCCATCAAGAGGGAGAGCGCGATGAATGTCAAAACAAGGATCGGACGAATCCGCTTAGACGGAAGTCCAATACTTTTTCTTTTTTGCCGGTCTTTGCTATCCAGGGCGATTCCGCCTGCCGCGGTTATAGGGATCGCTGCACAGAACATGCACATGCTTGCCTCCGTCGGAGTCGCTGCCAAATTTCCAACACAACGAATAATTATATCCCCATAATGCTTTCTGGGTGCCTGCTGCAAGGTCCACCGTTCCAGCTCGCCTTCACCTTTCGGTCTCAGGCCCGCCCAGACCCGCCGTGTGGAGCCGGGGGTTTCCGTGGGTATGACAATCACGCGCTAATAAAGGAAGGATCATTCTTTCGCCCCGGGCAGTTCTTGCATGAAAGCCCGCACCACCTCCAGGAAGCGCGCGGATTGATCGCGGTGGATATTGTGGCCCGCCCCGGCAATATGCGCGATGCTCAGATGCGAAACCATCGCCCGCAGGCTGGCGGCCTGCGCATCGGTGACGATCGCGCCCCGCTCCGGATCGGCCGTGAGGAGCAGCACCGGGCAGTTGATTCCCCGCAGCAGCCGCGGCCAATCCACCTCGGGCAGAACATCCTCGTGGAAGAAACTGAGGCTCAGACGTGTTTTGGAATCGGCCCACGGGATCAAATCTTCCTCCGGCCAGTTGGGCGCTGCAAGGCGCTGGGCGGCGATAATTTCACTGCGCGAATGACGCCGGAACCCTGCGATCCATTCCTTGGATTGCGCGCGCCACTGGGCAGTGAACGGCGGGGGGAAATCTTTCATCCACCACGCAGGCGGGTCTTCGAGGAGTACGGCGCCCGGGAGGTCCGGATGCCGGCCCGCCAGCACCAGCACCGTCATCGCCCCCATCGAATGGCCGAGCACGATCGGACGGGGCAGCTTCAGGCCTGCGATCACGCCGGCCAGGTCGTCTGCCTGGTCGAGCGGCCCATACCCCCGGGCCGGCGCTTGCGACCGCCCGTGTCCGCGCGCGTCCAGCATTACGACGTCGTACGATCTCTCGAGCGCGCGGGCCACGGACGTCCAGCACAGGCCGTCGTCGGCAAATCCGTGCGCCAGAACGAGGGGCGGTTTGTCGCCGCCGGTGCGGTAATAGTGCAGGCGGATTCCGTTCGCCCAGATATCTCCGGACGGCCAGGCCGGCGGATCCGCGTTCCGGCTTCCGCGGCCGGGGGCGGGATCCGAATTATCCTTGGAACTGCCCTCTTCCGGTTTATTTGACAAGCGTCGCCTTCAGCCGGATTTCCACACCGGTCAGGGCTTTGGATACCGGGCAATTCTTCTTGGCGTCTTCCGCGTATCGCTGAAAGGCCGCATCGTCCAATTGGGGAACGTCGGCTTCCGTGACGAGTTCGATCAGAGTGATTTTGGGACCCGCGTCCAGATGAACGGTGGCTGTTGTTGCGATCCGGCGGGGGATGAAACCCGCCGACGAGAGCGCCCCGGAGAAAGCCATCGAAAAACAGCCGGCGTGCGCCGCGCCGAGCAATTCCTCCGGGTTCGTTCCCGGGCCGGATTCAAAACGCGAGGCAAACGAGAACGGCCCCTCGAAAACGCCGCTGCCCACCTTCATCGTCCCGGACCCTTCTTTTAATGAGCCCTTCCACTCCGCGGATGAAATTCGAGTCGCCATGGTTCCTCCTAGTCTCCGGCATGGGCAATCCTTGCCGCGCACGCCGGTGCCGCGCGTGCGGCATGTTGATTATAGTGCGGCCGTCAAGCTCGGCAACGCGATATTTGCAGCGCGGTGGGAATAAACGGAAATACCAGGGATTCCCCTCACGCCAAGGGCAGGTTACTCGCGACGCAGGTAACCCGGTCGTGATAGGAAGTGATCGCTTCGATATCGGGGTCAATATCCGGAGCGCCCAATTGCCGGATCAGCCGACAAGTGGAATATTTCGATATGACGGCTTCATATTTCTTTTCCCATTGCCGGTAGTCCGCCTCGACGCGCGGATTTTCCCACGGGAATCGATCCCGCGGCTGGCGGAAGCCGCAGCGCCAGGGCTTGGGCGTGAGCCGCGCCCGGAAGCATTCCTGCGCTTTGCACAGGCGGACGTATAACGGATCGCTTTCCAACTCGCCCAGAATGCCCAGCGCAGTTTCGCTTTTGGGATCAAACATGGTGTTGGTGATCAGGCAGCGTAAACCCGCGAAGGTCGCGTAGATCCGGATCCCGTATTCCGGATGTTTCCCCGCCCAGGTTTCCACTTTCTGCACGGCCGGCAGGTATTTGTCGGCAACGGGCGAATCTTTTCCGCCGCCGCCGAACCATCCCGCTTTTTTGGATTTCGTCGGTTCCGGAATGTCGATATCGATGAACATGGCGTTGGCAGAATTTAAAACTAGTGAGCCATAGGCGTTCCGCGTGATAATGCCGACCTCGTTCTGGAAGGGGGTTCGGATCGACTCTTTTATTTCCTCCCGCAGGGGCCGGTCGGCGTAGCCGTACCGGTCGAGCGCCTCTCCCCGCATAACCCTTTCGGCGATCTCGGCCGCGTGGGACTCCGCTTTTTGCCGGGCATCGTCAACGCTCGCGTCCGACCATTGCCAGTTGATCACGTTAAAATTCCCCTTGCCCGGCCGCGCGACGATCTTTTTTCCTTTGGCCCAATATTTTGGAATGATCATATTTCGTTCCTCGTCGGAGAATGTCCAGCCTGGCGGAAGAATCAACCGCGGGCTTTATGGCAGTTGGTTGACGCGGCCGCGTGCGGTCAGGCCTTCATCGCCTGCGCGAGTTCCGCCCCCCAGGCGCGCGCTTTTTCGATTTCGCCTTCGCGCAGCGGCCCGTATTTACCCTTGACGATGAAGCGCCGGGCTTTGGCGAGCAGGCTGTATCCCTTGCTTTCCAACCCGTGTTCGATCCCGCCGGTCGAGCCGCCCGGCGACCACCAGATGCGGGTTTCGAACGCGGCCGCGCGACCGCGCCCGGCGGGAAGCGCGTCGAGCCATTGCCCCATCGCCGGTTGGGAAAGATCGGGCGCAACTTTTTCGCGGCTCGAATCGATCATTTGGAGCATCTGCGCCGATGGAACGCGGAACCCGAGCACCGGCGCGCCCGCCACGATCAGGACGGCGCCCGCGAGCGCGGCGGCGTTCGCCTCGGCGGTGGAGAGCGCCTTCGCGCCGGATCCGAGCCCTTCCGCGATAGCTCGTGCGACCGCGGCGGTGTTCCCCCAGAGCGATTCGTAAACAACAATGGCTTTCATGGCATCCGCCTTTCTTTTAATATAATCGCCAACCAGATATTTCCGATCGGTTCAAGCGAGCAATCGCTCGGTTATTCTTTCCGACATGCCAAGAAGGAATCCATGCGTGATTCCTTCGCCATTCGAATGGACAATGCCGGCAGGTCGATTGTATCTCTTTCGGATCCGGTTGCGCCATTCATGGCATTCACCGGATGGATTGGAAACGCGGCATCATTATTCAATTCCAAAACGATTGGGAAAGCAGAGCTACTTCCTTCACTTTCAGAATAATCCGCTTCCCGCATTGCCTTGCAGCAATTGGTAACTTTGGAATGCCAGAAACCCGAAGAGCAGCGCAAGGAATGGGCTGGCCAGGAAAATCAGGCCGACGGCGGCGGCGACGGCACCGGCAATTACCGATATCCGCAGCGAATTGCGCGCACCGTTCCATGGATCGGATTGGACGAGCAAAGTGCGCGCGATATTCCCGCCGTCAAGCGGGAAGACGGGAATCAGATTGATCAATCCCCAGAAAACATTGAACCAAAGAAAGGTATTCGCGATCAAGGCCGCAATTCCGAGGCTCGCGGAAAACCCGGCGACGGGCAGCGGGAGGATTCCGAGCAGCAATGTTACGCCCAAGGATCCGCCAGCGGCGGCGACAATCCCCGTCACGAGCGCGGCCAGCCCAAACCCCGCGCCGGGGCCGGCCAGCGAGATGAGCACCTCCTGGCCGGGAGTCAGCGGCACGACAACCGGACGGTTCCCCCACCAGAAGGGCTCGGCCGAAGTCAATCCGCCGCCGATGTGCAATACGATCTGCGGAACCTGTCCAAAGCGACGCATCGTCAGCGCGTGTCCCAACTCGTGAACCAGGATCGACACAAACACCGCCGGGATCCAGATCAGCAGTCCGATCAAGCTGCCGGATGAGGCTCCCAGGAGGGCGGTCATTAACCAAAAGAGCGGATGAACGCGGACCGGAATCCCGATAAGCGCGAAGCGCAGATCGTAGCGGGTGAGGGGAGGTTGTGAGAAGAGAAGCATGGAGCCGGTATTATATAGATTCCATTCCGAATGGACAAATCGCAGGGTCGATGAAAAAGCCGAATTCTTTATTCCATCACGGGTGTTCTATTGAACATCCATTCTCCAGCGCAACCGACTTTTTCACTGTCCTGTCCAGCGGTATTCCAGCTTCGGCGCGAGCAGATCACTCAGGAAATTACCGGGCAGGATGCTCTGGCTGATTTGCCCCGAAAGGAGGGCCGAGATGAGCGAGAGGGCGGGCGGAGCGAGGCGGATCACCCGCGGCGTGCCCTTGATCCCGCCGAGCGCGGCGGCTTTGGCGAGCGCATCCTCTTCATAACCCAGCGCGTCGACCAGCCCGAGGGCGAGTGCCTGCCTTCCGGTGAACACGCGTCCGTCGGCCAGTTCGCGGACCGTATCGGCGGACATGTGCCGGCCGTCGGCTACGATCTGAATGAACGATCCATACGTTTCGTCGATCACCTTCTGCCAGAGCGCCTGCTCTTCGTCGGTCATCGGCCGGTACAAGCTGCCCATGTCTTTTACCGCGCCGGATTTGATCACCGCGACGGTCACGCCCAGATTCTTCATCAGCTGCGATGCTTCCGGAAATTCGCTGATCACGCCGATCGAGCCGGTGAGGGTGTTGGGGTTGGCGACGAGGTATTGCCCGGCCATGCTGATATAGTAAGCGCCCGAAGCGTCCAGTTCGCCCATCGAAACAACGATCGGCTTGGCGCATCCCTTGAGCGCGTGATAGATCTCGTCGCTGGCCACCACCGATCCGCCCGGGCTGTTGATCCGGAGGAGAATCGCCTTCACCTCGGAATCCGACGCGGCCTGATGCACGAGCGGGATGATATCGCCCGACACCGCATAGGAGGAACCCAATCCGATCATGCCGGAGGAACCGCTGACGATTTCGCCGTCGATGTCGATGACCGCCACCGCCGGTCCGCTCTGCGGCCCGGAGACATGTGTTTCGCTTTGAGTGGCGCCGGTCGGGGTCAGCCCGCTCGCCCCGGCCAGGCTGAAAAGACATACGGCGGCGATGCACGCGAGGCCCACGAACGGTAGCACAAAGCCGACCGCCGCGCCGCCCAGTGCCCACAAAGGGGATCGATTAGTTTGCATGATTGCCTCCGAAGAATTCAACTTTACTTTGTCATTCCGAGGAGCTCTTTAAGGGCGACGAGGAATCGGTGACTCCTTCCCGATCCGTTCGTCTCCGGTATTTCGCGTTACCAATTCCTCGCCTTGGAAAACCATCAGGGTTCCGAATGACATAATCAGTTTGCATTACTGATCCCTCGGAAAACCCCTGCGAAGCCGAAATTAAGGTGTCATTCGGACCCCTGGTGGGGTCCCGGGGCGAGCCCCGGCCTGCGGGGCGAGGAATCGCAGACTCTATTCCGACGCGATCGTTTCATCTATCCTTGCGCAACCGATTCCTCACCCTGGAATAACACCAGGGTTCGGAATGACATCATAAGTCCGCTTTTTAGTTTCCATTATATCGACAATCCACCACGCGCATGCCGTCGCCGCTTTGACATTTCCTCCGACACCTGCTACCATTCCGCCCAACTCCTCCCGGAACAATGACAGATGATTTCCGACTGGGCGTTTATCGGCATCTTCCTCTTCCTGTCGATTTTTTTCCCCCTCGTCCCCATATTGGCCGGAGTGCTGCTCGGTCCGCACAAGCCCGGCCGGGTGAAAGCCCAAACCTACGAATGCGGAATTGAAACCCGCGGCCCGTCGCACATTCAATTTCGCGCATCCTATTATCTCTACGCGCTGGTTTTCCTGATCTTCGACGTCGAGGTCGTGTTCCTTTTCCCCTGGGCGGTCGCTTATGGAAAGTTTCCGCTCTACGCCGCTGTCGAGGGCGTCCTCTTCATCCTCCTGCTCGGTGCGGGATTGATCTACGCCTGGCGCAAGGGCGGTCTGGCGTGGCAGTAGGATAACCGCGGACGCTATGGGCGACCTTTTTACCGCAATCACCAATTTGTTGCGCGGCCTCCTCTTGGGAGCGGGGGTGCCGGCGGCTTCCGTGCCGTGGATCTTCGCCGTCGCGCGGGCCTTCGTGCTGGGAGTGTCGGGATTGACGCTGGTCATCTTCCTGATCTGGTTCGAACGCAAAGCGGTCGCGCGCATGCAGGACCGGATTGGGCCCAACCGGGTCGGTCCGTACGGCCTACTGCAGACCGTGGCCGACATGCTCAAGCTGTTAGTAAAAGAAGACGTGGTTCCGCCGCGGGGCGACCGGATCCTCTTCCATCTCGCGCCGATCCTGGCGGTGATGGGCGTGGTCGGATTGTGGGCGGTGATCCCGATCACCGCCACCGCTTACGGGGTGGATCTCAACGTCGGCGTGCTGTATCTTGTCGCCGCCGGAACCCTCGGCACGCTTGGCATCCTCATGGCCGGCTGGTCGTCCGACAACAAATTCGCGCTGCTCGGCGCTTTCCGCACCGTGGCGCAGCTGGTTTCCTACGAGGTGCCGACGGTACTGGCGCTCCTGGTGCCGGTGATCCTGGCCGGAACCATGAGCCTGAACGGGATCGTCTCGGCGCAGGGCGCGATGTGGTTCGTCTTCTCCGCGCCGCTCGCGGCCGCAGCTTTCCTCCTCGCCTCGCTGGCCGAGGTGGCGCGCGCGCCTTTCGAACTGCTCGAAGCCGAATCGGAAATCGTCGCCGGCTTCCACATTGAATATTCCGGCATCCGCTTCGGGATGTTCTTCGCCGCCGAATTCCTGCACGCGTTCACCATCGGCGCGATGCTGGCGGTGCTGTTCCTCGGCGGTTGGCAGGGTCCCGGCGCTGAACAATTCCCCACGCTCGGCGCAATCTACTTCGCGGTGAAAACTTTCTTTTGCTATTTTCTCCTGGTATGGGCGCGCGCCACGTTCCCGCGCATCCGCATCGATCAGATGCTGAATTTTTGCTGGACGGTGCTTACGCCGATGATGCTCACCCTGATTTGCGCCGTCGTGTTGGTGAACCGGGCGCTGGCGGATTCAACGATCCTGCTCCGGACCGCCGCGCTGCTGGGAGCGAATATTCTCGTGGGGTTCTCGACCCTGGCGCTGTTCGGAAGACGGATGCGCCGCCCTCGCCCCCGTCCCCGTGCAAGCGCGGGGGTGGAGGGGGAGAGAATCGCATGACCGTCGAGCAGATTCTATTTCTTGCCTTCGCCGTCGTCGGGCTGGGGCTGGCCGTTGCTTCCGTGGCGCTGCGGGATCTCGTGCGCTCCGCCTTCGCGCTGATCGGCAGCCTGTTTGTTGTGGCGGCATTCTACGCGACACTGGATGCGTCGCTCCTGGCGGCGGCCCAGGTGGTGGTCTACATCGGCGCGATCGCAACGCTGATCGTGCTGGTGGTGATGCTCACCCGCCATGAACTGCAAGATCGGTCGCCGCAGGCCCACCGATATTGGCCGGTCGCGGCGCTGCTGGGGGCGATTGTGTTTGCGGGAATTGCCTGGGGCCTTTCGCAATATGTTTTTTTCAATGCGGCTCCGCCTTCTCTTCCGGCGGGTGATGCGGTCGCCGCGCTGGGAGCCGCGCTGGTCGATCCCGCACGGTTCCTGATTCCCTTCGAGGCGGTATCCGTTCTGCTTCTCTCGGCGCTGATCGGCGCGGTACTGGTCGCCGGAGGGTCCAAAGAGAAGTGAGGCAACGAAGATAGTCATCCCGAATAGCGACCTACTAGTGTCATTCCGAGGGGCCTTAAGGCCCCGAGGAATCGGTAATGCGAGGATGGATGATAGGAAAGCGTCGGGAAGGAGTCCGCGATTCCTCGCCCCAAAATACGGGGCTCGGAATGACAATACATAAGAATGCATCCCAAATATGATCCCTCTTAGCTGGTACCTCCTGTTTGCCGCCGCGTTGCTGGCGGTCGGGCTGTACGGCGCGATCGCCCGCCGCAACGCGCTGGCGGCGTTAATGGGCATCGAGCTCATGCTGAACGCGGTCAATATCAACCTCGTCGCCTTCTGGCGTTACCTCGCGCCGGCGCGGATGAACGGGCAGGTTTTCGCCGTGGTCTTGATCGCCGTAGCCGCCGCCGAAACAGCCGTCGGCCTTGCGCTGATCATCTCGATCTACCGCCTGCGGAAAACCGTGCTGCCGGAAGAAACAGATTTGTTGAGAGGATAAATCCTCGCCCCTTTCCCCCATCCCCTTCCCCCTCTCCATTTATATGGAGAGGGGGAAGGGGTGCAGGGGTTGGGGGTGAGGGGGTATCACACACCATGCTCGCCACGATCGCCTATTGGATACCACTTCCACCGCTCCTGGCTTTCGCCGTGATTTTGCTCTTCACGCGGAGAAGCCGCGCGTTCAGCACGGTCGTTGCCGTCGGAATGCTCGCGCTGTCCTTCGCCGGAGCGCTGATCCTGATCGGCGGCGCGCTGCAAACGAGCGACCTGGCGAGCAAACCGATCGCGCAATCGATCGTATGGATCCCGGGGACGGCCGCGAATGCCGATGGCGCAATCCGAATCGGGGTCCTGGTCGATGGACTGACTGTGCTCACCCTGTTCTTCGTCGCCATAACCTTACTCGCGATCTTCCTTTATAGCATCGGCTACCACAACTTCGGCCGGCCCCAAGGCCGGGAAGACATCCCCGGCCTGCCTCCGCGTGGCGCGCTCGTCGGGGAAGGCGCCAGATCCGTCCGCGTCCCCTCGGTCGAACCGCTGTACTCGCGCTTCTTCGCTTTCATCTCGCTCTTCGCCTTCGGGATGCTGCTTCTGGTGCTGGCGGACAACCTCATCACATTCTTCGTCGGTTGGGAGGTGATGGGGCTGTGCTCCTATTTGCTGATCGGATTCTGGTTTGCGCGCGAGCGCGCCCGCCGCGCGGCGGTGAAGGCGTTCCTGGTCACCCGGATCGGCGATGTGCTGATGCTCCTGGGGCTGGCCCTGTGCTGGCAGTTCAGCGGCAGCCTTTCCCTGCGGGAGATCCTCGGCGCGGCTAATCTCGCGCGCATGGCCGCCGCTCCTTCGGGCGTGTTTGGGCTGAGCGCGGCCGGGCTGGCGGCGCTGCTGCTGCTGGCAGGCACGATCGGCAAGAGCGCGCAGTGGCCGCTGCACGTATGGCTTCCCGACGCGATGGAAGGGCCCACGCCGGTTTCGGCCCTGATCCATGCGGCGACGATGGTCTCGGCCGGCGTGTATCTGCTGCTGCGGGCCGCCCCGCTGCTAACGGCCGCCGGGTCGCCCGCCACGGACGTTGCCGCTTTCATCGGCGCCTTCACCGCGCTGCTGGCCGCAACGATCGCGCTGACGCAGAACGATATCAAGCGGGTGCTGGCCTATTCGACGATCTCCCAACTGGGGTACATGGTCGCCGCCGCCGGGATCGGAGCGTACAGTGCCGCCGCCTTTCACCTGGCGATGCACGCCTTCTTCAAGGCGCTGCTTTTCCTCGACGCGGGTTCGGTCATCCACGGCACGGAACACGGCGCGGTATACGCCGGCGAAAGTGCGGACGTCCAGGATATGCGCGCGCTGGGCGGGCTGGCCGGGCGAATGCCGCTGACCTTCATTGCGTTTCTCGCCGGAGGACTTTCGCTGGCGGGTTTCCCGCTGCTCACCGCCGGGTTTTGGTCCAAGGATGAGATCCTTTCTTCCGCCTTTCATTCCTCGACGGCGGTCTTTATCGTCCTTTCGGTTTCGGCGCTTCTGACGGCGTTTTATGTGGCGCGCCAGCTCACGCTCGTTTTTCTGGGCGCACCGCGGAGCGGCGCGGCGGCGCATGCCGCCGAACCATCGCGTTGGATGCTCGCGCCGCTGGCGGTTCTCGGGCTGTTTGCGGTCGCCGCCGGCTGGGTGGGAATCCCGAAGGATTTTCCGATCCTCGGAGGAATCGTTCCCGATTCGATCGGCCGGCTTGTTAATCAAGCGGCTCCGCTTTCGCCTGCGACGATTGCGCGCCTGATGGCAACGCGTCAACCGATTTGCTGCACGCTGGTCGCGCCGGAGACCCCGCCGTTTGAGATTGCGGTTTTGGCCGTATCAATTTCCGTTTCGCTCGGCGGGTTGTTCCTGGGTTGGCTGACGTACCGCCGTTACCGGGCCGGGCAAAAGGATCCGCTCGAGACCGCGCTTGGACCGGTCTACGGTTTCCTGCAGGCAGGCTGCCGGTTTGACGATTTGTACCGGATCGTTTTCATCGCGCCGGTCCGATGGATCGCGGACGTGCTGGTTTCCGAATGGATCGACCGCAATATTCTGGACGGGATTTTGCACACGGTCGGCCGGGCAGCCGGTGGCTTGGGCCGCGGGCTGCGCCGCTGGATCGATCTGCCGCTGATTAACGGCGGCGCCGACCGGCTGGGGGAGGGAACCAAACGCACGGGCGGGGAATTGCGCGCGCTGCAGAGCGGCCGCGTGCAGGAATATTTGCTCATTGGGCTGGTCGCCTTCGCCGCCTGCGGTGCGGCGCTGCTGTATAGGATGTTGGCGATGCCGTAAGGTGTCTGCCCTCGCCCCTTTTCCCCGTCCCCTTCCCCCTCTCCATATAAATGGAGAGGGGGAAGGGGTGCAGGGGTAGGAGGTGAGGCGGAGCAAGAATGTCCGACTTTATTTCTCGCCATCTTCTCTCTCAGATCCTCTTCACCCCCGCGCTTGCGGCGGCGCTGCTGTTCCTGCTGCCCGGGCGCGAAAAACTGCTGCGTAGTTTCGCATTGGGCGCGAGTCTCATTCCGCTGGCGCTCTCCGTCGTGATGTGGATCGGATACAACGGCGCGATGGCGGGGATGCAATTCGAGGAGCGGCTGGCGTGGTATCCGGCGATCGGCTCGGAGTACCACCTCGCGGCGGACGGACTTTCTATTCCGCTCGTCTTCCTCACGGCACTGATCACCCCGCTGGCGTTGCTGGTGGCGTTCAATATCAAACAGCGGATCCGCATCTTCCTGGCGCTGTTCCTGCTCCTGGAAACCGGGATGCTGGGAGTATTCCTCTCGATGGATTTGCTCCTGTTCTTCGTGTTTTGGGAACTCGGGTTGGTGCCGATGTACTTCATTATCCATCTTTGGGGCGGGGAGAAACGGGATTACGCCGCGCTGAAATTCCTGCTCTTCACCATGGGCGCGTCGCTGGGACTGCTCCTGGCCATCCAGGTGATCCGACTGGCTGCCGGATCGTTCGACCTGCGAGCGTTGTTTTCAATTTGGCCGGCGTTGACGAGCGGAACTTTTTTTGGGATCCCGATGCCCGCCATCAAGGCGTTGACATTCTGGGGCATGGTGATCGCCTTCGCGGTGAAGCTTCCGGTCTGGCCGTTCCACACCTGGCTGCCGGATGCGCACACCGAAGCGCCCACCGCCGGGTCGATGATCCTTGCCGGCGTGCTGCTCAAACTCGGCGGGTACGGTTTCCTGCGCCTGGTGCTCCCGCTCTATCCCGTGGAAACAAAACAGTTTGCACACGTCCTCGCGGTGCTGGGCGCCGCGGCGATCGTTTTCGGCGCGCTGGCCTCCTGGTCGCAAAATGATTTCAAACGGCTGGTTGCCTATTCGTCGGTCAATCACATGGGCTTCGTAGTCCTCGGCGTCGCCGCCGGGGCATGGCTTGGTCCGGGTTCAGCCGCGGGAAACCTTGCACTGCGCGGTGCGGCGTTGCAACTGTTCACACATGGATTGAGTGCGGCGGGGATGTTCCTGCTGGTGGGCGCGCTGTACGATCGGACCCATACCCGCAATCTGGAAGATTTCGGCGGCCTGTTCCCGCGCGCTCCAATCTATGGCGGGATTCTGATCTTCACCGCCATGGGCTCGCTTGGTCTGCCGGGCCTGGCGGGATTCGTTTCGGAGCTGATGGTGATTCTGGGCGCCTGGAGTGCATTCCCGTTGCTCGCCGGAATCTCCATGTTCGGATTATTCCTGACCGGCGCCTATATTCTGAAAATCATCGGCAAGGTGCTGCACGGGCCGCTGAACGAGCGGTGGAAAGACACGACGATCGAAATCAGCGTCCGCGAGCGACTGGCGATGATCCCCTTGATGGGGCTGATGCTGGCCATCGGCGTGTGGCCGTATTGGATTCTTTCGATGATTGGAGCAGGAGTGAGGTAAAAGTACCAGCCTTGTCCCCTCTCCCTGCCTTTGCCTCGGAAGATCATCGAGGCTCCGGCGTCCCTCTCCCCCTTCCCATATTATGGGAAGGGGGAGAGGGAAATGGGAGAGAGGAAAAGGCTGGCTCACCAATCACATGACGTCTCTTCCTTTAATACCCGTTCTTCTCTTCCTCCCCGCCGTATCGGCCTGCCTCTTGCTTCTCTTCCCGGCCGATAGCAAGCGGGCGATCCGGCTGTTCGCGCTCGCCACCGGCGCGATCGCGCTGCTCCTCTCGGCCGTCGCCTACTTCTCCTACGATCAGGCGGCCGGCGGGTACCAGCTGCAGGAATATATCCCTTGGATCCCGCGCTGGGGGATCGGCTTTCACGTCGGGGTGAACGGGATCAGCCTGCCGCTGGTGCTGCTCACCGGGATCGTGATGTTCACCGGCGTATTGATCTCCTGGGGGATCGACGACCGGCCGCGGGAATTCTTCGCCTTTCTTTTCATCCTGGCCACCGGCGTGATCGGCGTCTTTGTCTCCCTCGATCTCTTCCTTCTCTTTTTCTTTTACGAGATCGCCGTCTTCCCGATGTACCTGCTGATCTCCATGTGGGGCTGGCCCAAGACCCGAGAATACGCGGCGATGAAACTGACTCTCTATCTGTTTTTCGGTTCGATGGTCGCGTTGGTCGGCGCGCTGGTTTTGGTTTTTGCTTCCGGCACCCTCACCTTCGACCTGCCCGCGCTGGAGGCGGCAGGTTTCCCGGCGGATTTGCAGCGGATCGTCTTCCCGTTCGTTTTCATGGGGTTCGCTGTGCTGGGCGGCCTGTTCCCGTTCCACAACTGGAGCCCGGACGGCCACGTGGCCGCTCCGACGGCGGTCTCGATGTTCCATGCCGGGGTGCTGATGAAGCTGGGCGCCTTCGCCGCGCTGCGGGTGGGGATCATGCTGATGCCGGAGGGGGCGAAATTCTACATGCCGTTCATCATTGTCCTGGCGCTGATCAACGTGCTCTACGGTGCCTTCATCGCCATGGTCCAGACCGATTTCAAATATGTGATCGGATTTTCCTCGGTCTCGCACATGGGGCTGGTGATGCTCGGGTTCGCCACGCTCAATTATGACGGGATGCTCGGCGCCTCGCTGCAGATGTTCTCTCACGGGGTGATGACAGCCCTGTTCTTCGCCGTGGTCGGGATGGTGTACGACCGGGCGCATACGCGTGATATTTCCAGCCTGGGCGGTCTGGGGCGCAAGATGCCGCTCGCGGCGGTGGCGTTCATCGTCGGCGGCCTGGCGTCGATGGGCATGCCCGGCTTCTCGGGGTTCATTGCCGAGTTTCCGATTTTTCTCGGCCTGTGGCAGACCCGTCCGCTGGTGGCCGTCGCGGCGGCGGTTGGCATCATCGTGACCGCGGCGTATATCCTCGTCGTCATCCGCCGCGTGTTCTTCGGTCCGATCCCGGAAGAGTTCGACCGGACGGTGACCGGGATCAATCGGAAGGACAAGGCCGCGTTGCTTTTCCTCATGTTGTTCCTGATCGGCATGGGCGTGTATCCGAACTTCATCGCGCCGCTGGTGCAAACCGGCGTGCAGCCGATTTTGAAAATTCTGGGGGCGGGATGACGTTTGTGGTAATTTCACGCGCTACCGATCCCTCGGGGCAGAGCCCCTCGGGATGACATTTGAAGTATGTCATCCCGAGCCCTGGTTCACAGGAGCGAGGGATCGGTAGCGAATGGATAAGATGATGATGCTCCTTCCCGAACTCTTGCTCCTTCTCCTCGCGTTGCTTATCCTGGCGCTGGATCTGATCCTGCCCAGGGAGCGCCGTGCGCTGCTGGGATGGCTCACCGCCGTCGGCGCCGCCGGGATATTGGTCGCGGCGCTCCTACAGATTCCCGCCGCGCAAGCCGGAGCCTCCGTTGGCACGCTGCAAACCGACGCGCTGGCGTTCTTCTTCCGCGCGGTTATCCTGGTTGGCGCGGCGATCGCCGCGCTAATGTCAATCGACAGCGAAGGAGTGGGCCGGCGCGGGGAATATTACGCGCTGATGCTTTTCTCCACGCTCGGGATGTGCCTGATGGTCTCCGCCTCGGACCTGGTGCTGCTGGCGCTCGCGATCGAGATGACCACCATCCCGCTCTATATCCTGGCCGGATTCCTCAAGCGGGATTCGCGTTCGACCGAGGCCGGGATGAAGTATTTCCTCTTCGGCGCGACCGCTTCGGCGGTCATGTGGTACGGTTTCTCGCTGATCTACGGGTTGACCGGACAGACGGATTTGCGCGCGGCGGCGATCGCGCTCGAGGGGAACAGTCTCCCGGCGATGATCGTGGCGATCATTCCGGTGCTGGTGGGCTTGGGGTTCAAGGTTTCGATTGTCCCGTTCCACTTCTGGGCGCCGGACGTTTATGAGGGTGCGCCTGCTCCGGTGGCTGCGTTTATCTCCACCGCATCGAAAGCGGCGGGGTTCGCGGTCCTCGCGCGCATCCTGCTGTCGGTCTTCTCGCCGGCTTCGGCTTTGTACTGGGGGGCGCTCGTTTCAGTCCTGGCGGCGGCCACGATGACGCTGGGGAATCTCCTCGCGCTGGCGCAGAAGAATCTCAAACGCTTGCTGGCCTATTCCTCGATCGCCCATGCCGGGTACGCGTTGATCGGGTTGGCCACCCTGAACCCGAACGGCCTGGCCGCCACCGCGGAATACCTTCTGACCTACGCCCTCGCGAATTTGGCGGCCTTCGCCCTGGTCGTGCTGATTTCGAACGTCGCCGGAAGCGACGATCTAACCGCGCTGGCCGGTCTGAGCCGTCGCTCGCCGGGTGCGGCGCTGGCCATGCTGGCGGCCTTCCTCTCGCTGGCCGGGATGCCGCCCTTCGCGCTCTTCTCCGCCAAATTTTTTCTGCTCGCCTCCGCCGTCGAGGCCCACCTTACCTGGCTGGCCGCCATTGCGGCGGTCAACTCCGTCATCGGACTGTACTACTACCTCTCGGTTTTAAAGGTGGTCTTCGTTTTCCGTTCGGAACAGGAGCAAGCCCCGTTCTCCTTTCCGCCCGCGCTCCGGCTAGCGATCGGTATCGCCGTCGGCGGCCTCCTCCTGCTGGGAGTGATCATCTCGCCCTGGTTCGAAGCGGCGCTCCGGGCGGTTCGCCCGCTGTTCCCCGGTTGATCCATTCTTCCCGCCCCGTGTGATAGAATTCTTCGCCGGAATGCAATCTTCCGGCGCAAAATCCCCGGCAAAAGTATTGACCGCCGCCCAGGTGGTCGGTCTGATCGCCCAGAGCGGATGCCTGGTTTTCGGCGTCGTGCTGGTGATGGTGATCGCGGGAATCGGGCTGGATCGGATACTGGGCACCCGGCCGCTGTTCACCCTCATCCTGGTGATGGGCAGCGCCCCGGTAACCTTGTACGCGCTCTTTCGTTTCGCCATGCACATGGTCGGGCGGGCGGGAAACGTTCCGCCCGCGGCGGGAAAGATATCGGATGTCGACGACGACGAATCGTAGATGGAAGTACGGCTTCAAACGCTGGATCGTCCTCGGCCTGCTGATCGCGGCGGGGGTCCTGGCGTTTGGTTTAAGCGGAACCTTCTCGCCGCTTAAACCGGTCATTCCAGCCGTTGTACTACCCGGCGAAGAACTCTGGCCGGGAGCCGCGATCGTTCCGCCGTTTACGATCGGCGGATTTCACTTCGGCGGGATCCCGTTCACCAACACGATTCTCTCCACCCTTCTGGCGGATCTTCTGCTGCTCCTGATCGCCGCGCTGGTGGTGCGGCCGTTCGTCCACGGGAGTTCCCCGGTTCCGGGAAAAATCTACGCCGGTCTGGAAATGCTGGTCGAATATTTCTACAACCTAGTGAAAAACGCGTTGGGAGCAAAGTGGGTATGGCGGGTGCTTCCGATCGTGCTAACGATCTTCATCCTGATCCTTTCGGCCAATCTGGTGAAATTGATTCCCGGCTACGAAGTGTTCGGCTGGTTGAAACCGGCCGGGCCGGATGCGGGAACCAAAGCCCACCCGATCGTGGCGGTGGCCGGGAACTTCTTCGCGCTGGACGGAACCGCGCCGAAGGACGCTTGCCTGAACACCGCGTGTTACGAACTGTTCCCCTTCCTGCGCGGATCCGCCACCGATATCAACTTCCCGCTGGCGATGGCCGTGTTCGTGGTGGCGTGCATTTTCGTGTTCGGGATCTGGTCGCAGCGGGGCGCGTTTTTCGGAAAATATTTTCCCGTGCAGCGCACGATCGACGTGCCGATGTTCGGGATCATCGATTTCTTCGTCGGCGTGCTGGAGTTTTTCCTGGAATTCATGAAAGTGATTTCGCTCACCCTCCGGTTGTTCTTCAATATTTTCGCCGGGGGGCTGCTGATCATGATCATCGGATCGCTGACGGTGGTGTTTCTCCCGGCCGGATTCATCGCCTTCGAGCTCTTCGTCGGCGCGATCCAGGCCTACGTGTTCGCGATACTGGCGCTGATCTTCATCCAGCTCTCCATGGTCGGCCACTCGGGCGGGGAAGACCACGCTCATTAAGCGCCCCGCGCCCGCGGCGCGGAAGCACAGGACGGAGGACGAACGATGGATCAACCAACGGTTAGTGCAATCACCCAGGCAATCGTCCAGGCCGCGCGCTACATCGGAGCCGGGCTGGCGATGATCGGCGCGGCAGGAGCCGGCGTGGGGGTCGGGCTGGCGGCGCAAGGCGGAGTGACCGCGATGGGGCGCAACCCCGACGTGACCTCCACCATCCAGGTGAATATGATCCTGGGCATCGTGTTCGCCGAAGCGATTGCGATTTACGCGATGGCGGTGGCGCTGATCGTGCTGTTCGTCTGAGAAGGGGACCCTCATGGAAAAACTTGGCATAAACCTGGGAACGTTTCTCTTCTACCTGCTGAATTTTTCGGCTCTGATCATCGTTCTGACGGCGTGGATCTACCGGCCGGTGGTAAACGCCCTCGAAGACCGCCGCCGGAAGATCGCCAAGGGATTGGAGGACGCCCAAGTTGCGGCCAGCGCCCGGGCCAAGGCGGAAGCTGACGCGCAGAATGTCCTCGGGCTGGCGCAGCAGGAAGCCTCCCGCAAACTCCGCGAGGCCGCGGAGAACGCGGAGAAGGCGGCGCAGGAAGTGCGCTCGGCGGCGGAAAAGGACATCGCCGCGCTGCGCGAGTCCGCCGCGGCCGACATCCGTTCCCAGCGCGACCGCATGCTGGCCGAGGTGCGTCCCGAGGTGGCCGCCCTCGCCCTCGCCGCGACCCAGAAACTCATCGGCGAAGCGCTCGATGTGAAACGCCAACGGGCGTTGATCGATGAGTTTTTTAGCGGTGTGAAATCGGGAAAAGTGGTGCTGCTCGAGGAAGCCGGCGAGGTGCCCGCCAGCGCGGAAGCCGAGGTGGTGAGCGCGTTGCCCCTTACAGAATCCGAGCAATCTTCTATCCGCGCCGAGGTGGGCCGGAAGGCGGGCGCGGGGGTGCGGATCACGTTTAAGGTGGATCCGGACGTGCTGGGGGGATTGAAGGTCCGCATCGGGGACCGCGTCATCGATGGAACGGTGGCCGGCCGGATCGACAATCTTCGAAAAACGATGCAATAGGCGGGCGGAGGAATCTCGATAAGCTTCGCCGCCCCATCCCCTCCTTTCGGGCGTGGCCAAACAGCGAAAGCAGCTTCCACCGGAAGCCTTAATCCGGCCCTAACTTTATCCCGGGTATAATCGCGGCTTGGATTTTGCCGTCATGCGCCTTTCCGAGTTGACCTCCGCTCTGCCGTCCGGCTCCCTTCCTCCGGGGATTGATCGGGAAATTACCGGCGTAGCGTACGATTCGCACCGGATCATGCCCGGAAATATTTTCGTGGCCTGCCCCGGGGGGAAAGCGGACGGACAGGCGTTCATTCCGCAGGCAATTTCCGCCGGAGCGGCGGCGGTGATAGGCGAGCGCGAGCAACCGGGATTGACGGTTCCCTACATCCGCGTTGCGGACGCGCACCTGGCGCTCGGGCTGATTTCAGCGGCGTGGTTCGGTTTTCCATCACGCCGGATGGTCATGATCGGGGTGACCGGAACCGACGGAAAAACGACCACGGTCGACCTGATTTACCACATTCTACAAAAGGCAGGAATTCGCGCCGGGATGATCAGTACGGTCGGCGCAGTGATCGACGGACTCGAAATGGACACCGGCTTTCATGTAACCACGCCGGATTCCACGGCGTTGCAGGGCTATCTGGCGCAGATGGCGGACGCCGGGCTCACTCATTGCGTCCTGGAAGTTACCTCGCACGGATTGGCTCAGCAGCGCGTTGCGGGCTGCGATTTCGACGTGGCGGCGCTGACCAATATCACCCGCGAGCATCTCGATTACCACGGCACCTTCGAAGCCTACCGCGCCGTGAAGGCGGGTCTTTTTGCCGGGCTTGGATCCGCACCGGCCAAACCGTTTTTTGCGGTGCGGATGGCGGTTCTCAATGCCGACGATCCGTCTTTTGAGTATTTGCGCGCCCGGGTAAAAGTTCCGGTATTCGCGTACGGCCGGCGGCAGCCGGCGGACTTTGCCGCGGAAGCCGTGCGCGCGGACGTGGACGGAATTCATCTGACGGTGCGCACGCCGGATGGAATGTGTCCGGTCGGGAGCACCTTGACGGGCGTTTATAATGTCGAGAATATCCTCGCAGCGATGACGGTGACGGTTGCGGGACTCGGGGTGGATCTGCAAACGGCGGCCGGAGCCGTGGCGTCCTTGCCGGGAGTGCCCGGGCGGGGGGAGAAAATCGACCTGGGCCAGGAATTCCTGGCGATCGTGGATTTTGCGCATACGCCGAACGCTTTGCGCGCCGCTCTGGAAGCCGCGCGCGGCATGAAGGGGGAGGGCGGCCGGGTGATCGCGGTCTTCGGTTCGGCCGGCTTGCGCGACCGCGAGAAGCGCCGGGAGCTCGCGGCGACGGGGGTAGACCTGGCAGACCTGACCGTACTGACCGCCGAGGATCCGCGCACGGAGTCGCTTTCCTCCATTCTTGAGGAAATGGCGGCCGGGGCGCGTTCCCGAGGAGGCGTCGAAGGAAAGACGTTCTTCCGAATTCCGGACCGCGGCGCGGCGTTGCGCTTTGCCGTGCAGTCGGCCCGCAAGGAAGATGTTGTGATTGCCTGCGGAAAGGGGCATGAACAGTCGATGTGCTTCGGCGAGGTAGAATATCCGTGGGATG
>JBEKLP010000015.1:0-39060 GCA_050010135.1 Anaerolineales bacterium
GTTTCTGAAATCTGCCAATTGGCGGGCATCAGCAAAGGCGCCTTCTACCATCATTTTCCATCCAAGCAATCCGTTTTCATGGAATTGCTGGCGGAGTGGCTTCGAGGGCTGGATAAGACTTTGGAAGGTTTGCGGAACAACCAACCCGAAGTGCCCCAATCGTTAATCCAGATGTCCGAAATTTTTCCCTCGATCATAAAAGCCGCGGAGGGCCGCTTGCCGATCTTTCTCGAATTCTGGGTCCATGCAACCCGGGATCCGGAAGTATGGAAAGCGGCCATCGCCCCGTATCAAAAATATAAGGATTTTTTCATACAGATGATGGGGGAAGGAATTTCCGCCGGCTCAATAGTAGAGATGGATAAAGAAACGGCCGCCCTGGCAGTGATGTCCATGGCGATCGGTTTGTTGCTCCAGGGGATCGTAGATCCTGCTGGATCCGATTGGGCCGGGACGGGACGCGAGAGCATTCGCGTGCTCACCGAAGGATTGACAAGGAGGTCGGAATGAACCTGGTTACGGGCGCCACCGGACACATTGGAAACGTTTTAGTACGAAAGCTTCTGGACGCCGGCCAATCCGTTCGCGCGTTGATCCTACCCGGTGAGGATACGCTCCCGTTGCGGGATCTGCCCGTCGAGCAAGTGCCGGGTGATGTGCTGGATCCACAGTCGCTGAGCAAGGCGATGAACGGCATCAACCGGGTGTTCCACCTGGCCGGGATCATCTCCATCCTTCCCGGAAGGAACGATCTGCTCCGCCGGGTGAACGTCGAAGGGACGAAAAATATCGTTGCCGAGGCCAAGCGCAGCGGTGTACAGCGTCTGATTTACACAAGCTCCATCCACGCCATCCAACACGCGCCGCAGGGGGTTTGCATCGACGAACGTCTGCCGTTTGATCCGCGAAACCCCGTCGGCGAATACGACCGGTCGAAGGCCGAAGCTTCGCTGGCGGTGCAACAGGCCGCGGAGGAAGGTTTGGACTCGGTGATCGTCTGCCCGACCGGAGTCATCGGACCAAACGATTACCGTCGCTCGGAACTTGGCCAATTGATCCTGGATTGCGTGGAAGAAAAAACCCAATTCTACATCGACGGCGCGTATGATTTCGTCGACGTGCGTGACGTGGCGGACGGGATGATGCTCGCGGCCGAGAAGGGGCGCAACGGCGAAACGTATATTCTTTCCGGCCAGCGGCTCAGTGTGAGGAACATCATCGATATGTTGTGGGAGATGACCGGGAAACACTTCACCCGGATTCACATACCGTTTTCCCTGGCCAGAGCCGCGTCGGTCTTCACACCAATCTACTACCGGCTCTCGGGAACCAAGCCGCGGTTCACGCCCTATTCGCTCTCAACCTTGTGCAGTAATTCCAACATCAGCCACGCAAAAGCCACCCGTGAATTGGGATATCACCCGCGCAGGTTGCTCGAAACTCTTTCCGACACGGTGGACTGGTACCGCAGGAATAAGCGGGTGGCGGTTTCAACATAATCCGGTAATCCCCCGGCCGAATCCATTCCCCGGGAGAATCCCCGCCGCCCATCGGTTTATCCGACCGGAGGATGCCGTTATCACGCGAGCGATTCTCTATGCTCCTTTATGTATTGTTTCTTTGAACACACGCCAATCAAATCGTCCGCCGAGAAGAACACCCGGCGGACGATTTTCATCCAAGTTGAGTTTCGAAACCCGATGGAAATTTACTGCTTCATCGATTGAAGGCTACGGATGAATATCTATTTAAAGCACCGGTTTCGCGAAAAATCCGACAGCCAGTGTTCCCGGGCCCCCATGAACGACAATCGCCGGCGGCAGCTCGTAGATCGGCACTTCTTTAATCTCCATCCGCTTCCTAAAACCGTCCGCCAATTCTTTGGCGGTATCCTCAGCGTCAGCTTGCATCACGCTGAGAAAGGTTCCTTCCCCTTTGGAGCATTCCCCCATCACCAATTCCTGAAGGCGAGCCAGGGCTCGCGCACGGGTCCTTTGCTGTTCGTATGCTTCGACGCAGCCGTCCAGCAAACGCAGAATCGGTTTAACTTGCAGCATCTCGCCCACCAGCCGCTTGGCCCCCCCGATTCGCCCACCCTTGTGAAGGTATTCCAGAGTATCCACGACGAAATACGTGCGCTGTTGGATTCTTAAATTCTCCAACCGGGAAAGCAATTCATCCATGGGAACACCCTGCTTGGCCCAGCGATCGGCGAGCAGGACCGTGGCGCCGAGCGTGCCGGCCACCGTGCGGGTGTCGAGGACGCGGATTCCGGCTCCCGGAAAATCCTGCGCAGCCACTTCGGCCGAGCGCAACGTTCCGGAAACGTCCGCCGAGGGGCACAGCACAAACGGGATATCGCCCCGGTCGAGGATTTCCCGGAAGATGGGCGTGTAGAGCGCGGGTGACGGCGCGGCGGTTTTTGGCAACACCGGCGAGGAGCGCAATTTCTTCAGAAAGAGTTCCGTGGTCAATTCCGTATCGTCGCGGAAGGACTCTTCCCCAAAAATGATGATTTGGGGGAGGATTGGAATCCCGAGCCGATTGGTGATTTTCCGCGGCAGGGCGCATGTCGTGTCGGCGATGATCCGGATCATTCCAGCCTCCATTGTTGCGATTCGGTTTCGTCGATGCACTATGGATTCTACACCCGGCCGTGGAAACCGTTCCCGTGGGGGTCGCGGATTGCCTTCCGCCTCCCCTCTCGCGTATAATCCGTGCACCCTTTTGGAGGATGGATGCCAAAACGTAAAACCGATCGCAGCGAGCCGGCCAAGGCGCGCAAGACGGAGTTCCGCTCCGGCGCGCAAATCCGCCGGGATTTCCTCGACTTTTTTGCCAAGCACGGCCACACCGTTGTTCCTTCGGCTTCGCTCGTACCTGGCAACGACCCCACCCTGCTGTTCACCAACGCCGGCATGGTCCAATTCAAGGATGTTTTTCTCGGAACCGATAAACGCTCCTATAGCCGGGCGGTGGATTCGCAGAAATGCATGCGGGTCGCCGGTAAGCATAACGATCTCGACGAAGTCGGACGCGACGATACCCATCATACGTTTTTCGAAATGCTCGGCAACTGGTCTTTTGGGGATTACTACAAGAAGGAAGCCATCGCCTGGGCATGGGAACTCCTGACCGGCGTTTGGGGATTGCCCGCGGACCGGCTCTACGTAACCTGTTTCCGCGATGAAAAGGGGGAGATTCCCCGGGACGAAGAAGCCTCCGAAATCTGGCGGGCGCAGGCCGGGCTCGACCCAGCCCACGTGCTTTTCTTCGGCCGAAAGGAAAATTTCTGGGAGATGGCCGACACCGGCCCCTGCGGCCCCTGCAGCGAAATCAGCATCGACCGCGGCGAAGACACATGCGATATGAAAAACGTTCCCGGCCACGTCTGCGCCGTCAACGGCGATTGTCGGCGGTTCACCGAACTTTGGAACCTCGTGTTCATCCAATACAACCGCACCGGGCCCAGCGATCTTTCTCCGCTGCCCGCCAAGAACGTGGACACGGGCATGGGCCTCGACCGCGTGACGGCGATCCTGCAGGGTGTGAACTCCAATTACCGCGCCGATCTATTCTGGCCGCTGATCGAGGCCACGCAGCAGCTGACCGGACATTCCGACAAGCAGCGCGAAGCGAACTTTACGCCCTACCGGGTGATCGCCGACCACGCCCGCGCCGCCGCGTTTTTGATCGCCGACGGCGTGGTGCCCGGGAACATCGGCCGGAATTACATCTGCCGGATGATCATCCGCCGGGCAGCGCTCTTCGGCGGAAAACTCGGGCTGACCGAACCGTTCCTGGCCAAAGTGGCCGAGGCAGTCGTCTCCACATACCATGAGGCGTATCCGGAACTCGCGCGGCACAGCGAGGCGATCTATACCGCGCTCACGATGGAAGAACGCCGCTTCCGCAAAACGGTGGACGTGGGAATCGACAATCTCCACGAGACGCTCTCCGACCTCAAGCGCCAGGGACAATCTGTTTTGAACGGGCATCTCGCATTCGATTTGTACGCTACGTACGGCCTTCCGCTCGAGATCACCCGCGACGTGGCCCGCGACCTGGAAATGGAAGTGGACGCGGAAGGATTTCGCAAGGCGATGGACGAACACCGCGAGGTGTCCGGAGCCGGACAAGCCATGGGCGAGATGACCGGAGCGGATGCGGCGCGTTACCGAACCGTTCTCGAGGAACTCAAGAACGAGGGGATGCTTCCGGAGAATGGCGTCGAATATGACCCCTACTCCACCTTCCAAATGGAGGAGCCGATCCTGGCCCTGCTCAAGGATGGAAAACGCGTTCCACGGGTCGGCGAAAACGATACCGTGGAAGTGATCCTCCCGCGCGTGTGCTTCTACGTTGAATCCGGCGGACAGGTGGCCGATATGGGCTCCCTGTGGATGCCCAAGGCCGAAGAGGCGACCGAAGCCGCTTGGGACATCGACGTTGAGGAAGTGGTCCGTCCCGTCGGCGGGTTGATCGTGCTGCGGGGAAAGGTAAAGTCCGGCCATCCCGCACAGGGCGATCTGGCCACGATGGAAGTGGACGAGGAACGGCGCTGGGGCATCATGCGCAACCACACCGCCACCCACCTGCTCCACGCGGAATTGCGCTACGTCCTCGGGAATCATGTCCGTCAGGCGGGCTCGCTGGTTGCGCCGGACAGGCTCCGGTTCGATTTCACCCACCACAGCATGATCAGCCAGCAGGACCTGGAGAAAATCGAGCGCTACGTCAACGAGGCGATCCTGGCCAACTACCCCGTCACGACGACCGAGGAGGCCCGCGACGACGCCGTGGGCAAGGGGGCGATGGCGCTGTTTGGAGAAAAGTACGGCGAGACCGTGCGCACCATCTCCATCGGCGAGGAAGGAGAGCCGTTTTCCTACGAACTTTGCGGCGGCACGCATGTTTTCCAGACGGGCGACATCGGCATGTTCCTGATCGTTTCCGAGAGCAGTGTGGCTTCCGGCGTGCGGCGCATCGAGGCGGTCACCGGCCATGCGGCGGTGGCACTCGCTCAGGAGCGAAGCCGGACCCTGCAAAATATCTCCGCCTACCTCGGTGCAGCGCCGGAGGAAGTGGACCGAAAGGTGCTCGAAAACATGGGCGAACTGGACCGGCTGCGCAAGGAGAATCAGCGCCTGCGGCAGGAGATGGCCCGTTCGGAATTCGAGGCTTCGCTTGCGCAAGTTGCGACCATCGCCGGCGTCCCGGTCTTGGCAGTGAAAGTGACGCAAGCCAACGCGGAAACGCTGCGCCTCCTTGCCGACTCGTTCCGGAGAAAGTATTCCAGCGGGATGGCGGCTATTGGTTCGATCGCCGACGAAAAACCGATTGTGGTGATTTCCATCAGCGACGACCTGATCGCGCGCGGGCTCAGCGCCGACGAATTGGCACGGGCGGCGGCCAAACTCCTGGGCGGAGGAGGAGGCGGCCGGCCCAACTTGGCCCAGGCCGGCGGGACAGATCCCAACCGGCTGGCGGATGCAATGCAATTCCTACGACACGCCGCAGAGGAAAAATTGGTCTGAAGCCGGAGTCGGTATGCCGGACGGACGGCCATGAAAGAACAAATTCTTTCTCTCGAACCTACCGACGACCTGCAATCGCTGCGGGACAAAATCACCCGCGTGCAAGCGGGACGGTTGATACTGTTGTGGCCCGCCCTGACAGAACCGATCAACCGCCGGCTGGACTTTGCGCTTTTATGCCGTTGGGCTGCGATGGCCGGATCGGAATTGATCCTGGTCAGCGCCGATCCGGAAGTCCATCGGTTGGCGGCGCAAACCGGAATCCCCTGCTATCTCAGCCTCAAGGAAACGGCGCTTTACGGACTTTCATCCCATGACCGCGATTTATCCGGCGGTTTATCGGTCCGGCAAACACAGGCGCGGCCTCCCGCCCCGCTCCGAATAAATTTTTCAGACCGACATTCGCCCGCCGTCCGGATGGGTGTTTTCGACGCGGCGATTCTATCGTTGATGCTTCTCTTTCTTTTGCTACTCCCTTCCGCCAAAATCCACGCTGTTTTCCCAAGCCGCGCGATTGAGGTATCCAAACCGCTCGATTCTTCTCTCTGTGCTTCACTGAGCACACATTTGGAACTCTCTTCCCGCCTGGAAACCACAGGATTTATTTTTGTTCCCATTGCCTATGCGAAGGGGATTGTTTTTTTAACCAACAAATCAGCCCGTATTCTCAATCTTCCCACCGGATTGAGGGTTTCCTCAAAAGGCAGCATATTCCTCGAAACGACCGAAGGGGTGATCCTCCTGGCAGGGAAGTCGCAATCGGTCGCAGTCCGCGCGGTCAAGCCCGGTCCGTCCGGCAATCTCGCCGCCGGAGCAATAGACCGCGTGGAAGGGCCGCTCGCGCTCTCGATTGAGGCAACGAACCCTGAGCCAATTTCTGGTGGTGCGCAAGCCTGGCGCAGCGCGGTTGCACAAGCCGATCTCGATGCTTTGCGCACCTCGTTGACCGATCAGGCCCGTCAGGAAGCGACAACCGGTATGCAGAACCTGGCGACAGCCGGCCGGACTCTTGTGGAAAAATCCATGCAAGTGCAGTTCGACCCGCTGGATGCTGCGGATTTCCCCGTTAATACGCCTTCCGATACTGTCGGCCTGACGTTGCACGCGACCGCCACCGCATGGGAGTGCCCCACCGATATCGTCCGATCCCGCGCGCAAGATGCGCTCATCTCCGGGCTCACCGCAGGCGAGACGCTCTCTCCCGCGAGCGTCACCGTACGGCTTGAGGAAAACGCACAGGGCGCATTCGATCTGCATGCGTCCGGCCTGGCAGTGAAAATCCCCGATCCCAATGCGATGGCTCTGGCACTGCGCGCGCGCACTCCAGGACAAGCAGCCGCGATTATGCGCTCCCGATTCGGCGCGCGCAGTGTCGCGGGATTGGATCTATGGCCGGTGTGGATTCCGGTGCTTCCGCTCTTCCCCTATCAAATCGAAATCGCGGCGGGAATCGGATGAAAAGCCTCGCGGTGGATCCTGGATTGAAAAAGATCGGGCTGGCAGTGAGCGATTTCAGCGGCACGGTCGCGCGGGCGCTGACGGTTTTCGAGCGAGGTTCTCTGCAGCAGGATTGCGTCCGGATTCTGGAAGTGGCCCATTGTGAAAAAGCGGAGCGGATTTTCGTCGGAAACTCCCACGAAGCGGGGACTCGAATGAACGAGCAGGCCCGGTTCACGCATAAGTTGCTCGCTGCCTTGCGCGCGGCCACCTCCATCCCCGTCATCCTGTATGACGAATCCTTCTCCACGCAACGCGCCCAGGAGGTCCTGGCAGAGCGTGGCAAGGGGCGCAAGTTACGCCGCGCCCCAGACGACGCGCTGGCCGCTGCGGCATTTCTACAGGAGTATCTCGATGACCAAGCGGACAAACCGGCTTAACCCGTTTGGAACGTACACCCGATGGATCGGTGCGATGTTCCTGGGAGGAATCCTCCTGGCGCTTTTGGCCGCCGGATTGATGCTTCTGCTGAGCGAGGATTCCGGTTCGCCGTTGCCGTCCGCGGCCGGGGACCTCTCGACATTTAATCTGATTTATCTGCGGGCGTATTTACGCTTCAATTACGATTCACTGAATCTGCCTTCCGCCCATACCGATGGGGTGTTCGAGGTGCAACAGGGCGAGACAGCAACGGAAATTTGCGCGCGGTTGAAGCAAGAAGGGTGGGTCGGGGATTCGAATTTGATCTGCCGCTACTTGCATTACACCGGCGGCGACCGTTCGATCGGTTCGGGGATGTTCCTCATCCAAGCCGGAGAAAATCCGGCACAGATCGCCGATTCGCTGTCGAATGGGGAAAGCAAAATCCGACAGGTAACCGTGTTTCCCGGCTGGCGGCAGGAGGAGATCGCTGCCGCGCTTCCCGCAACCGGAGTTTCCATCACCCCCAACGATTTCCTCTCATCAGCCGGCGGACGCCCCGACAGCAACGGCAGCCTGGCGTCCCTCTATGCGGAAATTCCCTCCTGGGCAACCTTGGAAGGATTTCTCTTCCCCGCGGAATACCGGGTGGTTCCAGGGGAAACGGCGGATCAATTCGTCGAGCGGATGGTGTTGAATTTTCAGCAGTCGCTTCCCGCCGGATGGCAGTCGGCGGTGAAATCCGAAGGGTTAAGCGTCTACCAGGCGGTCACCCTGGCCTCGATCATCCAGCGCGAAGCTGTGGTGGAGGAGGAAATGCCGCTGATCGCGTCGGTATACTACAACCGTCTGAACCTGGGGATGCGTTTGGAAGCGGATCCCACCGTGCAATACGCGCTGGGATTCCAATCCGACCGCGGCGGATGGTGGACCAATCCACTCTGGCCTGCGGACTTCGGTCTCGATTCTCCGTACAATACTTACCTTTATTACGGATTACCGCCTGGACCGATAAGCAATCCTGGATCGGCAGCGCTACAAGCGGTCGCCGAGCCGGCTCAAACTTCTTACCTGTTCTTCCGAGCTGCCTGCGACGGTTCCGGCCGACATAACTTTGCGGAGACTTACATCCAACATCTGGCCAATGCGTGCGGGGGGTAGAATATGAATCTCTATAACCGCGATCGTCGATCGCGGCTACAAGTGCTATTGCACGCTGTTCATATTATAGAAAACCAGCCCCGACAACGGCTTGGGGTAGAAGTGCGTAGACTTCTGAGGCATTTTTTCCCGGTTGTCGGCCACAGTCATGATTTCCTCAAGGCTGGTGTGGTTCAAGAACCATCCCGATTGCATTTCCCCCGAACGCACTTTTTCGAGCGCCACCTGCGCCTTGGGCGTGTAGTGGAGAGTCATCTGCGGTTTGAGTTGTTCCTCGGTTAGGCCGAGCAGCATTTTAAACACGATGGATTTCAACAGGGAGACATCCAGCATGCGCAGAGTAAGCGAGCCGCTTTCCCCCTCCACCATACGGGTGGCCCGCTTTTCATCGATCGACAACAGGTAATAGGTGTTTACTCCGTGCAGCGCGACGCCAAATTTATGGTCATGGACGTCGGCGTTGCGCAGTTCGCGCAGCCACATTTCGCGCGCCTCGATTTCATCGTCTTCCCCGAAGGAATAAGCGCGCACGAGAAACCCAAGCTTCACCGCGTCCCGGATGGTCTGCTCGCTCACCAGCGGGAGATCCCTGAGCATGCGGTGGGTCGGCAGCGTCGTCAGCCCTTCGTGATTGGCCGACACCAGATACATCATGATGTACTCCCACGGTGCATTCGGCCCGGCATCCGGATGCAGCTTACGCATTTCGTCACGGATGGTCAGCATGGTCTGGTAGCGGTGGTGCCCGTCAGCGATGTAAATCCGCTTCTGCGATACTGCCTTCGAGATCGCCTCGCACTGGACCGGATCGACCAGGCGCCAGAGGTGGTGGCGTACCCCGGTGGCCGGATCCACGTAATCCAGCACCTGCAGATCGCGGTCACACGTGGAGAGTATTCCATCCACCGTGAGTAGCGGATCCGGATAGATCCCCCAGATATATTCGAATTGGGTGTGGGTAGTGCGGGTCAGGCGGATGCGGTCTTCGAGCGGCTCGCGGATGATATTCTCGTGGGGAAGGATCCGGCCGTTGTCGTAATCCTGCAAGCGGACCAATCCGATGAAACCGGAGACCTGCCGGTGCGGCAGTCCTTCGGCCTGGAAATCCTGTTCATACACCCAGAAGGACGGGCGCCGGTAGGAAACGATCACCTGCTCCTGGCGCCACTGACCGAGCAAATCCCGGGCGCGGGTATAGCGATTGCTCCCTTCGGTATCGCCGGTTTGGAGCTTATTAAGGATGAGGCGCACCACGTTTTGCGGGTGAACCTTGTAGTACTCGTCCTGTTCGAGCGGGCTGATCACATCATAGGGACGGGAAAGACACAGGCCGATGTTTTCGATCTTCTCCGGATTGTAATGTTCGGCCCGGAAAGGCCTGACCTCATTGATCGACTCCATCATCCCGATTCCTCCCACCCAAAATGCGCCGCCTATTCCGGTTCGATATAAGAACATGCGCGGTCATCAAGAAATCATACCGCGCAGCCTGCTTCATCACCCCGTTCAGAAATTCTGTTTCGAACCATGGAATGGATCCGGTGGATAAGAAATTATACCATTCCTTGAGATAATTTTTACGACCGCGGCGTTCAATTAACTCATTCCCGTTGCGCTACTTTACTTTTTCTCCCTGCTGTTGAAGGTAACCCGTCAGTGCGGTCCAGCCCAACTCATAGCTGCGTGCGCCAAACCCGCAGATGGAACCGATGCAGACCGGAGCGATCACCGACCGGTGGCGGAACTCCTCGCGGGCGAACACGTTGCTGATATGGACTTCCACCGCCGGTATGCGCACGGCGGCAATCGCATCCCGGATGGCCAGCGAGTAATGCGTGAATGCCCCGGGATTGATCAACAACCCGTCCGCCCATTGCCGGGCCTCCTGGATCGCGTCGATGATGCCGCCTTCGCAGTTGGATTGCACGATCCGGATTTCAGCCCCCTGCCCTTTCGCCAGCGCCGTGATCCGCGCGTCGACCTCCGCCAACGTCACTTTCCCATACACATCCGGCTCGCGCTCGCCGAGCAGGTTCAGATTGGGTCCGTGCACCAGTAAGATTTTGGGCATCGTTCCTCCTCCCGGTTTGCGCCCCCGTCTTCATCCGCCAGGTCTCCGTTTTCATCCACCGGAATCAAGGCGTGATCCAGGCTCGTTCGAATTTCAATCCTGGCATCCGACGGTTTTTAGCGACTGCCGGACGTCTTCTTCCGCTACTTCCAAACCGACGCGCACTTTTCCCGCCGAGATGGGCAAAGCCCATTTGATCCGCCCGCCGCGCCGTTTCTTGTCCACGTCGATAAGATCGAGAATCTTTTCCACGGGCGCCTCGCAGTGCACGGGCAATCCCAATCCAATCAAAAGGGTGGTCAGCTTGCCGGCAACTCCTTGTTCGGCGATTCCGATTTTTTCCGCCAGTTTCGATTCGGCCGCCATCCCGATCGACACCGCTTCGCCGTGCGGGATTTCATAGTTCGACCAGGTTTCGACGGCGTGCCCGATGGTATGCCCGAAATTCAAAGCTTCGCGGGGTCCGCGGCGTTCGAAAGGATCTTCTTCCACCACCCGGATTTTCACCCGGGCCGCCCGCCGGACGATGCCGTCGAGCTTTTCCGGAACAACTTCGCCGTTCAAAGCTTCAATTATTCCGAGCAGCTTGGAATCGCCGATCATCGCGGATTTGACCGCCTCGGCCATCCCTGTCCGCAATTCCTGAGGCGGCAACGTGGCCAGGGTGTCTAGATCCGCAAGGACCATGGCCGGCGGATAAAACGAACCGACGAGGTTTTTCGCCTGCGGGAGGTCGACGGCGGTTTTTCCGCCGATCGCGGCGTCGACCATACCCAGCAGGCTGGTCGGAAGCGCCACCCATGGAATCCCGCGTAGGTAGGTGGCGGCCGCAAATCCGGCGATATCCGTCACCACCCCTCCGCCCAGAGCCAGCAGGGTTCCGCGGCGTTCCATTTTGCTATTGAACAAATCGGAATAAATCGACTCGACTGTCCGCAGGTTTTTTGACGCTTCGCCCGCTTTTAATACAATCGAGGAAACGGCTCCCATCGGCGCCAGGGTTTCCTCAATCGGCCGGGCGTAAATCGGAGCGACGTGGTCGTCGCTAATAATCACGAACGGCGCGCCGAGCTTGCGATCCTCCAGTTCGGCGCGTAAATGATGCAGCATCCCGCGGTTGATGATAACGTCGTATCCGCTCCCCATCGCCGCAAGTCGGAATATCCCCGAAAGGCGTTGGACCTTCCAAGCCACGTCCTCCGGCGCAAGAGTGGTTGTGTCGAGCGCCAAAGGGAAGGAGGCGTAGAGCGCCGCGCGTTTAGCCAGAAGAGCTTTGAGCCGTTCCAACGGGCCGGACCCCACCAAAAGCGGCCGGGCATTCAACTCGTCGCCCATGCGCTCCAAAATGGTTTCCGGATTGCACGTGAGGCACACCACCGCCCCGGAAGATTCAACCAAGGCGCGGTTCTCGTCATCCACCAGCGTTCCTCCGCCGAGGGCGACCACCGTCCGGGTGGTTTTTACCAGATTCGAAAGCAGCGCTTTTTCCCGCAGTCGAAAATCGGCTTCCCCCTTCTGGAGGAAGATTTCCGTGATCGGCATTCGCGCTTCGTTTTCGATGATCTTATCGGTATCGGTGAAATGCCAACCCATCCGTTCGGCGAGCAGCATGCCGACCGTGGTTTTTCCGCATCCCGGCGGACCATAAATATATAGATTCATTCTCCAACCTCGGCGTTGAACTCCCTCATCTTTCGCATCCCAGCCGATCTTCCATTCCATCCAAACGCGCCGGATGAAGCGGGAAGAGAATTCGCTCGACCCGGCGCGGATTGTATCGCAAAAAAAGAAACCGCGGTGAGCGTGTTACCCGCCGGGCGACCTCTCTCAAAATGCCGATATTAAGGCGTCCGGCGAAGAATGCACCGGCGATGAAATACGCACGAAATAATCCTCTCGGTGCGTTACCAGAAATTTTTCGGATCGGGAGAGAGATGAAAGTCGGAGAGCGTTCCGCGCGGAAGGCGGTCGAAACGGTCGCGGACTTCGTCGAGGGAATCCCCGCCGCATTTTTCCAGCACCGCATCTGCAAGCACCAGGCAGACCATCCCCTCGCCCACCACCGCCGCGCGCGGCACCGCGCAAAAATCCGACCGCTCGTAGTGCGTCTCCGATTTCCCGCCGCCGGAGAGGTCGACCGATTCCTGCGAAGCGATCGTGGTGGCAATCGGCTTCATGGCGGCGCGGACCACGACGGGCGAGCCGTTGGTGATACCCGCTTCGATTCCTCCGGCATGATTGGAAGGGCGTACGATCGTATCGCCCTCGCGCCGGATCGGATCCTGGGCTTGCGTTCCGGGAAGCGCCGCTAGCGCGAATCCATCCCCGAACTCGACTCCTTTGATGGCAGGGATCCCGAAGAGAGCGGCGCCCAATCGCGAGTTCATCCTCCGGTCCCAATTGCCAAACCCGCCCAATCCCGGCCGCACGCCCAGCGCGACCACCTCGAATACACCCCCGAGCGTATCGCCGGCTTTCATCGCGCGGTCGATCTCCGCCTGCATCCGTTCGCCCCCCGCCGCATCCGGGCAACGCAACGGGGATTCATCCGCCCGTTTTATTCGTTCTTCGATCGGCATCGAGGCCAGGTCGGCCGCGGCCGAACCGATCCGGATGACGTAGCTTCCGACGCGAATCCCCAACGCGTCGAGGAGTTTTCTGCAAACGGAGCAAGCAGCCACGCGGGCAGCGGTTTCGCGCGCACTGGCGCGTTCCAAACCCGGACGCAGATCATCGTATCCATATTTGATCGCCGCCGCGAGGTCGGCGTGCCCGGGACGGGGAACGGTCATCGCATCCACCGCCCGCCCTTTCCATTCCCTGTGATCGAGATTTTCAACCGTGAGTGCGATCGGCGCGCCGGTTGTTTTCCCGTTCATCACACCGGCGAGAATGGTCGCCTGGTCTCGTTCTATCTTCATCCGCGCGCTCGCCCCGCGGTAAGCGGCCTGCGTCATGGATCCGCCTTGTCGCCGGATCAAATCCGGCTGAAAGTCCTCCGCCCGGAGCGGCAACCCCGCGGGAATTCCCTCCAGGATGGCCACCAGCGCCGGGCCGTGTGATTCCCCTGCCGTGATCAGCCGAATCATGCCGCCTCCCTCTCTATGCAAGCGCCGCCTGGGCCGCCCGAAGCATCACGTCGCGCGGCGCATCCACGCCAGTCCAAAGTTCAAACGCAAGAGCACCCTGCTCAACCAGCATCCCCAATCCGCCTGCGGCTTTCAATCCGCGCGCCTTTGCATCCCGCAGGAAACGCGTTTCGATCGGGTTATAGACAACATCATAGATACCGGCTTTTTCCGGGAATGGAACGCTCTCCGGCCAGGGAGATGCTTCGACGCTGGGCCACATTCCAACCGGCGATGTGTTTACGACAAGGCTCGCGGCCCGGGTCCGATCGGCAAGCGACGGCTCGCTCCAGGAGATCACTTCCACCCGCCCATCTCCAAGGTCGCGCGCCAGGGCTTCGGCCTGCTCGCGGATGACCGCGATCAATGAGACTTGGCACAGGCTTTCGACCAAGCCGCGCACGACTGCCCGAGCCGCCCCTCCGGAACCGATCACGATGACATTCCTCCCGCGGAAGTCGAATCCGTTGCGATCCAGATCGGCCAGAAATCCGGGCATGTCGGTATTATGCCCGATCAGCCCCTTCCCCTTTCGCGCGATGGTGTTCACGGCCTTCAAACGTGCGGCGGCGCCTTCCAGTTTCCGAAGACGAGCGACGACCTTTTCTTTGTATGGTACGGTCACGTTGGCGCCTATCCAATCCGGGTCGGATTTCCAACGCGCCAATACACCGCGGAGATCTTCCTCCCGCTCGACCGGAAGCAGCGAATACTCGCCTTGCATTCCCATCGCATGGAAGGCCGCATTGTGCATGGCGGGGGAAATGCTGTGGGCAAGGGGCCAACCGATCAAAACCGTTTTCATGCTATCTGCGCTCCCAGGGAATTCATCAGACTCGCAAAATTCGGAAATGATTCCGAAACGCACTCGGCGCCCTCGACCTCAACGGGGGTTTTCGAAACCAGTCCGGCCACAGTCATGGCCATCGCCAGACGGTGATCCCCGTGGGAATCCACCAACCCTCCGCGGATTTCCACAGGACCCTCGATGGAAAATCCGTCGGGCGTTTCCTCCACCGCAACCCCAACCTTCCAAAGCTCGGCTGCCAGCATCGAGATTCGGTCGGATTCTTTATTTCGAAGTTCCGCGGCGTTTTGGATGATGGTGATCCCTTCGGCGCGAGCCGCCGCGACCGCGAATACCGGGAATTCGTCAATCATATCCACAACCTCAGCACCCTCCACAACGGTGGAGGATAGAGGGCCGGCACGCACCCTCAGATCGCCCCGCGGTTCACCGGCCGTTTCCGAGCGGTCGAGTTCCACAACGTCCGCACCCATTCGGCGCAACGCCGCAAGCATGCCTGTCCGCCGCGGGTTCAACCCGACATCTCGTAGAATGACCTCCGATCCGGGGACGATCAACGCCGCCACGAGCGGGAACGCCGCTGAGGAAAAATCTCCGGCGATCCGGATCTCCAGCGGTGGAAGCGGCCGTCCGATCGGGAACACGCGCACGCGGCAAGGTACCTCGTCCAATCGGACCCCCAGGATGCGCAAGAGCCGCTCGGTATGATCGCGCGAGGGAGAAGGCTCCTGCACCAGCGTCGATCCGGAAGCGGCAAGTCCTGCCAGCAGGATGGCGGATTTCACTTGGGCGGATGCGATCGGCATGGAATACTCGATCCCCGATATTTCCGATGGTGTAATTCCTAGCGGCGCGCAATCCGGCTGCTGCATGGACCGGATGGCGGCGCCCATCGCCCGGAGCGGTTCGATCACGCGGCGCATTGGCCGACGGCGCAATTGATCTGATCCGTCCAGGATGAATTCGCCCCCGGCCGCGTCCGACCGCCACTCCGGGCGCCCGGCTAGCACACCGCTGAGCAATCGAAAGGTGGTCGCCGAGTTGCCGCAGTACAGCGGCTGCGGCCCGGTTCGAAACCCGCTCCGGCCGTTTCCTTCCACCACGAGGGTTTCTTTTTCCCACCTCCATTTCACTCCGGCGGCGGCCAGCGAATACAACATGACTTGGGTGACCCCTGCGCGAAGAAAACCGTCGATGCGGCTGAGACCGTCGGCCGTCGCGGCCAGGACCGCCGCTCGATGGGAGATGGATTTATCCCCCGGAAGGCGGACGGATCCATGCAAAGCGGGAGTATTTCGGGAAACAAGTCTCACTTTTCGCCTTTGGACAATTCCAGCAGCTCCTGCCTTCCCCGTCGGCCTTCGGCCAGCAAAACTTTCAAGCGCGCTTCGTCGCCTTCGCGAACCCGCTGGGCGAGCGCCTCCAGCCGGGCGATGTATTCCTCGAGCGCCTCCAGCACATGCTCGCGGTTGGTGAGCAGGATGTCCGTCATCATTTCCAAATTCGAGGCCGCCAGGCGCGTCGTATCCCGGAAACCCGGTCCTACGAGTGCCGCGGCCGATGGTAGCCGGCTTGCGGTTTGCGCCAGGGCTACCGCGACCAGATGCGGAAGATGGCTTGTGCTGGCAACGAGGTTGTCGTGCTCGGCTGCGCTTAGTTCAACGGCGCGTGCACCCAGCGCCGCGACCAGGCTGCGACCAGCCGCAAACGCCCGCGGCGAACCATTGGGGATTGGAGTTAAAACAAAGGGCGCATCCTTGTAAAGCAATGGATCCGCAAAGCCGATCCCCTGCATCTCGCGTCCGCATATCGGGTGTCCTCCAATCGGAGCATAACCAGTCCCCAAACCCTCCATCGCCTTCACAATATCGCTCTTGGTTGACCCAATATCGATAACCACCCGCATGCGATTGGCAAGAGGGTGAATATCGGCCATTTCCTTTAATAACGCCAGGATTGTCCGCACCGGAGCGGCAAGGACGATCAGATCGGCTTTTTCGACCAAGTCCGGGAGATGGAGAGCTAATTCATCGATGGCTTTTTTCTCCAGCGCCGCCTTATCCGCCTCCGGATCGGAATCCAGTCCGATTCTCCAACGGCATTTCCCGGTTAATGCGAGCGCGAGCGATCCACCCATCAAACCCAAGCCCACAACTCCAATGGTGGCTTGGTCGAGCGCAAAAGGAAGTTCTTTTTCCTGCGGCATGACTCCCTTTCCCGTGCCTCTCAAGTTCCCTCTGGATTGGAATAAAGAATTCTCCGCAACACTGGATTTTACGCCATTCGAAAGCCGGCCGTCTATGAGGTTATGGTTTGTCATTCCGAGGGGTCTTTAGACCCCGAGGAATCGGCGACTCAATATTAGCTAATACAGGAATAGTAAAAAGTTACTGATTCCTTTTCCCCGAAAACCATGTGGGGTTCCCCGGCCCGCACTACTGGCTGGGGCGGGCTTCCGCTTCCACCGCTTCGCGAGGGTAAACGTGAGGGCAGGCGAAATGACACATGTACTGAATCAGCTCCGGCCGATTACGGCGGCGATCCGCTTTACCTGGTTCACCACTTCGCTGAAGGCGTCCGGCGTGAGGCTTTGTGGCCCGTCGGAAAGCGCCGCCTCCGGATGGGGATGGACTTCCACGATCAGCCCGTCGGCGCCCGCTGCGATGGCCGCCCGCGAGATCGATTCTATATATTCACCCCTCCCGGTGGAATGGCTCGGATCGACCAGGACCGGCAAATGCGAAAGATGTTTGACCACTGGGATCGCATTGATGTCGGTGGTGTTGCGCGTTGCGGTCTCGAAGGTGCGGATCCCGCGTTCGCAAAGCACGACGCGGGTATTCCCGTTGGATAGAAGGTACTCGGCCGCCATCAGCCATTCCTCGACCGTGGCGCTGTTGCCCCGTTTGAGGAGAACCGGATGGCCGCTTTTCCCCGCCGCCTGCAGGAGCGGAAAATTCTGCATGTTACGCGCCCCAATCTGGAGCATGTCGGAGTATTGGATCACCATCTCCAGCTGGTCGGGAGCCATGACTTCGGTGACCACCGGCAATCCGGTCACCTCGCGCGCCTCGGCCAGCAGCTTCAAGCCTTCCTCGGCCATTCCCTGGAATGCATACGGGGAGGATCTCGGCTTGAACGCACCGCCGCGCAACATGTGCGCGCCCGCCTTCTTCACGGCCTTGGCCGTTTCGATGATCTGTTCCCGGCTTTCGACCGCGCAGGGACCGGCGATGATAACGATCTCGTTTCCGCCGATCGCGACCGAGCCGATCCGCACGATGGTTCTTTCCGGGCGCGATTCGCGCGAAGCCAGCTTGTAGGGTTTGAGGATGCGGACGACCTGTTCCACGCCCGGCAGGAGCTCCAAATGCTCCCATTCCAGCGCGCGTTCGTCGCCGAGGATCCCGATGACGGTTCGCTCATCGCCACGGGAGAGATTCACCCCATACCCCATGGCCTTCACCTGATGGATCGCTTCCTCAATATCCTCTTGATTGGCGTGATCCTGCATGACGATGACCATGGCTACTCCTCTCTTTCTCCAAGTGTCCGGGTAGGATACGATCCCAACCGGCGCAAGAAATCGGTGTGGGTGGCCAGCGCTTCAAGCGCTTCGACCACTTTCGGTTCGGCTACATCCCCCTCGAAATCCAGATAGAACAGATAATGCCACGGCTTCTTGCGATCCGGACGGGATTCGATCTTGGTCAGGTTGATTCCGCGTTTGGCCAACTCGTCCAGGCAGGAGTGCAAGGCGCCGGGTTTGTGACGCGTGGCAAAGATCAGGGAGGTTTTGTCGGGTTTGGCGATCGGTGCGCTTTCTTTGGACAGCAGCAAGAAGCGGGTGTAGTTCGCCTGCACGTCCTGGATGGACCGGGCGATAATGTTCAGCCCGTACAGGCGGGCGGCCGTTTCGCTGGCGATCGCCGCACGATCCGGGCGTTTCTCCTGCGCCAGGATTCTGGCCGCCCCGGCGGTGTCGTACACCGGCACCGGCTCCCAGTTCTGGGAAACGATCCAGTGCGAGCACTGCTCCAGCGCTTGGGTTTGGCTGATCACTTGGCGCACCGTTTCCACTTCCACACCCGGAGGCAGCATCGCACAATGGCGAACCGGAAGTATGAACTCCCCGATGACGTGCAGGTCGTTTTCCAGCAGCAGGTCATACGAGGTGTGGATCGATCCGGTGGTGGAATTTTCCACCGGAAGCAATCCGGCTTCCGCCCTACCGGAGGATACCGCCAGGAAAATTTCTGCGAAGGTCCGGCAGGGAATACGATCAATCTCGCCGCTCAACCCCATCAGAAGCGCCTCTTCGGAAAAAGCGCCGTGTTCCCCCTGAAAGGCAATCGAGGCCGGCAGCGAATAGACCCGCGCCGGGCGCTGTTTATCCGGCTGCATCTCCGCCCGGTCCGGGCGGAGCGATTCCGCCTCATACAGGTACACGTGATGGATTTCCGGGGCTGGGCGGTCGGTATTCCATAAGATCAGCACGCGGATGCAGCGCGGCAGTCCGCCGGGAACGTCGATCTCATGCGAGCAGAGCGTCGCCGTATCACGCCACCCCAATTCCCGGGCGACTGTTGCAGGATAGGCCGCGTCCAGGTCGATAGTCGTGGTAAACAAAATCGCCGCCAGATCGGTCGGTTCGAACCCGTTGCGTTTGTGTATCTCCATCAACAGTTCCCGGGTCCGCGCGAGAACATCCTCTATCGAATTACTGGGCGATGTCGTGGCGCCACGAATTCCTCGAACGGGCATGATGTTTCCTCCTCCGGCATCCCGCCTCTGGCGGGAATAAAAAACCGCGAGGCCGTTTGGCCTCGCGGTGGGTTCCTCTATCGGAACTTTCTAACCCTTCTTAACGCGAAGCGACGGCTGCCTTTGGGGCGCCGTAAAAATACGCGTAAAAGAAGGACCAATAACCTTTCATCATGGAGCGATATTAGCATAACTGCAAAGATCGGTCAAGCCCAGTACTTGCCCATACCGGTGCTACCTTCCGTCGATGCAATCAGCCGAGTAAATTTCTTCATATCCTCGCACCAGATGTCATTCCGCCTGCCCTCGCGCTCGCCCTCGTGCTTGCCCTCGCGAAGCGGGGGAAGCGGGGGAGCCCCTGCAAAATGCAGGGCGAGGAATCGCGGACTCGGTCTGCAGATGTCATTCCGCTTGCCCTCGCGGAGCGGGGGAACCCCCGTGATCTTCGGGGGTGAGGAATCGCGGATTTTTTTATGCGTCAGGATCCATAATTATCGCATTACCGATTCCTTGGGGCCTAAAGGCCCCTCGGAATGACCTAATCCGAACTTGGTACCGGGTCCGTCGCATTCCGAGCTGCCCGGGCGGGCAGCGGGCCCCATGCTACAATCGACGTATGTCCGAGAGCAACCCCTTCTACCACCGAGGACCGGTTTCCGATCCGGCTTTTTTCTTTGGGCGCGGACACGAGACGGCGTATCTGTTCGATCTCCTGCGCAAAGGGCAAAGCGTCGCCGTATCCGGCCCGCGCCGGATCGGGAAGACTTCGCTGCTCATGCATGTGAAGGATCCCGGAGTCGCCGCCGCGCATTCGTTCCCGGCGGAGGACGCGGAATTCCTCCTGCTGGACGGCGGCGCGCTCGACGGACTGGCCGAGGAGGATTTCTACGGGGCGGTTTGCCGGCCGCTGGGAGAGGAAACCGACTCTCTCCCCTACCCCCGTTTTCTGGAATTCCTTCGCGGGCACCTTGCCGGCGGGCGGCGCAACCTGGTAATCCTTTTCGACGAGTTCGAGCTGATCGCAGCCAATCCGCGATTCGGCTTGCCGATGTTCAACCGGCTGCGCGCTCTCGCCGCCCAATATCCGATCCGGTTTGTCACCGCCTCCAAGAATCCTTTGTGGAAGCTCACCCAGATTAATCCGGATACGCTCAGTTCGCCCTTTTTTAATTTTTTCGCGCCGATGAGCCTCGGTCCGATGGAGGAAACGGACGCCCGCCGGCTACTGTTGATGCTTTCCGCCAAGGCCGGTAAACCGTTTTGCGACCGGGTCCTCCTCCAAATCCTGTCGCTTTCCGGAACGCACCCGCTCTTTCTGCAGGTGGCAGGGTTCCGGGCGTTCGAGGCCGCCACAAGCAACGGGGAGATTCCCGACGCCGAATGGGAGCAGGTGCAGCGCCGATTATTGGTCGACCTTGAACCCCACCTCCAGTATTATTGGAACGAACTCGGCGGGGAAGAGCGCTACGCGCTTGCCGCTCTTCCACTGGAAGGCACCGGAACACCATCGCTGGTCGGATCGGGCCTCGTTCGCGACGGCCGGTATATCGGATCGATCTTGGAGCAGTTCGTGCGCCGGCAGAAGGTGGGCGGTTTGCTCCAGGGCGGTCCGTTTCTGCTCGACCTTCGCCGCAACCTTGCGACCTCCGGCGGTAAGCCGGTTCATTTGACTCCCACGGAATTCTCTCTGCTGAAAATCTTCCTCGAAAGTCCGGGGCGCGTGCTTACCCCGGTGGAGATCGAAAGCGCCCTTTGGCCGGGAGAACAGATCCTCGACCCCGAACGGGCGCGGGGAGTGGTCAAGAAACTCCGCGCCGCGCTGGGAGAAAAAGGCGAGTTAATCGTCAACCGGCGCGGGCAAGGGTACCTTCTCACCGTGGAATAGACCCGCCAACCGCTTCTCCCCGTAATCGACCCGCAATCGGCACATAATACCCCCTCCCCAGCCCTGGCGACCCTTCGACCGCCACGATATGCTGTAGGAAGAATGAACACTTCGACGGAAACCACTGCGCGTAATTATCTTACGCATTTCGTCCGCTCCCGGAACCGGGCCTTGACGCTTGCGCGTTCCCTTTGGATCCTTCTCGCCGCCGTACTGCTGGCGATGATTGTCTATTCCATCGGCGTGAATACCGCCTGGATCTCCCCTTCCCTCCCGGCGGCGGAGATGGCGACGCTGCAACAAGTCGGGATCCGACCGTCCGATTACGCCATCCTCCGGATGGTCCTCGAACTGATCGTAGTTTTCTCCTTTACCGGCTCTTCATTTGTTCTCTTCTGGTCAAAACGCGACGAAGGCATGGCTTTACTGGTTGCAACCGCGCTCTTAACCTTCGGCGCGACCGTCTTTCCCATTATTGCAATTCCTTCCCTGCAAGGACTCGTCCGTCTCGTCCAAGTCATCGGGATCGCCACGGCGGGGTTGACCATCTTCCTTTTCCCCAACGGGCGATTCTTCCCGGCCTGGACCCGGCCGCTGGCGCTCTTTCTCGGCGTCTGGCTCACCGCCTTGCTGGTTTTCCCGGAAGTCACCTCGACCATCGGTTCACTCGAATGGCTCAACCCCGTGCATTCCGCCGTTCAATTGGTCGCCTGGCTACTGGGGACCGACGTGACAGCCGCAGCCTTCGCCCAGATAGTGCAGTCGGTACGCACGATCGGATTCGTCTCCATGTTGATCGGTGGATTCGGCGCCGGAGCGGCGGCGCAAATCTACCGGTATCTGCACACCTCCGATCCTGCGGAAAGGCAACAGACAAAACTGGTGGTATTCAGCCTGGCGGTAGCGGTGTTCTCTTCGCTTTGGTATTACCTTCCGCCGGTCTTCCTGGCACCCCTGCGCGAGACCGGGTCGGCGCGGTTGATTTTCCAAACCGCCGGCCAGCTCGTTTTTTCCACTACGCTGATTCTGGTGCCGATGTTTCTGATGATCGCCGTCCTGCGCTACCGTCTCTGGGATGTAGACGTCCTCATCAACCGCACGATGGTCTACGGTCTATTGACCGGTTTGCTCGCGGCGGTGTATTTCATCAGCATTTATTTTTTCCAGGCGCTGGTCCAGGCCATTACCGGGCAGGGATCAGACTGGGTTTTGGTTGGTTCGACGCTTATTATTGCCGCCTTGTTCCGCCCTCTGCGCGACCGGGTGCAGATTTTTATCGACCGGCGTTTCTACCGGGAAAAGGTGGATTTCCGGCGGGCCTTCACCGAATTCGGACGCGAACTGCGTACGTTCATCGAGCTCCCGGAATTACAGCGGACGCTCGTAGACCGGGTGGCCGAACTACTGCACATCCGTTATGCCGCAATCTATCTGCGCGGTGCGGGCAACCGGTTTTCTCCCGCGTATTCTCTGCGAATTCCACCCGAGGCAAACGCCGACCTGATTCTGGATCCAGAAGATCTCCGGCGATTGGGAACCGGCGGGATCGTCGCTCAGCGAGTTGCGCTTCCCTTTCCATTACTGGTCCCGCTCACCGCTCCGCAACCCGGCAGCAGCCTACCGGTCGGAATTCTCGCCCTGGGGCCGCGGCTTTCCGGAGAGGGTTATTCGCGCGAAGATCAATCCCTTCTGCTGGGGCTGGCCGAACAGGCGGGAACCTCCATCCGCGTCGCCCAGTTGATCGACGAGAAACAAACCGAAACCCGCCAGCGGATGGAAGCCGAAAAGCAGCTGGCCGAACACCGTAATTCGCCCTTGGGGCGCGCCGAAGCGACCGCCGATCGAATCCTCTCCCGTCCGGATTTGGCGCTCCGGGAAATCCACCGCCTTGTGCAGGAATCGGAGCGCGACCCGGAAGCTGCCACGCTGATGGCAAATTTGTCCAGCGCTTTGAAAAGCTCCGGAGCGGATGAGCTTGCCCGACTCGCGGGAGGGTACGGCTACCTGCTGGAAGACCGCGTGTCGGCAGAGATGCTGCCCGGTGCCCTGCGGATTATCCTTGCGGCGCTCGATCCTCTCATGCGTTCGGCGCAACCCCTTTCCGGCGGAACGGCGGCGCAGGCCGCGTATTCAGCCGGTCGGGATGCACTCGCCGCGGGTTCCGTGTCGGACATCGCCGGTTGGAAATCGGCAACGGGCTTGCCGCAGAAGATCCAAAATCAAAGTACGTCCAAAGAAGAAGAATTCCTCGCCAACCTGGCCGGGATGCTGGACGAACTCGGAGGTATATCCGAGTCCCTGCAAGCTTATGAACGCGTGGACACGATCCGGGACAAACTGGGCTACCTTGCGGGTGCGATCGAAATCCTGAGAAAACTGGACGGCAACGCCCGCGCCGGACTCGGATGCGCCGACCGTCCGATCATCCGCGGCGTCGCCGCGCATTGGACTGACATCGTAAAAACCGCAATGGGCGAGCTGCAATCCCGCGCGCAGATCGTTTGCGAATTCCTGACCCGCCACCTGTGGCAGGCGGATGAAATCACTGTCGTGCTTTCCCTGCGCAACGCCGGTCGCGGGTCCGCACGGCACCTGGAAGTACGCCCGATGCCTTCAACGGAATACGCGAGCCTCGAAGACACTCCCGATATTCCCGGTTTGGGCCCCGGCGAGGAAACCCAGGTCGAATTGCGCCTCCGTCCCTCGCTTGCGCCCGGCGTTCGCCGCTTCCGCTTGCCGTTTGAAATCCACTATGCCGATCCGCGCGGGGAGAATCAATGCGAGAGCTTCGCCGATTCCATCCAGTTGCTCGAGCCGGCCGGCGAGTTCACCCGCATCCCGAACCCCTACGTTGTGGGCATTCCCCTGAAAGCGGGTTCGCCGATGTTTTTCGGCCGCGAAGATGTGATGGAATTTCTCCTCGAGCAGCTTGCGGCCGCCCATCGCAACAATCTGGTGCTGATCGGTCCGCGCCGCACCGGAAAATCCTCTTTGCTCAAGCAGCTGCCATTGCGGCTGGGCACCGATTTCCTGCCGGTCTACCTCGACGGGCAGGCGCTGGCGCTCGATCCCGGCCTGCCGGCTTTCCTGCACGCGGTGGCGACAGAAATTTCCCTCGCGCTCGCGGAACGCGGATGGAAGGTCCCCCCGCCCGACCTTGCGGCCTTTGCGGAAAACCCGACGGCTTTGTTCGAAAGAAGTTTTCTCTCCTCCGTGCGCCTGTGCCTGGGTGGATGCCACCTGCTGCTGCTCCTGGATGAATTCGAGGAGTTGGAATCCGCCGCCCGGCGCGGATCCTTGGACTCCTCGGTCTTCTCCTTTCTGCGGCATCTGATCCAGCATGTGGAGAACCTAAGCGTGATCTTTTGCGGAACGCACCGGCTCGAGGAGCTGGCCTCCGATTATTGGAGCGTGCTGTTCAATATCAGTCTTTACCGGCATATCGGTTTTCTCTCCCGCGAGGAAGCCGTGCGCCTGATCCAGGAACCGGTGGCGGAGTACGGGATGGGCTGCGATGATCTCGCACTGGAAAAAATCTGGCGGGTGACGGCGGGCCATCCATACTTTTTGCAACTGATCTGCCACAGCCTGGTCAACCGCCACAACCGGCAGCGGCGCAATTACGTCACCGTGGCCGACGTCAATGCGTCGGTCGATGAAATCCTGACCACCGGCGAAGCCCACTTCGTCTATCTATGGATGGATTCCACCCGGGAACAAAAACTGGCCCTGTTTGCCATGAGCCGGCTCAGCGGGGCCGGTTCGCTCGCTCCGGGCCAGGCGGCAGAAGAGCTCAAGCGGCAGGGAATCTCCGTCGATGCGGACGCGCTCGCCGGGGCGTTCCGGGATCTTGCCTCACGGGATATCTTCACCGCATTCCAGCGGCCCGAACCTCCCTTCGGCGAGGCGTACGCCTGGAAACTTGGACTGCTGGGATTGTGGGTGGAAAAAAGCCGCTCCCTGGACCGGATTCTCGCCGAGGAAAAGGGCCGGGATTGAAATCCGTTCGACCATTTGCTCTACAAAAAAGGAGACTCTCATGAAACCCGTATCTCGAACTCTTTGGAACCGTCTGCTGCTTGCCCTCGGGCTGGTGTTCGTCCTGGCCGTGGGCAGCGTGCAGACCGTCCGCGCGCTGGAAGTGAATAAGAGCGGCACCGTGGCGGCAGGCGAGGTGATCAACGATGACCTCGTCCTCACCGACACGAATGTCAACATGGCCGGCACCGTCAATGGAACGCTCATCACGGGTGCCACCGACGTGACCATCGGGGGCACGGTCAACGGCGACGTCATCTCCGGCGGATCGAGCGTCATCATCACCGGCGTGGTGAAAGGAAATCTGATCGTGGCGGGTGGATCCGTCACCGTCAATGGAACCGTGGAGAATAGTGTGTTCTTCGCCGGCAGCAGTTTGATCCTCGGGCCCAATGCTAAGGTGAACGGCAACCTCTACGCCGCTGGTTTCAGCGTGGAGCTTCAATCCGGGTCCTCCATCGACCGGGATGTCGAAGCGGCCGGGTATCAAATCCTGCTGGATGGAACCGTCGGCCGGGACGTGAACGCCTCCGCCGGCGCCCTCGAAGTCTCGGGAAGTGTCGGCCGGAATATAACCGTTGATATCAGCGAACCATCCAAGGATTCCAACCAAGCGACAGCCATGCAATTCATGCCCTACTCGCAGGTGACCCGGATTCTTTCACCGGGGCTGTCGATCGTATCCACGGCGAAGATCGGCGGCAAACTGGATTATTCCAGCGCCGTCGAGCAAGCCGCGGGAATTAAAGTAACCCCCGCGGGAGGCGTGCAATATCATTACCGCGCCGCGCAGAATAATTCCTCCGGCGTGTCCGTCATCCAGATCAATGCTGCCCCGCGCGCGTGGAGCTTCGCGGCTTTCTTCCTGGAATACGTCTTTGCCGCCGTCCGTGAATTCCTGACGCTGCTCCTGCTCGGCGCGCTGGCGGTATGGCTTTGCCCCAAGCTGCTCTCGCGAACTGCAGGAACACTGCGCGACAAACCCCTGCCTTCGCTCGGTTGGGGCTTCCTGGTCTTGCTAGTCGGAATGGTGGCTTTGGTCCTGGCAATCATCACGGTTCTTCTGCTCGGTCTGGCGGTCGGGGTTGTCACGCTGTTCGGGCTGATGGGGGTGGTGTTCGGAATTGGTTTCTCGGCCATCGGACTTTCCGGAGCGGTCTTCCTGGCTCTGGCGCAGTTCGGAAGCAAACTGGTTGTGGCGATGCTGATCGGCGACGTGCTCTTCCGCCTGATCCGCAAAGACTATTCCGCCAGTATGTTCTGGCCGCTGCTGGCGGGCATCTTCCTGCTGACGCTGGTGAACGCGATCCCATTCCTGGGAATCCTGGTCAGCCTGTTCGCGATCCTGTTCGGCTCCGGAGCCATCTGGCTGGTCTTCCGCGACTGGTGGATCAATCGGAAAACAACTGCCTGAGTCGGCTGTTGTAAAAACGCCGGTCTGCGCGTACTGCCTTTGCGCAGGTCGGCGTTTACCGTTTTCAATTTCGTTTCTGTATCAAAAGGACGCAACTCCCCGCCTCTAACCGGGCTCCCCCGCTTCCCCCGCTTCGCAAGGGCAAGCGCGAGGGCGGGCGCGAGGGCAGGCGGAGTGACATCTTTAAAAGTCACTGAATACCTTATCCGGGTGAATTATGTCAGACCAGATGAATCCTTATTCATCCCGAAAGCCGGTTCAATCGGCTGAAATGTTCTTTGGCAGAAGCCGCGAATTGCAGGAGATCGCCCAATTTCTGCGCGGCAATCAATCCGTCTCGCTCGATGGGCCGCCGGGGATTGGGAAGACCTCTCTCCTGCTGCACCTAACCCGGCCGCGCGCTGCCGAAGAACTCGGACTATGGAATGATAGTCTGGTCAGCTATATAGATTGCGCGGTGTTGGAGGATGAATCTTCCAAGGGAGTGTTCCGGTATTTCGCTTCGATGCTGATAGTGGAAATGGAATCCCGCAGTCTGCCGGAAGAAGTGGAGCTTCGCAAAGCCGCCGCATCCCCTACGCGTCTGGCGTTTGAATCTGCCGTTCGTGCGCTTAACCGGCGCGGATTGCAGATTGTCTTCCTTCTGGACCACTTCGACCGGCTGAGCATGAATTCCCGTTTGGACCTCCCCTTCTTTATCGCATTGCGATCAGCGGCGGGTAGATTCCGGTTAGCCTATCTCACCGCCTCGGCCAGCCCGCTCATCGACCTGACGTACTCCGGCCGCTCGGGAGAAATTCTTTCCAGCCCCTTCTTTAACATTTTTGCCCCGCTGCACCTCGGGCTGCTCCCGGAAGAAGACGCGCGGGATTTAATCCAAAAGCCCGTGCAGCGAACCGGCCATCCCTTCTCCACGGATATGTCCAATTTTCTTTATCGATTGGCAGGAGGCCATCCGTTGATTCTTCAAACAGCATGTTATCACGCGATGGAATGCCCGGACAACCGCGCCAAGATTGAAGAGCGCACCATCCGGGAAATTAAACCCTATATCGAAAATATCTGGCTGAGCCTGACCGCAATCGAGAAACAAACTTTGCTTGGGATGGCCGGCACATCCTTCTCCAACGCAATTGCAGGATCCGATGCGGCCGTTCTGAGCCGACTCGAAGGACAATGCCTTCTTATTCAAGCGAACGGAGGGTATGTATCTCCCTGCAAGGTCTGGATGGATTTCCTAAATTCCCGATCCACGTCGTTGGGAACGGCACAATCGGAAGAAGTTCACGACCGTTGATAACGGCGTGCCTCGGGTATGGATTAATTTACCGAAGACTATTTTTGAAGTTTTTCCAGCAAGGCGGATTTCAGGGTGGGCCAATCTTCGGTTGCGATATACGCTTCGTAGATAGCTTCCAGGGCGGCATAGAGCGGATCTTCTCTGGCTGCCAGATAAACGGCGTTTGCCGCGCGGGCCTGGCCTGTTGCAATTTTGCCGCCCAGGGGGGAGGTTTTTCCCAGAGTGATACGATCGTTGATTTCCTTCTGGGTCGCGTCCAGCGCCATCACCAATTTTCCCAGTTCTTCAACCTGCGACGGATCCAACGGTTTCCGGCTGGTCAGCGTTCGGAGAGCTTGGTCGACGGCGGGATATTTTAGACTGACTTTTTGGACGGCAAACTGGCAGGCTGTCAATGCAAGCGATCGTAACTTGTCATCCGATTGTCGAATGAGGAGGGAGTAAAAGTCACGATCAAGTGAAGACAGGCGGACGTTGGCCATTTCGAACCCGTGTGAATTTTTCAGCTAGGAACAGTATAGCTATAAAGGATACGAAAGGATACAAATTCTTTGGCATTAATAAAATAACGCTATCCGAGCCGTCCGGTGACGTAATCCTCGGTTTGTTTTTTGGATGGGCGCGTGAACATCTTCGCGGTGACGTCGAATTCCACCAGTTCTCCCAGCCAAAACAGACCGGTTTTATCGGATACCCTCGCCGCCTGCTGCATGTTATGCGTGACGATAACGATCGTGAAATCCGCCGCCAGGGCGCGCATGAGTTCCTCGATCCGCATGGTGGCGATCGGGTCAAGGGCCGAACACGGCTCGTCCATCAAGATCACTTCCGGCTCGACGGCCAGCACCCGGGCGATGCAGAGCCGCTGCTGCTGTCCGAGCGAGAGGCTGAGCGCGGATTCATGCAGAGAGTCCTTAACATCGTCCCAGAGCGCCGCCCGGCGGAGCGAGGATTCCACCCGATCCGGCAGGCTTCCGGAGTGATCCAGCCCCAGTACACGGGGACCGAACGCCACATTTTCGAAAATCGACTGTGGGAAAGGATTTGGCTTCTGAAAGACCATCCCCACCCGCTGGCGCAGCACAGCCACGTCCAAATCCGGGGTGTAAATATCCTGTCCGTCGAGTAGCACCTTTCCCTCCACTCGAACCCCCGGAATGGTATCGTTCATGCGGTTGAGGCACCGCAAAAAAGTGCTTTTTCCGCATCCGGAAGGGCCGATCAACGCGGTGATTTCGCGTTCGGCGATCTCCATGGAAATTCGATGGAGCGCCTGGACCCGTCCGTAATAAAAATCCAGATTCGTTATTTGGAATTTTGGCCCGAGCTGAGACATGGGGATTATTTTACCCTATCTTTTCGCCCTTTTCCGGCCGTTCTTCTGATACAATTAAGCCATGCGATGGGAGCGACGAGTGTCTGCGGTTGTGCTCTTCCTACTGGTTACCGCGTGCTCCTTTTCCTCTTCTTCGAACAAGAACCAATCCAATACCATCACCAACCGCGGGTCCGACACAATGGTCAATTTGGCGCTGGCCTGGGCGGAAGCCTACGCCAAGGAATTCCCGCAGGTGGAAATATCCGTCTCCGGAGGCGGCAGCGGCATAGGAATTGCGGCACTGATCAACAACACGGTCGACATCGCCAACGTATCCCGCGCGATGACAGATACAGAGATACAAGAAGCTAAAAAAAACGGCGTCAATCCGCTTCAATTCGTCGTCGCCCGGGATGCGATCGGTGTGATCGTCAACCCTTCCAATCCCGTCACACATCTGACACTAGGACAGGTTTCCGATATCTTCTCTGGGAAAATCAACAATTGGAGAGATGTCGGCGGAGAAGACCGGCCGATCGTGCGGGTTTCGCGCGAGGTGAATTCCGGAACCCACGTATTTTTTCTCCAAGCCGTCATCCAACTGGGAAACCCGAAGGATAAGACGATCTTTGCCGCAAGCACGCTGTTGCTCCCCTCTTCGGAAGGAATCATCGCCGAAGTAAGCCAGAACCCTAACGCGATCGGCTACGATGGACTGGGCTACATCACCTCGGAAGTCAAGGTGCTGGGCCTTGCGCTCGATCCGGCTGGACCGTTCATCGTACCAAGCTCAACGACAGTCCGGGACCATTCCTACGCAATCGCGCGCGATCTCTACATGTACACCAACGGGGAACCCACCGGCACTCTCAAGAATTATCTGGATTGGATTCGCAGTCCCGAAGCCCAACAGATCGTGACAACCCTCGGCTTCATCCCGATCGCATGACTGTCTGACGGAGAACCGATGACCAAACGGCGAAAATTGTTGGAATTTTTCATTCAAGGACTCATCCGGCTGTGCGGTTATTCGGCCATTGTGTTTGTCGCGCTGATTTTTCTGTTCCTGTTGCAGGAAGGATTGCCCGCGCTGAGCCAGGTGCCCCTTTCTTCGTTGCTGGGTGCGCGCTGGTATCCGATCGAGCCTCTCAACCTCTTCGGCCTGGCGCCGCTCCTCTGGGGCTCCCTCGTGATCACACTTGGAGCCGCCGTGATTGCCATCCCGTTCGGGGTCGCGACGGCCGTGTTCATCGCCGAGATCGCACCGCGCTGGATGCGGGAAATTCTAAAACCCTTCGTCGAAATTCTGGCTGGCTTGCCTTCGGTGGTTCTGGGCTTTCTGGGAATCCTGGTGCTGGTTCCGATGATCCGCACGGGGCTTAATCTGCCGACGGGCTTAACCGCGCTGACCGGGTCGATTCTCCTGGCCGCCATGTCGCTGCCAACGATCGTCTCAGTGGCGGAGGACGCATTGGACGCCGTGCCGAAAAGCTACCGCGACGGCGCGTTGGCGCTGGGCGCCACCAAATGGCAGACCATTTGGCGCGTGACGCTCCCGGCGGCGAAGTCCGGCGTCCTGACCGCGATCATGCTCGGCCTGGGCCGCGCGATCGGGGAAACCATGGCGGTGATGATGGTCACCGGCAACGCCGCGCAGATGCGCTGGGACGCGCTCTTCTATCCGATCCGCACAATGACCGCCACCATCGCCGCCGAAATGGGCGAGGTGGCGCGCGGCACCGCGTACTACCACGTCCTCTTCCTGATCGGGATCATCCTGTTTCTGATTTCCTTCCTGGTGAACATCCTTGCCTCCAGCATGCTCTTCCGCGCCAAGAAGCGCGCCGAACGGATGCTTTCGTAATGCGCATTCCCCGGATCGTCACCCAGCGGATCGCCTTCACCCTATTGACCCTGGTCATGGCGGCCACGGTGCTGGGGATCCTCGCGATCATCGCGTTCATTTTCATCAAGGGACTTCCCGCTCTTTCCCCGGAATTCATCTTCTCGATGCCGACCAATGGGATGCGCGAGGGCGGCATCTGGCCCGCCATCGTCGGGACGGTCTACCTCACCCTTGGTACGGCGATCATTGCCGTGCCCATCGGATTGCTGGCGGCGATCTACCTTTCGGAATATGCGTCGGATTCGCCCTTCACCCGCGCCATTCGCATCGCCATCGTCAACCTGGCGGGTATCCCTTCGGTAGTGTACGGGCTGTTCGGTCTGGCGCTGTTTGTGCTGTTTCTGGGTCTGGGTTCCTCGATCGCCTCGGCGTGCCTGACGCTCTCGATCATGACCCTGCCGGTGATCATCTCCACCGCCGAAGAGGCGTTGCGTTCGGTCCCCCAATCCTTCCGGCTGGTGAGCGTGAGCATGGGCGGCACGCGCTGGCAGACCGTCTGGCGGATCGTCCTGCCGCAGGCGTTGCCGGGCATTCTCACCGGGGTGATCCTCGGATTGGAGCGCGCGGCAGGCGAGACCGCGCCGATCCTGTTCACCGGAGCCGCGTACTTCCTCCCGCAGCTTCCGAAGTCGATCTTCGCCGGGACCATGGCTCTGCCCTATCATCTGTTCGTCATCTCCACCCAGGTACCAGGCATGCCGGTGAAGATCCAGTACGGCACCGCGCTGGTGCTGCTGATCTTCGTTTTGGCAATGAACCTGGTCGCCACGTTGATCCGCTCCTATTACCGAAGTCGGCGACAATGGTAAGCGCCCCTCCCGCTCCGAAATTCGTGGTGGAAAATCTCTCGGTGCAATATCCCGACGGGACCGAATCCTTGCGCAATGTGTCGCTGCAAATCCCGCCCAACGCCGTCACCGTTCTGTTCGGCCCGGCCGGCGGCGGGAAAAGCACGCTGCTGCGAACCTTCAACCGTCTCAACGACCTCGTGGAGGGAACTCGCTACCTGGGAAAAGTGCTCCTGGACGGAGAAAATATCCTCTCCCCGAAAGTGGATCTGGTGGCGCTGCGGCGGCGGGTGGGGATGGTGTTCGCACAACCCGTTCCCCTGCCGATGACAGTCCGCGAGAATATGACCTACGGCTTGGAATTGGCGGGGGAAAGCGGGCGGAGCAAACTCGTCCGTTCGATGGAAGAAGGATTGCGGGCCGCGGCACTGTGGGACGAGGTCAAAGACCGTCTGGACGAGCCGGCCGGTGCGCTTTCGGGCGGTCAGCAGCAACGGCTCTGCCTAGCCCGGGTGCTTGCAATGCAGCCGGAAGTCATCCTCATGGACGAACCCACATCCGGGTTGGATCCGATCTCGACCGCGAAGGTGGAGGACTCACTCCAGACGATCAAGAAAAAATACACCGTGGTTATCGTTCCGCATAGTGTGCAACAAGCCGGCCGTCTGGCAGATTGGGCCGGTTTCTTTCTGCAGGGCGAATTGGTGGAATGGGGCGAAGGGAAGAACCTTTTCATCGCGCCCAAAGTAAAACGCACCGAGGATTACGTCACCGGAAGGTTCGGTTGATAGCCGGAAGACAACCAGCCGTAATTGTTCAGCCAAACACAACGAACCACACCACGGATTTCACGGAAAACCAATTTGCACATTGCTAAAATTAACGGGGTTTGTCATTGCGAGCCCCGTCCCGGCTTTGCTGGGCGAGGCCGGGGGAGCGAAGCGACGAAGCAATCTCCCAATGACAGTCTTAAAACATTCACTAACCAATGGAATGGATGATTCCTACGCCGATGCGAAAACCAGATTGCTTCGTCAGACCGGCGGGAATAAACCGCCGATCCTCCTCGCAATGACATCGATAATATCCCTCTTGGCAGTTCGTATCCCCGTCAATTATACTTAATCGGAAGAATGATTATATTCCAGACGCAAGTGGTTTCTACACCCATTGTCATTGCGAGCCCCGCCCCGGCTTCGCCGGGCGAGGCCGGGGGAGCGAAGCGACGAATCAATCCGGGGTTTGTGATGCGAAAAACGAGATTGCTTGGCTCGCTTCGGTTGCTGCCAAGACATCGATCTTGGTTTTTGGCAACGGTTAGAACAATTTCATCTGTTGAATCGGTTTTTTTCCATTGATCAATATGAATTCCGCGGCACGATTGACGGGCACACCCAAGCGTTTTAGATCCTCGATCGTGCGGATGCGGGAGCCTTTCCGGCGGGCCTCGAGGATGGACCGAACGGTGCGCGGGCCGAACCCGGGGACTCTCAACAATGCGGACCGTTCCGCCCGGTCGATATCCACCGGTTCCTCGATCAGGCACCTCCGGGCATACAACATTTTCGGGTCGACGTTCAGGTTCAGACGGTCGCCGCCCGGCAACAACTCGTCGGCTCCAAATCCGTAATCGCGAATCAGAAAATCCGCCTGATACAACCGGAAACTGCGAACGGGATTCTCCGCAGGCGCGTTTTCCAACGGCGTCCCTTCGGCGGGATCGAAGGTGGAGTAATGGACGCGGGCCAAGCCTGCCTCGCGGCGCAGTCGCTCGGCCATCCGCAACAGGTCGCGATCGCTTTCCCCGGCGGCGCCGACGACGAATTGCGTGCTCGACGACGGCCAGCGGCCGTTCCATGTGCCGGACGGATCGGCGGATTTGCGGATCGCATCGATCCAAACCAGCGGGTTGTATAGGACATCAGCCTGTTTGCGCGGTGCGATCGCCGCGAGGCATTCTGCGGTTGGCGCCTCCAGGTTGATCGAGACCCGGCTGGCCAGGCGCATCGCCTGTTCCACCTGATCGCGTTCCGCGCCGGGCATGATCTTGAGGTGCAGGTAGCCGCGATAACCTCTCCGGCGAAGAATATCGGCCGTGGCAATGAGCCGGTCCTGCGTGCGCACACCCCCACCGGCGATTCCCGAGCTGAGGAACAACCCCTCGCAAGCGCCGGATTCGTATAGCCGCAGGAATAAATCCGCCATCTCCTCCGGTTGAAACGTAACCCGGCGGGAATCCTTGGCCCAGCGGATCCCGCAATACGCGCAATTGTTTTCGCATACGGTGGTTAGAAGCGATTTAAGGAGACGGATGGACTTTCCGCCGGATACAACGGCATTATAGACGGGGAGACTACCGCACGTGCCAATATTTGCCGTCCCGGGCACTTCCTCGGGATCTTCAACGCGAGCGGCCGATGCCACCGCCTGTAGTTTCTCTTCTAGGTCCATTCCGAATTCATTATAGCACAAATGTTCGGTTGGGGAATATTTTTATTAACTTTCACCCTACTTACCGGCCGATAATCTCGGATGATAAAAAACTTCGGCAAACCCCACAAGTCGGGATTTGCGAAAGATTATCGTTCTTTGATCTGGAAGAAGACTTCCTTCAATACACCTGCGCCTATTTAAGAATCCTGGCCAGCGGGCGACGGAAAAACAAGATAGATAACATCACAAGCGAGCGAAGGGAGAGAATCATTCACTTTCTCGCCGGAAACCCAGGATTGTTTCTCCCGCCCCGGTTTGGGTGGGCCAGGGTTGTTTCGTTCCCTCAGCCCCCCGGTGGATTGACCGAGCGGGCTCGTAATGACAAATCCGACTTTTTCTGCAGGGTCTAGGAGTTAGGAAGTTCCGCTTCCAGCACAACGAACTTAATTTTGGTTGGCAATTTGGCAAATAATACCGCGTAGGCTTTTGCCGCCGGGCCGGAAGTATGCATCAGAATCATGACCTTGGTCGGCAGGACTTCGATCACCTTCTGCACATCAGCTTCCTTATATAACGGATATAAGGTTACGTCGCTCTCAATTTGAGCCATTTCGGGATAATAATTCGTGCCGCCGGCAAAATAGATCTGCTCTCCGTCGACCGTGACGACGTATCCCACGCCCCCTGCCGTGCGCGGATGGAAGGTCGTGTCGTATGCCGGGTAGGCTTTCACAACGATGTCTCCCACCTGCACGGTTTCTCCCTCGGCCAGCACCTTCGCCGGGACGCCAAGCTCTGCTTTATTGCGGTCATAGAATGATGTGACATTCGGACTAATGATCAAGGTCGTACGGGGGCCGATGATCTGTTTAAGGCTTTCGAGATCCGCATGATCGGCATGGCCGTGGCTGATGAGGATTAGATCCGCGGGCGGAAGGTTCCCCGAAAGGTTAATCGGGTCGAAATAAATACTCTTTGAACCATGATACAGAAACGCCGATGCCCTCCCCGGCGGGGAAGATGTCGATCAGCGACTGGGTGATCAGCCCGGCGGGGTTGGTAAAGTTTGCCAGTACGGCTCCGGGTGCGAGCCGGCGCATCCCTTCGGCGATATCGCGGATGACCGGGATGGTCCGCAGGGCCTTGGCCATCCCGCCTACGCCGGTCGTCTCCTGACCGATCAGGCCATGACGCTGCCCGAGGTATTCATCCTCCCGGCGCGCGGCCATCTTTCCGATGCGCAACTGGGTGACCACATACGAGGCTTCGCGGATCGCCTGCTCGCGGTCATCGGTCAATCGGACGGAAAATGGATTCCCCGCCGCCGCAACCATGCGCCGGATGAATCCGCCGACAATCTCCAACCGCGCAGGATCAATGTCCATCAGCCACAGTTCCTGGACCGGAAGCGTGGCCGTTCGCTCGAGGAATCCACCCACCAATTCGGGAGAATATGTGGAACCGCCGCCGATGACTGTAATTTTCATGATATGGATCTCCGGAAAATTAACTGCGGTTTTGGGCTAATAATCGGGCAATCGAGTCCACCATATCTTCAACCCGTCACATCCGTAATTATAGCGCGCGCCCAGCCGGGATGAATTGACCGGAGAAATTGATCCCCGTTTCCCTTGAATTGGTCGTGCAGAATTGCCATTGTTTCATCGATGTATTTCCAGAAGATAAATCCACCAACATCCCCACCCCGTCGATTCTAAACCGGGGACTACGTGAAATCCTTTCCCCCCAGCTTAGGTTGGGTGAACCTGCCGGCTCCGAAGGCTATGCTGGACAAAAAATGATATCGCTGGTATATTCTTGTCGTTATGAACGCACGGACCAGCACTCATCACGCTCATACTTTAGGTCAACCTGCATTGCTGAGTTGAGCGGCCGCGCATTCCTATGACACGACGTTTCCCACGCCCTCCCTCAGCCGGAGGGCGCTTCTTTTTGGAGGACAGATGAAAAACAGAACCGATATTCGTCTTGCACTGCCGTCGAAGGGCAGGCTGGAAAGCGAGTCGCTGGGATTCCTGTCCGAGTGCGGTTTGGACGTCTCCAAACCCAACCCGCGGCAGTACCGGGCCGTCATCCCGGCCATTCCCTCTCTGGCCGTGCTTTTTCAGCGGCCGGGCGACATCGTCGTCGGGGTCCGGCAGGGCAGCCTCGATTTTGGGATCGCCGGGACCGATACCATCGAGGAGAAGAAAGGGGACGGCGGCGAGGTGTTCGTCCTCCACGACTCGCTCGGATTCGGGATATGCGCGCTGGCTCTTGCCGTGCCCGAAACATGGGATGACGTTCGTTCCACGACGGATTTGGAGCGGAAAGCGGCCGGGATGCCTCAGGACGGCAAACCGCTGCGGATTGCCACCAAATTTCCGGTCCTGACGGGCCGGTTCCTTCAGGCGATGAAAGTGGATCCTTTTGAATTGATTTCGTCGGAAGGCACGCTCGAGGTTGCGCCGGAGATTGGCTACGCCGATATGATCAGCGACTTGGTTTCTACCGGCACCACACTGCGCGATAACCACTTGCGGCAGCTCGCGGGCGGCGAAATCCTCCGCTCGCAGGCGTGTCTAATCGCCAACCGAACGGCCCTGAAAACGCGGCCGGAGGTGCTCGAGGCGGCGCACACGCTTCTGGAATATATCGAGGCGTATCTGCGCGCACAGGATGCTTATCTGGTGTTTGCCAACATGCGTGGCAAATCCCAGCGGGAAATCGCCGATAAAATTTTCAGCCAGACAGATCTGGGCGGATTGCAGGGTCCGTCCATCGGCGAGGTGATTGTCCGCGAGACCGGGCTGCAGGAGTGGTTCGCCGTTAACATCGTCGTCCGCAAAGAGAAGATCATGCAGGCCGTGCAGGAACTGCGTGGAATCGGCGGCAGCGGCGTGGTGGTTTCCCCGGTGACATATATCTTCGAAGAGGAACCAACGCGATTCGCGCGCCTTCATAAGGAACTGGCAAAATAGCCCTCAACCCCATCCCCTTACCCCTTCCCCATCTCCCAGCTTATGCTGGGAGAAGGGGAAGGGGCTGGGGTCGGAGATGAGGGTAGGGAGGAATGATGCTCCAAATCATGGACTTGGCGGAAGCCAGGCGGACAATATTGAAACGAAAACCGCAGGGCGAAGAGATTCCCGCTGCGCTGCGGGAGAGCATTACGCTGGTGTTCGGCGAGGCGCTGACCCCCGCTGAGGCGGTGCGGCGGATCCTTGCGGATGTGCGCGAAAATGGCGACGACGCAATCGCGCGCTGGACGGAAAAAACCGACGGCCGGAGGATCGACGATCCGCTGGTGCCGGGTGCCGAATGGCAAGCCGCTTACGAACGCATCCCGGCAGACTTGCAGGAATCGTTGAACCTTGCCGCCGAACGCATCCGTGCCTTCCATACGCGCCAGCCGGTTCCCAATTGGACCACCCGCGATTTGGGCGGCGTGCTCGGCCAGCAGGCCACGCCGCTTCGAAGGGTCGGTGTATATGTCCCGGGTGGCAGCGCGCCCTTGCCGTCGTCGCTCCTGATGTCGGTCATCCCCGCCAAGGTGGCGGGCGTCGAGGAAGTGGTCGTCGTCACACCGCCCGGCAGGGAAACCGGCGCAGTTCCGGACGTCGTGCTGGCCTGCGCTTATCTGGCGAAGGCCAGCGCGCTCTACCGGATCGGCGGAGCCCAGGCGGTCGGCACGCTGGCCTACGGCACGCAGAGCATTCCGCGGGTGGATAAAATCGTCGGCGCCGGGAATATTTTCGTCACGCGTGCCAAGCAGCAAGTGTTCGGCATCGTCGGACTGGACGGACTGGCCGGGCCGACCGAAACGGTGGTGATCGCGGACGAAAACGCGAACCCGTCCTGGGTGGCGGGGGATCTCCTGGCCCAAGCCGAGCACGACCGGCTCGCCACGGCGATCCTGCTGACGCCTTCGCGCGCCTTAGCCGAGAAGGTCCAGGCGGAGGTCGCCCGGCAAATCGAAAACCGCTTGCGGGCGGAGATCATCGCCGCCTCGATCTCGGGCCAGGGCGGAATCGTGCTGACGCCGGACCTCGAAAGTGCCGTGAGCGCCGCCGATGAATACGCGCCCGAGCATATGTGCCTTTCGGTCGCCGATCCGGACGCATGGAAGGGGCGCATCCGTTGTGCGGGAGGATTATTCCTCGGGGAGCGCTCCTTCGAAGTACTGGGCGATTACACCGCCGGGCCGAGCCACGTGATGCCGACCGGCGGGACGGCGCGCTTCGCCTCGCCGCTGAGCGTGCTGGATTTCGTGCGCCTCACCAACCTCATCGCGCTGGATGAAAAAACGGCCGCGGCGATCAGCCCGCACGCGGAAACGATTGCCCGCTCCGAAGGGTTGGACTCGCACGCCGAAGCCGCACGCCTGCGCAGCGCACGCACTGCCCCCGCGGCGGCTGGGGATCGTGAGCGATTGCGGTTTCTCCCCCGGGACGGGGAGCCGGAAGCCTACGCCGCGGTGATCCCGTACGAGGTTTTCGCCGCGCAGTTCGGGAAATCTTCTAAAAAAATCGTCAAGCTCGACGCGAACGAAAACCCGTACGGCATGTCGAAGCGCGCGCTGGAAAAGGTGGCCGAAGGAAAATACTTCAGCATCTATCCGGACCCGCAGAATACGCTGCTGCGCAAGCGGC
>JBEKLP010000016.1:0-38871 GCA_050010135.1 Anaerolineales bacterium
CACGACCACCTATCCGCCCGGCACCAAGGAAAACGGCGGCATCTTTTGCCACGCCAACACCTGGGCGATCGTCGCTGCCGCCAAACTCGGCTGGGGAGACCGCGCCTACCAGTATTACCGCCAGATCCTTCCCCTGGCACGCAAAGACGTGGACACGCTGCACACCGAACCCTACGTCTACTGTCAGAATATTTGTGCGCCCGAGCACCCGCATTACGGCCGCGGCCGCACGTCCTGGCTGACCGGAACCGCCGCCTGGACTTACGTGGCCGGGACGCAATGGATCCTCGGCCTGCAGCCGACCTTTGCCGGTTTGAGAATCGCACCGGTGATACCGGAATCGTGGAAAGGGTTTTCGATCCAACGCACGTTCCGCGGAGCGAAATACAACATCACCGCGGTGCGGGTCGGCAGGGGAAACCGGGTGGCGCTCGAAGTCAACGGAAACCCGCTGGAAGGCAACGTCATCCCCCTGCCGGATGCGCCCGATCCGGCGATCGAAGTCAGGGTGATGATTGGATCAAGTTAAGCTTGAGGAAAAGTACACGGAACACACCGAAGAAAACGGAAAACACCGAAGAAGCAGCAGATTTTTTTATATTTCTTATTCCTATGAACTTTTCCGTTTATTCCGTGGTCTCTCCAATGAATTCAATGTCCATCGATCATCTTCATCGGGAATAATCACTCAAAAATCGCAGAAAAAGTTCGCCCGTCGGGGGGATAAATCCCCCGACTATTAACAGCGCCGGATAAATCCGGCTTTAAAGCCCAGCTTTAGCTGGGCGCTTTTGGAGGTTCGGGGCTTCAGCCCCGGACGAAAGGAGTTTTTCAGGGATCTCACTCTTTAAATATTTTTCCAAAAGTTCCCTTCCGGCAGGCAGACGGCGCGCCAAGCGGCAAAGGCGGCCAGGAGCGCGTCCAACTCTTCCCGTTTGAGAATCCCGCGTAGGGACAAGCGTCCGTAAAGCAGATAGCGAGCGGTCGTTTCCTCGAGCGAATCCATCGGGTCCGGCAGCGCAACCTTTTCGCGAATCAAGGGCAGCTGCCGCATCCTCCAAGGACAGCTCGCGGAGATATTTCACTTCCAGACGGTGGGAGAGTGCGGCGACCGTCAGGCGGCGCGCGCCCGCGGAGCAATCAACTCCGGCAAAGATCCGATTCGAATCCATGACGGACCTTTTAAAGGATGCGGATGAAAGTTGAATCTGTCATTGCGAGCGACCGAAGGGAGCGAAGCCCCGGCCTCGCCCCGTCAAATGCAACTCTTGCAGAGCAGGCGCCGGGGCGGGGCAATCTGGTTTTTGCAGTCTGATATTCGAGATCGCTTCGCCTGCCCCGGCTGGGATGGGCCGGGGTCGCTATCGCTCCCCCGGCCTCGCCCGGCGAAGCCGGAGCGGGGCTCGCGATGACATACATCAAGTTTTTCCGCAGCCTGTTATTCCTCGACTCCTTCGAGTATAAAACAGCGGTGCCCAGCCGCGGCGGCGCACGGCGGGGAGGCTCGCTTTTGACGCTTTCCATCGGCGAAGCTATACTTTGCCTGCGGCCGGATCCGGATGCGGACCCGGTTCGATAATCATTTTGGGCAATTATTAAAAAACATCCCATCCCACAGGAGGATCCGCTCATGCCTTCCCGTCCATCCCGCACCACCGTCCGCAAAGCCAAGCCCGCCGCGGCGTTCAAATTAACCTACGCCACGATGTTCAACCCGCCCGAGGAACTGCATAAGAAATTCGAGACCGCGCTGGCCGAAACCCGATCGGCCGTGGGTCAGGATCACGCGATGATCATCGCCGGCAAGGAGCGCTTCTCGCGCAACAAATTCGAAGACCGTTCGCCCGTGAACCATTCCTGGCTGCTGGGAACCTTTCAAAAGGGATCGACCCAGGACGTGCGCGACGCCGTCTCCGCGGCGCGCGACGCCTCTCTAAAGTGGGGCGGCATGCCGTGGGCGGAGCGCGTGAAGATCCTGCGCAAGGTTTCGGCGCTGATCGAGAAGCGGGTTTACGCCATCGCCGCGGTAGTGTCGATGGAGGTGGGGAAAAACCGGATGGAAGCGCTCGGCGACGTACAGGAATGCGCCGACCTGATCGCCTACGCCTGCGACCAACTCGAGGCCGGCGGCGGCTTCGTGCGGCAGATGGGCAAGGATCCGCTGAAAGGATTTAAAGCCACAAACTTTTCGATGCTGCGGCCGTACGGGGTCTGGGCGGTGATCAGCCCGTTTAACTTCCCCGCCGCGCTGGCGGGCGGCCCTGCGGGCGCGGCGCTGGTGGCAGGTAATTGCGTAGTGTTCAAACCCGCTTCGAACACACCCTGGACGGGACGGATGCTAGCCGAATGCTTCCGCGACGCCGGGGTACCCGAAGGCGCCTTCCAATTCGTCACCGGCCCGGGGAGCACCGTCGGCGAGGAGTTGATCACTCACCCGGGGATCGACGGGATCACTTTCACCGGCTCGTATGACGTGGGGATGCGGATTTACCAGCTGTTTACGAAGGGCGCCCACCCGCGCCCGGTGATCCTGGAAATGGGCGGAAAGAATCCGGCGATCGTTTCCCGCAACGCCAACCTCGACGACGCGGCGACGGGGATCATGCGCTCGGCCTTCGGGCTGCAGGGGCAGAAATGCTCGGCCTGCTCACGGGTTTACATCGAACGCGCGGTGAAGGATGCGTTCCTCGCGAAACTCGCGGATCTCACCGACAAGATCGCAATCGGCGATCCGACCCGCCGCGAAATCTGGATGGGGCCGGTGATCAACCAGGATTCCTACCAGAAGTTCCAGAAATACACGGGGGAATTGAAGCGAGCCGGCCGGGTGTTGACGGGCGGCAAGATTCTCACGGAGGGCGATCTGGCGGCCGGATATTTTTGCGCGCCGACGCTGGTGGACGAGGTGCCGCACAACCACCCGCTGTGGAAAGAGGAGATGTTCCTGCCGATCACGCTCGTTGCGGGAGTGGACTCCCTGGATGAGGCGATGGGCTACGCCAACAATTCCAATTACGGTTTAACGGCCGGCTTTTATGGATCCAAACCTGAGGCGCAATGGTTCTTCGAGAACATCCAGTCGGGCGTGGTGTATGCCAACCGCCCGCAGGGCGCCAGCACGGGCGCCTGGCCGGGGTTCCAGCCGTTCGGCGGTTGGAAAGGATCGGGCTCTTCGGGCAAGAACGCCGGCGGGCCGTATTATCTTCAGCTCTACATGCACGAGCAGAGCCGGACGTTAATCGAAAGGGCCTGATCCTTGAACGTCCGGGAACGCTTCGGTTGTTTTTTTCTGGCCATTGGATTCGTGCTGCTGCTCCTGTACGCGCCGCCGATCGTTCAGTCGTTTCAACGGAACCCGGCGACGGTGCCGGTGGGATGGCTCGGAATCGCGGGGCTTTCCATTTTTCTCCTTTGGGCGGGCGGTAAGCTGTATCTCTCCGCCCGCAGGAACTCTCCGTCGCAGAAACCTCCCAGTTTGGCCGCCCGGATCATGGCGCGTGGAAAATCGGAGGATGAAAAAAAAGAATAGCCTCCCGTCTCTTGAGGGGCGACGATCGTAGAAACAACATACGCGCTGGGCTTATTCCTTGCATTGCCCGGGAATAAGCCCAGCGTTTTTATATATGAAACCTCTGAAAATCACCATTCGTCCGGAGCTAAAGCTCCGAACTTGCAACAGCGCCCGGCTCAAAGCCGGGCTTTAAAGCCGGATTTATCCGGCGCTGTTAATAGTCGGGGGATTTATCCCCCCGACGAACAGACTTTTTTAGAGGTTTCTATATATATAAATAGGCGTCCTTGATTCGGAAAGACGCCTGATGAGGAATAGGAAACCGGGATTTTGCGATTTTTAAATCGGATAATAATTGAAGAGGATCCCCGACAAGCTGGCTTTTCTTTTTTTATAATGATTTTGGGATTTTAAATAACGATCCCCTGCGGGCAATATGCATCCGCTTGAAGGAAGCTATTGGTCAGTTCATTCGTGCGACTTCACTTTTCAACCTCCGGGGCAAAAAACAGCATGACGCTATGGGGCATATGCACCGGACCGTTGGAACAGCAACACTCCAGCGCACCGCGAAAAGCGATTGCCTTGGGAAATGTCGATCCGTTTTATACCGCCGGTTGATTAGTAGCGCGAGACCGCCGAGACAATCATTGCAGCTACCATGAGCAGGCCAAAAATTATGAAGGCGACGTTTTTCCAATCAATCGGTTTTCTTTTCGGGGTTTGTTTGGTTTTTGATCGGGATGGCATGGCTTTCTCCGTAAGCGCGCACTATACAATATCGTCGAAATTCTGTCCAGCAAACCCCGGCAGGACCCGCTCCAGCACTTTGCGCAGTTCATCCACATCGAGCGGTTTGACCAGAAAGGCGTTGGCGCCGGCGGAAAGCAGCGTGTACACCGCCGTCTCGGCGCTTTCGACCGAGAGCATCACCACCGGAAGCTTTTGGCTCGAATACCGGCTGCGCACGAAGCGCAGGAATTCCGCCCCGTCCACCTTGGGCATGTTGAGATCCAGGAAGATGACGTCGGGCGGCGGGTCCGAAAGCAGCGCCCGGCCCGCGTCGATGCCGCTGCGGAACGAACGGGCCTGCACGCCGACCACCACCAGCAACAGCCCCACCGCCTTGCACATATCCACGTCGTCGTCGATGATCCAGGCTTTGTACATGGACACCCTCAAATTTCCCCGCGCACCCGTTCGGCCAATTCGCGCGTGATCCCCGGGATTTTCATCAGGTCCTCCACTGGGGCGTCGCGGATGGCCTGCAAGCTGCCAAACGCCGAGAGGAGCGCCTTGCGCCGCGCCGGTCCGATTCCCGGAACGCTTTCCAGCTTCGAAGCCAGCCCCTTTTTGTTCCGTACGGCCCGGTGGTAGGTGATGGCGAACCGATGAGCTTCATCGCGAATCCGCTGCAGCAAAAATAATCCTCGCGAATCCCGCGGCAGCAGGATGGAATCCTTCCGGCCTGGAACAAACACTTCCTCTTGCTGCTTGGCGAGCGATGCCACCGGCACCCGGCCGGTCAGATCGAACTCCTGCAGCACTTTCACCGCTTCGGCAAGTTGACCCTTGCCGCCATCCACCAGCAGCAAGTCCGGAAGCATCGCAAAGGACGGGTCTTTCTTCCGTCCGATGACTTCCGTCACCGGACCCTTCCAGCGCGCGAACCGCCGGTGGAGCACCTCGTGCATGGAGGCGAAGTCGTTCGGCTCGCCCTCCACGCTGCGGACCTGAAACCGGCGGTAGTGCGCCTTGTTGGGCACGCCCTGTTCGAACACGACCATGCTGGCCACGACCGCGGTCCCCTGAATGTTGGAGATATCATAACACTCCATTCTTGAGGGAGGCGCCGAAAGTCCTAGTTCGCGTTGCAATTCGCCGAGCGCCTCCACCTGTCGGGACTTGTCCGACTCCCATTGGGCTCGTAGCGATTTGAGAGTTTCGGCGGCGTTTTCCGCCGCCAGCTCCACCAGTTCGCGGTCCACCCCGGAACGGGGGACGGCGAGCTGGACTTTTTCGCCGCCGCGCCTCGTCCGCAGCCACTCCTCCACGATCCGGGTCTCCTCCACATCGGTCGGGAGCAGAACCTCCGACGGGATATAGGTCGCCTCCTGGTAATACTGGACCAGGAACTGGCGCAGGACTTCTTTCTCATCCGTGTCGCGCGATCCTTCCAGGATGAAATGCTCGCGCCCGATCAGTCGTCCCGCGCGGATGAAGAATACCTGAACGCAGGCGTCGCCGTCCTGGCGCGCCAGGGCCACGACGTCGGAATCGTTTCTCTCCGAGGAAATGATTTTTTGCCTCTCCACCACGGCGTGGATCGCCTGCAGCTGGTCGCGCACTCGGGCGGCCTTTTCGTATTGCAGATCCGCCGACGACCGGCGCATCTGTTCCTCCAGGTGGGCGGCGATCTCGGCGATGTCACCGCGCAGGAAGCGGCACAGGTCGTCGATCATCCGCCGGTAGTCCTCCGGTCCGGTCACGCCGATGCACGGGGCGCAGCACAGTTTGAGATCGTAGTACAGGCAGGCGCGCGGATCGGTGCCGGTGATGAGGCGGTCGCAGGTCAGGTAAGGGAATATTTTCCGCAACAAATCGAGCGTCTGGTGCACCGCCCAGATCGAGGTGTACGGCCCGAAGTATCGGTTGCCGTCCTGCGCCATCGTCCGGACGACGGTCACCTTCGGGTATGGATCGGCCCAGTGGACCATGATATACGGGTAGCGTTTGTCGTCTTTAAGCCGGATGTTGTAGTGCGGACGGTAGCGCTTGATCAGGTTCATCTCGAGGATCAGCGCCTCGAGTTCCGATCCGACCACGATCCATTCCAGGTCGACGATGTGCGCGACCAGTTTTTCCGTTTTGGGCGAGTGGTCCGCGCCGGCCTGGAAATACGAGCGCACGCGTGAACGAAGGTTGATCGCCTTGCCGACGTAGATCACCTTGCCGGCGTCGTCTTTCATGATGTAGCAACCGGGCTTCTGGGGCAGCGTGTCGAGGATTCCGGTCAGATGGGGGGCGATAACCATAGCGCCTATTCTCCACTGGTATTATATTCCTCCGGACATTCCTATCGGAAAAAACAAACGCGCTCCCTCCGCGGCTCAAATAGCTTGCGCGGCGAGTCCCGATCCGGGAAGAATTGGCTCCGCGGCGGCGGAGGAAGGCTTCCGCCGGTATTTGTTGGGTGTACAATCGCCTTAAGGAATCGCTAAGCGGCGGGGAAGATAGAAGGAATCCGGCATGGATCCGCCCGGCTATCCGAAATCCAACGCAGGAGATTTTATGTCGACTCGGGCGAAGTATCTCCAAAACGTCCTCTACGCCGTTCTCTATTGGATCGCGCTTTTACTGATAAGTGGAGATGTCTTCATTACGTTTTTAAAAGATCCGGGAATGAACGGATATGTGAGGGCACAATTTGACGAAATGGTCAATGGCATCGCTTACAAACCCTATGTGACCCGTGCGCTTGTCCCCGACGTCGTCCACTTTATCGTCCATGCTCTCCCCGAGAATTTCCGGAGAAAGGTCAACGATTATATTGTCGAGTATGTCAATGACATCCCGCAAGATGTCCGCAACGCGATTGACCGGACAAAAAACCCCGGGATGAAAAATCATTCCGATTTCGTGACGTTGTGGTGGGACATTCTCGCTATGTACGCGATCGCCTGCGCCCTGTTGTACGCCTTTTTGCTCGGGTTTCATTTCGCTATCCGATACCTCTTCGGCAGCTTTTTCACCGGCCCCCGATGGTTCATCGATGCCGTCGGGCTGGGCGCGATCGCATTGCTGCCCCCATTTTTCGTATATTACAACTACCTTTACGATATCCCCACCTTGTTCTTTTTCACCTTGCTGCTGGCGCTCATGGCGCGCAGGAAATGGATTCCCTTCCTGGTTGTGTTCCTGTTCGCCTGCTGGAATAAAGAAACGACCATTCTCCTGACCATGGTGTTTGCGCTGGGTTTCTGGGGACGCAGGGAGGAGATCGGCCGAAAAGCCTACGGCTTGTTGCTTTCGGCCCAATTTTTGATCTATGCCGTGGTGCGCGGTCTACTGGCCATTCGGTTCTGGAATAACCCCGGGGGAGTGATTGAATATCATTTTGTAGACCACACCCTGACGTTGATCTTGCTCCAGTTATATTCCTTCGGTGACATATTCGTCGTCCTAGGCATGTTTTTATTGCTGGCCTACCGGTGGGCGGAGAAACCGAGATTCCTAAAAATCGCCCTCTCGATGGCCGTCCCGTTGCTTTTAATGGCCACCTTTTTCGGCTTTCTGGATGAATATCGAGCTTTTTATGAACTATACCCCGTCGTGGTGTGCTTAGCGGCACACACGATCGGGAGCATCCTCGACTTGCCTCTCGTCCCGTTGAGTCCTGCGCCCATGGCGGTTATTGGTCCGAGCCGATCAAACCGCGCATAAGAGATGGCTGCCAGGAATGCGGGTCGGCAGAAGACTGGAGGCGCTCTCCCGGAGACTAGGTTTCCTTCAGCGCCTGATCCAGATCCCAGAGGATGTCGTCGATGTCCTCGATGCCGATGCTCAGGCGGATGAAATCCGGCGTGACGCCGGCGTTGCGCTGTTCCTCCGGGTTGAGTTGCGCGTGGGTGGTGCTGGCCGGATGGATCGCCAGACTCTTGGCGTCGCCCACATTGGCCAGGTGGCTGAACAGGCGCAAACCGTCGATGAATTTCTTGCCCGCCTCCAATCCCCCCTTTACCCCGAAGCCCATAATGGCGCCCGCCCCTTTGGGAAGGTACTTCTTCGCCGTTTCGTGATCCGGATGGCTGCGCAACCCGGGGTAGGTCACCCAGGCCACTTTCGGATGGGCTTCCAGAAATTCCGCGGCCTTCTGCGCGTTGGCCACGTGGCGGTCCATCCGCAGGCTGAGCGTCTCCAGGCCCTGTAGCAGCAGGAACGTATTGAGGGGAGATTGGCATGCGCCGATATCACGCAGAATCTGGACCCGGGCTTTGGCGATGAACGCTCCCGCGCCCAGCGACGCGAACTTCACGCCGTGATAGGAAGGATCCGGCTCGGTAAAGTTCGCAAACCGCCCCGAAGCCGCCCAGCCGAAGTTACCGCCGTCGACGATCACGCCGCCGATCGTGGTGCCGTGCCCGCCGATGAACTTGGTGGTCGAATGCAGCACGATATTCGCGCCCCATTCGAATGGGCGGCACAGGTAGGGCGTGGCGAAGGTATTGTCGATCACCAGCGGGATGCGCGCCTCGCGCGCGATGGCCGCAACCTCCGCAAACGGGAACACGTTGATGCGCGGATTGCCGAGCGTTTCCCCGTAGAGAATTTTCGTATTGCGACGAATCGCCCGGTGGAAATTTTCCGGATCGGTTGGATCGACGAAGGTCACCTCGATCCCGAGCCGGGGGAAGGTGTAGTTGAACTGGTTGTAGGTCCCGCCGTAGAGGGTCGAAGCGGAAACGATGTGATCGCCCGCCGCGCACAGCGCCAGGATCGTCATCGTCTGGGCCGCGTGGCCGGACGAGGCCTCGAGCGCCCCCACACCTCCTTCCAGATCGGCGACGCGCCGCTCGAACACGTCGTTGGTCGGGTTCATGATCCGCGTATAAATATTGCCGGGTTCCTCGAGCGCAAACAGCCGCGCCGCGTGGGCCGTATCCCGGAACACATACGACGAGGTCTGATAAATCGGCACCGCGCACGCCCCGGTGGTGGGATCCGGCGTCTGACCGGCGTGCAACTGGCGGGTGGTGAAACCGAACTTGCGAGATTGTTCCTGCGTCATGGTTCCTCCTTTGGAATTACCGCAACTCACCGCTCTCCCGTCCGTAAAAAGAAACCGCCTCTTTCGAAAGAAGAGGCGGTGAATAATTATCTCACTGCTCTCTCATCTTTCAGTAATTGCTGCCGGAATTGGCACCTTGCTGGTCAGCAGGTTGCCGAGGCTTCATCGGGCCGGTCCCTCCGCCTCTCTGGATAAGAGTGGTTTGCGTATGCGGTTGTTGGGCAGGCTTATATCATATCGGCGCGATGCGTGTCAAGTTATGCGTCTGACCTAGCCTCTTCACCCCCTTCCCCTCTTCCCCTTCCCTTAAGGGAAGGGGAAGAGGGGTGCCCCGAAGGAACTGAGGGGCGGGGAGATGAGGTTAGGTCAGATCTCAAAATCCTCCCCATACCAAACGCCATGATTCAGCATGCGCCCCTGCGGCGGGTGTGCGTGCCCGTTCATCCGGCCCTCCAACTCGTCGACCCTTTTCATCAATGACTCCAGCGCCTCGCCCAGCACATCCGGCATCTGCGAGTGTTCCAGATCCGGCGTGCGCACTTCCGCCCGCGGCCGGGAACGGACCACGATCTCGCCCGGCACGCCCACCACGACCGAATCCGGCGGCGCCGAACGGACTACCACGGCGTTGGCCCCCACCCTGCAACCGTCGCCAAGCGTGATCGCTCCGAGGATTTTGGCGCCCGCGCCGACCACCACGTCGTCACCGAGGGTGGGATGGCGCTTGCCTTTGGCCAGGCTGGTGCCGCCGAGCGTGACCCCGTGATACAGCGTGACGTCCTGGCCGATCTCGGAAGTTTCACCGATCACCACCTCCATGCCGTGGTCGATAAACAGCCCCGGCCCGATTTTCGCGCCGGGATGGATTTCGATCCCGGTGAAGCCGCGCACGATCTGCGAGAAGATGCGGCCGATCAGTTTGAAATTATGGATCCAAAACCAGTGGGCGACCCGGTAGCCCCAGACGGCGTGCAATCCGGGGTAGCAGGTGAGCACTTCCAGCAGGCTGCGCGCGGCCGGATCGCGGTTGAACACGGCTTGAATATCGCGTCGTAGAGTTTTTATCATTCGTTCTCCGATAGATCAGGTTTATCCATTGGACGATCGAGACCATAGACCATGGACGATAGACCATAGACCATCGAAGATGGCGCATCAATGGAGGTTTTTTGTATTCTCTCGCCCACGATCCAACGTCGACGGTCCGTGGTCCATGGTCGACCGTCTGTTTTTAATCCGCCAAATTCGAAAACAGCGGCGTGCTGAGGTACCGTTCGCCGAAGGACGGAATAATCACCACGATCAACTTTCCGGCTGCCTCCATGCGGCGCGCCACTTGCAGCGTGGCCCACAACGCGGCCCCGGAGGAGATTCCCACCAGCAGGCCTTCCTCGCGTGCAGCGCGGCGGGCGGTCGTGAATGCGTCGTTCCCGGTCACCCGGATGATTTCGTCATAGACCTTGGTGTTCAGCACGTCGGGGATGAAGCCGGCGCCGAGACCCTGGAGCGGGTGCGGTCCCCTGGCGCCGCCGGAAAGCACGGGCGAAGCGTCCGGTTCCACCGCCACCACCCGCACCGCCGGTTTGCGCGCCTTGAGCACCTCGCCCACGCCGGTGATCGTCCCGCCGGTGCCCACGCCCGCGACGAAATAATCCACCCGGCCGTCGGTATCCCGCCAGATTTCCTCGGCGGTTGTGCGGCGATGGATTTCCGGGTTGGCCGGATTCTGGAACTGCTGCGGGATGTAATAGCGCGGATCGGCCGCGGCCAGTTCCTCCGCCTTGCGGATCGCGCCGGGCATTCCTTCGCTCCCGGGCGTGAGGATCAACTCGGCGCCATACGCTCGGAGGAGCATCCGCCGCTCGCGGCTCATGGTCTCCGGCATGGTGAGCGCGCAGCGGTATCCGCGCGCGGCGCACACCATCGCCAGGGCGATCCCGGTATTGCCGCTGGTCGCCTCGAGGACGATCGTATCCGGCTTGATCTTGCCCGCCTTCTCCGCCGCCTCGATCATCGCCACACCGATGCGGTCCTTGACGGAATGCGCCGGATTGTAGAATTCCAGCTTGGCTATCACCTCGGCCTTTGCGCCCTCCGCCAAGCGGTTGATGCGGACAAGCGGCGTGTTGCCTACCAATTCGGTTACGGAATTCGCGATTTTCATGGTGCCCTCCTCTGTAAGTTTTCGCATTTACCGACCCCTCCTCCTTCCCCCTCCCCAGAATGCCTGTCCTCGAGCGGAGCGAGGGGAGGGAGGGGGAATAAAGGGGGAGAGGTCGGAAGAGCCGTTTTTTTCTTTCCGAGATTATCCTGTTATTCGAATTCGACCCTAAATAGTTCCGCCGTCTGTTAAAAAAATAACCGCCTCAAAAATATCTGAGACGGTTGCCTTCGCCTGTCGGTCGTAAAAAAGTTCCGGTCGTGCCAATAACTAAGCGGGAGACCTCCGTCTCTGCAAAGGACAAATACACATGCAAGCGACCGAAACAGTAATTTTCTTCATCGGGATGACCTTGCAGCATTATAAAGGGCTGTTCCATCTTGTCAAGAGAAGCGGTTACATCTCTTGTTCTTCCGCGGTCTTCTCGGCAACCTCTGGCTGGCTACCATGGGGCGGCAAACCAGAGCAGATACGATTCCATCTGCACGCTGAAATTATCCCCGTGGCTGCCTGCGGCCAGATGGAAATCATAGGGCACGTGGTGTCGATCCAAGACGCCAGTGAGATTCCGTGTCAGCATAATGATTTGATCCTTATCGCCGATATCGAATAAGACCCGCGGCCACGACTCCTTCGGAGTTTCACCCACCCAGGTCTCGAATTGGGGGATCTCGCTCGGGTCGATTCCCCCGCTGAATATGCCGACGCCGCCGATGAGTCCGGGATATTGGAACGCCATCCGCGCGGCGATCGCCGCCGTATGCGAATAACCGCTGACTTCCCGGAACCGACGGTTCCGGATCGTCCGAAACAAGTCATCGACATGGGGAACCAGATCCTCCGCCAAGGAGACATGAAAGCCGACTCCCAACACAGGTTCGGGAACAACAAAAATGGCCGGAGGAATCTTGTCGGCCCGGATCAAACGGTTGGCCAACGAGATCGGCATATTATCCGTCTCGCTGAGCCCGGTTTCGAAATCCGCCAAAATGAAATACACCGTCGGGAAGGAATGCAACGCCAACTGGTCGTAGCACGGCGGGAGGTAGTACTGGAACTTAATAGGGAACCCGTGCGCCGGGTTGGGAACGGAACTCTCCCCGATGGTTCCATCCCGGGTGCAGCCGGTTTCAGACAATCGACGAATGAACCCGGGAACGGCGGCGGTTCCCGTAACGGAAATCGGAGAGGGCTGGCAGGCGTAGAAAAGAAAAGGAAAACCGAGAAGAAGAATCGCTTTGCGATGTCTGGCGTTCATGTTCTGGGGCTACATCTCGCTCCGGCCCTCGATCGCTTTGTACAACGTGGTCTCGTCCGCGTATTCCAGATCGCCCCCGACCGGCAGCCCGCGCGCCAGGCGCGTCACCCGCACCGGAAGTCCCTGCAGCTGGCGGTGGATATACATCGCGGTGGCCTCCCCTTCCATGGAAGGATTGGTCGCCAGAATCACTTCGCGGATTTCCCCGACCCGCACGCGCTCCACCAATTCGCGGATCTTGAGGTTCTCCGGCCCGATGCCCTCCACCGGCGAGATGGCGCCGTGGAGCACGTGGTAGCGGCCCTTGAATCCCTGGGCGCGCTCGACCGCCTGCACATCAAGGGGCGCCTCGACCACGCACAGCAGCGACCCGTCACGCTGCGGATCGCGGCAGACGGCACAGGGGTCAGTGGCGGTATCGGTGATGTTGAAACAGACGGAACAGAAGCGGGTTTGCGCGCGCAGGTCCAGGAGCGCCTGCCCCAGACTCGCCGCCTGCTCCTCCGGAACCCGCAACAGGTGGTAGACCAGGCGCGATGCAGTCTTCGGTCCGATGCCGGGCAGGCGTTGGAATTCCTCAATCAACCGCAGGACGGGCTTGGGAAGGGTCACGGCATTAGCGGGCCAAGCTTGCGCTGCATGAGTTCCTTGGAGGCCTCAACCGTCTGATTGAACGCGGCGGTCAGCATGTCTCCCAGCAGGTCCGGGTCGGCCTGCTGCAGCGCCTCGGGTGAAATCCTAACCGAACGGCACTGCTGTCCGCCGGTCATCATGATGGTGATCGCCCCTCCGCCGGAAGTGACGGTCACCGTCTCCTCCTCGAGTTCGCGTTGGGCGCGCTCCATCTCTTCCTGCAAGTGCTGTAATTGCGCCATCATCCCCGGGCCGCCGCCGGGGAGGGACGGTTTCCGTTGTTTTCCCATCGGCTACGGAATCTCCTTACGGCAAATCGATAATATGCGCCCCGAACTCGCGCGACGCGGTATCCACCATCCCGCCGTCGGGATATTTCGCTCCGCCTTCGGCCACCGCACGCGCGGCGCCGACTTGAAAGCGGACGCGCATGGGGGATCCGAGGACTTCCGCGAGCACCCCCTGAAGCAGCAGAAGCGTTTCCGGGCGCGAACATTTCTGCTTTACCAGGTCCGAGGTCACAACCACCGACAGCAAATCCCCGTCCAGTGCATCGGGCAGCGTGCCCGCAAACAATGTATGGCTGCGGGAGTCGCGCGCCCGGATGGTGGCAAGCACACGCTCCCAGGATTCCCGGATGCGCGTCAGGGTCAATCCGTGGACGGACGGCGATGCCGGGGGTGATGAGGGCTGTTGCTCCGGAGCGGAAGCCGAAGTTTTTGCCGGCGGCGCGGGTGGCGCAGGCGGCCCCGGTCTTGTGGCGACCGGTTTGGAGAGGCTTCCGGGGCCGGCGGTTCCCGGGGTCGAAAGTCTCCCGGCCGCTTCGGGTGCCGCAACCGACGGTTCGAGAATCGAATCGATGAGTGCCAGCTCCAACGGCAATTGCGGGCGCCACCCGGATCGGAGATCGCCGGCGGCGTACGAGAACGCTCGGATCGCGCGAAGCAGCGCGGCCGGGGAAAACCCCGCGGCAAGTTCCTTCATCCGCGCCCGCGTATCCGGCGCGGCTTCCACCAGGTCGGCGTTTCCCGTGGAGGCCATCATTACGCCGCGCAGAAAGTCCACCGTCTGGCGGGCGAACTGCCGCGCGTCGGCGCCCGAATCCGTCGCGCGGTGGATGAGGAGCAAGCCTTTGGCGGTATCACCTGTGGCGATGCAAGCCGCCAATTGCTGCACGGCTTCGCTTCCGGCCGAACCGAGAATCTCCAGCGTGCGGGCGAGCGTGATCGCCTCGCCCAGCGACCCGAGCTGATCCAGCAGGCTGATCGCGTCGCGCATGCTGCCCGTCGCCTGGCGGGCAACCGCTTCCAGCGACTCGCGGTCCGCCTGTAATCCTTCGGCCGCGGCCATCGTTGAAAGTTGCGCCACCATTTCCTCCACGCTCAGCCGCCGGAATTCATGCCGCTGGCAGCGCGAGACGACGGTGGCGGGGATTTTGTGCGCTTCGGTTGTAGCCAGGATGAAAATCGCGTGGGCGGGCGGCTCCTCGAGCGTTTTGAGAAGCGCATTGAAGGCGGCCGCGGAAAGCATGTGCACTTCGTCGATGATGTAAATCTTGTACCGGCCGTCGCTCGGGGCGAATGGAACCCGTTCGCGCAGATCGCGTACGTCCTCGACGCTGGTGTTGGAGGCGGCGTCGATCTCGATCAGATCGAGATAAGCGCCTTCATTCACGGCCGTGCAGCGGTGGCAGTGATTGCAGGGCCGGGCGGCGGGATCCTCCTCCAGGCAATTGACGGCCTTGGCCAGGATTCGCGCCGTGCTGGTCTTGCCGGTTCCACGCGGGCCGGAAAAGAGATAGGCGTGCGCGACGCGGCCCGAGACGACTGCTTGCCGCAGGGTTTGAATGATGTGCTGCTGTCCGACGACGTCGTCCCACGTTTGCGGACGCCATTTTCGGTACAGGACTTGGTTCATGATTTTCTCCGGGGCCGGTAGTTTAGCAGAGGGGTGCGGTTCTGACCAGACCCCGTTCCTCCCTCCCCGCGGGCGGTCGCTTCGATTGGGTGCGCAGGGCCGCGAGTTAAGGAATAAAGAACACCGAACGCACGTTGCCCAGCGCGTCCAGGAGCTGCACTTCGTCGCCGGAATGCCACACCGGCTCTTTTAAATCCCAGTACAGGTCGATCGAGGTGTCGATTCCCTCCGCGGTGTGGATGAGAACCGCACCTTGTGCCACCAGCGAGAATTCCTTGAACGCATATTCCGCTCCGCCTGGCGCGCGGAGCCGCCATCCGGTGAGGGTTGCGTTCGGGCCGGGGTTGACGATCTTCACCGCTTCGTTGCCCAGCACGCCGGCCGAGAGGACCGAATCGATCACCGGCCAGGGAAAGGCTTCTCCGTCCTGCGGGGTGACGGTGGGATTGCTGGAAACGGGCTGCTCGGTCTGGGCACTGGTCGGGATGACCAATTGCATCCCCGGCGTAAGTACGTTCGGATCCTGAATGTTGTTGATAGCAGCCAGTTCATCGACGTCCACGCCGAATTTCTCGGCGATTTTTCCGAGCGTATCGCCCGATTGAACGACGTAGACTCTCGGCGTGCGGGAAGGCAGCGCCGTGGGCAGCGGGGTGGTATAACCGGCGGGAAGCGGCGTGGGAGAGGGCACTGCGATTGCAGTGCTTTGATGCGAGCGGTCCCACCAGTACAACACGCCAAGCATCGTCGCGGCCGACACCAGAACGTTGAGCGCGAGGTAGAATAACCAACGCCGGGCCATGAGCACCTCCGAGGGCGGGATGCTTTCAGTGTAGCACCTCCCGCGGGAAGGATCAACAAGAAGGCCGCAGCGGAGCGCGACGCATGCCCTATCTGATCGACGGCCACAATTTGATCGGACGCTTTCCGGGAATCTCGCTGGAAGATCCGGAGGACGAACGTAAGCTGCTGGAGGTGCTGGAAATTTTCGCGCGGTTTTCGCGGCACAAGGTGGTGGTTTTTTTTGACCGCGGAATGCCCGGCGCCGGTCCGCAATTCCAGGCCGGGCGGATGCTCACGGCGCATTTCGTTCCTCCGCCGCGCAAAGCCGACGATGCGATTTTCGATTTTCTACGCGGACACAAGGACGCGCGAGGCTATACCGTGGTCAGTTCGGACTCCGAAGTGTGCGCCCGTGCGCGTCGGGCCGGGGCGAAGGTGGTTGCGTCGGAAGAGTTCGCGCGGCGTGTGCGCGCTCTCGTTCGAAAGGGGGAAAAAGAAAAACCTTCGGAGAAGCCTGCGGATATCGAGGAATGGCTGCGATTATTCGGGGGCTGACCCGGCTTTCGCAATTTAATAGAGAACATCGGTCATCCGTTGAAGGTTCATACCGCTTCGGTCGATCGGAATCTTATCGCTATCAAACGGATATTTTTCTATTGTGATTGCCGTCGAAATCCAACGGCGAAAGTGGGGCAAATGCTGAGTGGGCCCGGATGGGCTCGAACCATCAACCAACTCCTTATGAGGGAGCTGCTCTGCCATTGAGCTACGGGCCCAAGGAGCGGGCGACGGGATTCGGACCCGCGATGTCAGCTTGGAAGGCTGATGCCTTGCCACTTGGCGACGCCCGCTTAAAAAATTCGATCGAACGGCGAGCGGGAGTATACCCTCCGCGCCCCCGGACCGTCAAGCAAAAAGCATCCACCGGGGCCGTCATTCCCGCGTGGAAGGTGACAAACGGGAGGACTGTTGTCATGCCCGCGCGATCTCAGCGGGCATCCACGATTTCGAAGTACTCTTCTTGAACAGCGTGTATTGGATTCCCGCCAAGAACACGCGGGAATGACGAGCTAGGCATGTAGCCGGGATCGGCGATCCCGGCTACATAAAAAGGATTCCGGCGCCATCGATCGACGATACAAATCACCTCATCGCCTTCTCAGCCGCATCCACCGTTTGCGCAATCAGCATGGCTATCGTCATCGGACCCACGCCGCCCGGAACCGGCGTGTAGGCGCTGCACTTTTCCACAACCGCGGAAAGCTCGATATCCCCGACGTTTCCCTCGTTGTAACCGGCGTCGACCACAACCGCGCCCGGCTTAATCCAATCCCCGCGGATGAACTCCGGCTTCCCGACCGCGCCCACCACGAGATCCCCGGTGCGGACGACCTCCGGGAGATTACGTGTTTTCGAGTGGCATATCGTCACCGTTGCGTTGGCGTTAAGCAGCATCAGCGCCATCGGCTTGCCCAAGATCGGGCTGCGCCCAACTACCACGGCATGTATCCCTTCCAGCGGGATTTTGTAATGAGACAGCAGCCGCATGATCCCGGCCGGGGTGGCGGATCCGTAGGCTTTTTCTCCCATGGCCATCCGGCCGAATCCCATACAAGTTACTCCGTCGACGTCTTTAGCCGGGTCGACCCGGTCGAAGCAAAGCCGCTCTTCGACCGGTTTGGGAACTGGATGCTGAATAAGAATCCCGTGCACGCCGGGATCGGCGTTGAGCTTATCGATTTCCGCAAGGACCTGTTCGGTCGTGCTGCCCTCGGGGAGCAGCGCCCGGATCGATTCCATCCCCACCCGTTTGCAGGCATTGCCCTTCATGCGCACATAGGTCACCGATGCCGGATCTTCCCCGACCAGGATGGCAGCAAGTACCGGAACTTTGCCGCCGGAGCGGGCGATGAGCTTTTCCACGCGCGCGGCCAGTTCGCTTTCGATTTGCTTGGCCAGGGTTTTACCGTCTAAAATGATTCCGGTCATATTCCTTCTCTCTTGAATGTGCAAAGTCGGTCGAGCCCGCCCCGGCTTCGCCGCGCGGGCCGGGGTAACGATTTTTTGCGTATCGAGACCGTCATCTCGCGACGCATGAATCGGTCTCGATACGGGCTTCGCTTCGCTCCGCTCAGCCCTACTCAACCACCATATTCCGTATATTCGTCTTTCTTCGTGTCGTGAAACGGTCCAGCGCCGGGCGCCAAGTTATGCCGTCGCCAGTGCTTCGGTCTGTTCCTGAGGACTGAGTTTAAGCCTATGCCGGATCCACCATATCGTGCAGAGGAATGCCACGATTGCATAGCATAAACCGGCGAGAATATCGATGACGTAGTGATGCCCCAGATAGACGGAGGAAATCGCAACCCCCACGGGCAGGATCAATACCGGAATGGATTTCTTTCCCCAAAGGTAAAAACAGTAGAAGAAAATATAGAAAGGATAGGCCGTATGCAGAGAGGGCATGGAGGCCACCGGATTTCCGGTGGCGATAATGTATCCCGGCGAGAGCAGGCTGTGGGAAAGGTCGACCGCCTGGCCCTTGAGATAACCGTACATCGACGCCCACCAGGGCGGAGCCGCGGGAAAAATCACGTATGTCAAAAAAGCCGCATAGGAGAGGACCGTCAAACCGAGCAGGAACGGCCAATATTGGTCCCGCCGTTTAACCCACAATAGGAGGCCGAGCGCGATGGCCGAGACGAAGTGGGTCATGTAAAAACCGTTGGCCACGAGATCCACGATCCAGGTGTAGGGTTGCGCGCTCAATGCATGCTGCAAAATGTGGGATGGGATGATTCCGCCGGAAAGGGTTTCCTCCCAACCGATGAGATCCGTGACGTGAAGGACGCCCATTCCCGGCACCAGCGCCAAGATGCGAATGGATTCATAAGTGAGTATCAGCAGCAGGAAGGGGGCGAAGTTTAAGAGGGAGGTCCGATCGCGCGCCCACCAGAGGAACACCGTAAGCAATGTCAGCCCGAGCAGATCGATTCCCGGCAGTAGCCCCTTGCTCAGGAAGAAGAGAGACATCACCACGATCATGCCGATCTGCAAGGAGAAGATGATACGCTGATATTGGAAGGTGCGATTTGCCTCTACGGAGTAATCCGCCATCGGTGGTTTCCTTTTCGGGCTGCGTAATCCCTAATCACTTCGAAGAACTTCCCAGCTCTGGTGGAAAAAGGCGCCGACGAAAAAAAAACATCCGCATTCCAGTCGGGGTGGGCGGACTTGAACCGCCGACCCCTGCGTCCCAAACGCAGTGCGCTACCAACTGCGCTACACCCCGGTCCGCGGAGTATAATGCCCGCACTCCACACCGTCAAGCAAATCATGAACCCTTACGCACAAATCGCACGGTTTTACGACTGGGAGAACGCGGAATTCACCGAGGATCTTCCTTTTTGGTGCGATCTGGCGCGCGAATACGGTACGCCGGCGCTCGAGTTGGGATGCGGTAGCGGCCGGGTTCTCCTGCAGCTGGCGCGGGAGGGATTCGAAGCGACGGGGGTGGATTCTTCCCCCGAGATGATCGCACTCGCCCGGAGCAGGCTGGCCAGGCAGAAGGCAATCGCGGACCGGATCCGGCTGGTGGAAGAGGATTTCCGGTGTCTGGAACTCAAGCAGACCTTCCCGCTGGTTATTCTTCCCTTCAACACTTTCTCGCATCTGACCGAAACGGTGGAAACGGACGCGGCCCTCAAGTCGATCGCCGCGCACCTCGCGCCCGCCGGTGTTTTCGCGCTCGCCCTGCCTAACCCCATCCCGATCTACTCCGCCATGCCGGAAGGGCTGGTCTTGGAACGCACCTTTCGCGACGGCGAACGGGATGTAACCATCCAACAATTCTCCAGCCTACGACTTGACCGCGTTGCGCAACTCGGACACATTACCTGGATTTATGACGAGGTCGATCCCGCGGGGAAGGTGACCCGTACGACGGTTCCGATGACTCTGCGATACTTCTTCCCCAACGAAATTCCGGTGCTGCTGGAGCGGGCCGGTTTGCGGCTGCTGCATTTGTGGGGGGATTACAACCGCTCGCCGTTTGCGGAAAATTCGCCCGAATTGATTGTGATCGGCGGACGCGCCGGCTGAGCACGTCTTGTCCGGCAGGGAATCTTGGCGCCGCGATCAACCCATAAAAATATAGCCGCGATCGCCGATCGCGGCTACATGGACCTTCCCTCTGCCGGCAGCCAATACGCCCTTCCCTGATAAAAATTCAGCGCGCCCGAAACCGGTACTTGTAAAAGGACGATGATCGCTGCAACCAGATCCCCTCCGGAACCCAGTCCGTTGGTGAGCATCACGATGATCAGATATGTTTCCAACGCGTAGGTCATCTGGGTGTACACGATTAAGAACACGGCCAGCGGAAGAATGGTCAGCGCGAGGAACGGGAGCAGGCGCATGAAAATCCAGCGCATCCGCGGGAAGCGGCCTTCATAGTAAACCCCGAACTGAAGTTTTTTCCATCCAATAAACAGCATCGTGGAATCCGATCGGCCGAAATCCGGGTGAAGCAGCGCATGCAGGAGTTCGTGGGCAAAGATCGACAGCGCGAAGGAGATCAGCATTCCCGCCCATGGCAGAGCCTCCTTGCGAAAGGATCCGCCCGCATCGCCCTCCGGGAATAGCACGGAATATGCGATCGATGCGGTTACCGGAATGGATAGCAGGATCATCCCAGCCAGCGAGGACAGGATTGCGCTCTTCCATCGGCCGGGCTGGCGAATGGGTAAGCCGGCGTCCGCTTCAATCGCGGCGGGCGGATGTATCGGCGGACTTCCAAACTGGATACGCAATGAGATCTCCTAACGGCGCATGGAATAAATTTCAACTTTTCGCTCTGCCCGAAAATAATAACTCATCGGCGGAAAGTGGTCCGGTTTAACATCGATCGGACGATAAACGCTCTACCGCGACGCAAGCTTAAGCAACAATTTTCGCCCCCGGCTGCGTATCGCCGGACTCCCGGTCTGAGTTAGCTTATTTAATGTTCGGACGATCCCCGGACGCAGCTCGGCATCCCGCTGGGCCAGATCGACCAGCGCCTGCATCGCAAACGTCTTGACGATCCGGCTGTCATCCTCCAGATACCCCGCAAGGATTCCTGCGGCTTCGCGGCGCTCCCTCCGGCCGAGTGTCAACCGGGAAATCATCTGAGCAACGTGCCAGCGGACCTCCTGCTGGTCGATCGGGGCAACCTCCCGCAGGAGTTTGCATTTATACGGTTGCAGGAGGTCGGGGCGCAGAGCAGTGATTTTCTCTGCGGCATCGGCGCAACGCATGCGGACCAAAAGATCCTCGTTCGACATCCCATCGAAGACAACCCCGAACAAACTCGGATCGGAGAGGATCTCGTTCACGACATCGCGGCTTTTCCCGATTGAGCGGCGGTCGCCTCCCTGAAGTTTTTTAAGAAGCGGATGCATTGGAAATCCCAAAAGGCGAACTGGAACGCCGGCGAAGAGATCGTCATCATTCTACCGACTATTTTATCTGATCGGCTTGGAATCGAAAACGGTGAATTCCTTCCTGACTTTACGATGCCGGTTTTACCCGTTGCGTATATACTTAGGAAAATTTACCGAGGAGACTATTCATGAATCCCATCTTCCTTTCAATTTGCCTTGCACTGCACACCCTTTCCACCGTCCTGCTCGTGGGGAATTATGTCCTCTCCGCGCTGGTCGTCGTCCCCGTCCTGCGGCGGCTCGTCCCGGAGGAGGAACAATCCCGATTGCTCCCCGCGCTCGTCGCACGAGGCCGGCCGTGGGTGCTTAGCTCGATTGCGATATTCATCGTCACCGGTTTCTTGATGCTGGTAACCGATTCCCACTACCAGGGATTCATGGAAATTGGAAACACCTGGTCGGTTCTGATGTATACCAAGCACGTTCTCGTCCTTGGATGGATCGCCCTGGGCGTGTATCTGGATTTGGGCGTCACCCGCCGGCTTGCGGGAGGCCGCGCTTCCGACCGGCCGGGCTTCCTTGCCCAATTCCAGCGGATGAACGGCCTGACGGCCGCCGGCGGAGTGATCATCATTCTCCTGACCGCCGCGCTGCAAGCAATGTAATAAAGAGATCCGGGAGAGATTGATAGACCAGTACACGAAATACCCATGGCCAGATTCACACTCCCGCTGCGGGCATCGAAAAAATCATAAGGGAAAAACCCTTGAAAACGTTGTTATTTTCCGGGCATCCCTTCTTTTTTCAGTGAATTCCGTTTACTCATTCATTTCCAAATGATTGCCTCTTTGGAGGTTTTTTGGAGGTTTTATAAACGTTTATCGGTTTGTGAAAAGCTTGGAACGCTATAAAATCAACTGCATGGGGATAGTATAAATTTTCGGCGGTGTGGGTGGGAAAAAGACGCAGAATTTCGGCAACAGGAGGAGAGATGAAAACATTCACTCGCGACATTCATCGGAGAGCATTCCTGCGCGCGGCAATCTTTATCTCGGCGGCGATCATCGCTTCGATAGCGTGCAACCTGTCTCAATTCCCGACGCCCACGCCGACTCCCGCCCCGGCGACCATTCCGGCCGGTTGGGTTTGCTATACAAACGCCACTTACGGCTTCGAGGTCTGCTATCCGCCCGACGCGACCATCAGTTCCAGTACGCCGGAGCACGCACGGATTTCCTTCCCGGTGGCGCCGGGAACGAACCTTGCGGAAAAATGGATGGACGTTGACGCGGCAAGCGGCCCGGCAACGTGCGTGAGCCCCCAGGCGGCGGGATACGCGCCCGGCACGACCAACGATACCCACAGGACAATCGCCGGGTTGGATTTCCTGGTGCAGAGCGGGAGCCAGGGCGCGGCCGGCAACTTCTACAATTGGACCGGGTATTCGACCCAGCGGGCCAACATATGCGTAAGTCTCTCAGGCGTGGTGCACACGACCGATGCGCTCAACTACCCCACACCGCCGCCGACCGTCGACCCGGCCGCCGAGAGCGCCGCCTTCGACCAGATCGCCGCCACCTTCCGCTGGTTGGACACGACCCCCACACCGGCGCCGGCTGCAACCGCGACCGTTCCCGCGGGATGGCTATGCTATACGAACGCAACCTATGCGTTCGAGGTCTGCTATCCATCGGATGCTACCCTCACCGGCGAGACTCCGGCCCACGTGCGGATCCATCTCACCATCGCCCCGGGGACCAACCTGCTCGAAAAGTGGATGGACGTGGACGGCAACAGCGGAGCGGCTACATGCCAATCTCCCCAAGCGGCGGGATACAATCCGTCCGCCATCGAATCGGCGCCCCGCACTATCGCCGGATTGGATTTTCTGGTGCAGAAGGCGCATGAGGGCGCGGCCGGCAACCTTTACGAATGGATCGGCTTCTCGACCCAGCGCGCGGACGTATGCGCCAGCCTGACGGGCGTCCTGCACTCGACCAACCCGGCTATATATACCACTCCCCCGGTGCTGTTCAACAAGGCGGCTGAGACTGCGGTCTTCGACCAGATCGCCGCCACCTTCCGTTGGCTGGATACAACCCCTACGCCGGCCACGACCGCAATCATTCCCGCGGGATGGTTGTGCTATACGAACGCAACCTATGCATTCGAGGTCTGCTATCCATCGGATGCATCCCTCTCCGATGAGACCCCGGCCCACGTGCGGATCCACCTCACCATCGCCGCGGGTACCAACCTGCTCGAAAAATGGATGGACGTGGACGGAAGCAGCGGCCCGGCCTTATGCCAATCGCCGCAAGCGGCGGGATACGACCCATCGGTGATCACTACCTCGCACCGCACCATCGCCGGGCTGGATTTCTTCCTGCAAAGCGCGGGGGAAGGCGCGGCCGGGAACATCTATCAGTGGTCCGGCTACTCGACTCAGCGCGGCGACGTATGCGCCAGCCTGACGGGCGTTCTGCACTCGGGTAATCCCGGCAACTACTCCACGCCCCCGCCGCTGTTCGATCAGGCTGCCGAGAGCGGGGTCTTCGACCAGATCGCCGCCACCTTCCGCTGGCTGGAAGCGCCCGGCGTGACTCAAACGGCGACACCTTCGCCGGCGGCAACCTATACCCCGACGCCAGCCGTCTCGGGTCTCAAGTTCATCGATCCCTGGATTTCCACCGACCGCTTTTTCTACCGCGGCACAAGTTGCGGCTCGATCCAGGTGCAATTCCAAATCGGCGTATCCCTCCCCGACCTGGTTCACAGCGTCGGAATCTTCTTCCAGCTGAAAGACAAAAGCAACGGCAAGTTATCCGGGTGGAGCGAGGGATATGCGATGAGCCCGCTCGGCGGCGGGAAATATTTCTTCACCCTGGTCCTGGACGACCTTCCGGGCCACGCCACGCTGGCGGTCAAGGAAGCCTGGCTGCAATACCAGTTCGTCGCCAACGACGAGGATGGAACGCCGCTTTTACACAGCGACGTGTTCGACAATGTGACGCTCGCGTATTGCACGGCCGTCATCCCGAGCGGGAAATGAGGTACCACGGATTACACCGATAAAGCAAACAGATTACACGGAAAGAGCACTATTAAATAATATTAATTGAGCCCGCTTCTGCGGGCTCAATTATTTTTAATTTAAAACGGAAAGTTCTACCGCGCCTTCCGGCTCTTTTCCGTGCAATCCATGTTCGTTCCCCTATATAGACGAGAGTTGCGCGCCGAAAGATACGGTAGTGAAATCTGAACAAATTCAGAATATATTTGATATTGTCTTGCATGGTGGCTTGGTGAAAGAACCGGTACGCGGATTCCCGGGATTTTACATATTTCGCTGAAAATCTATTTTAAAAAACTATTGGTGGTTTTTCATTCCGCTTCCCCGGCCGCGCGGTGGCAGTCCGTCCTCGTGCTCGACTTCGCGAAGCGGAGGAAGCGGGGCCGGGGCGGGCTCCCGTGTACTTATCAACGCGTCGTCGGCTGATAATCCATTAAAATAGATTCTATTTCATCCCTTCGATGATCTCCGCTGCAAGATCATACCTCCCGAAGGCCGGCATGATGTAGGCGCCCTGCACCAAGCCGCGCAGCGCGCGCAGGAGTTCGATCGCGATGCGCACGCCCTCCTCCGGCGCGTCATCGCCGGCCCGCTCGATTCGCGCGCGGACTTTCTCCGGGATCGCCATTCCCGGCACCTCGTTGTGCAGGAAGGCGGCGTGCTTCGCGCCGTAGAGCGGCATGATCCCGGCCAGCACGGGCGCTTTCAGTTCGCCGTGCTCGCGGCGGTATGCATCCAAAAAAGAAGCGGCGAATTCCGGCTCGAACACCGGCTGGGTGAGGATGAAATCCGCACCGGCGTCGAGCTTCTTGCGCAGCGTTTTTATCTCCTTAATGGGATCGGGCGCGCACACATTAAGGGCGCAGCCGACGAAGAATGCGGTCGGCGCGCCGATATCGCGCCCGGCGTGATCCCGGCCGAGGTTGAAGGATCCCTTGATCATGCGGATCAGCCCGGAGGGGACGATGTCGTAATTGTCGGCCGAGTGCGGGAAATCCCCCACCGCGGTCGGGTCGCCCATGACCACGAAGAGATTCCGGATGCCGAGCGCGTGCGCCGCCAGCAGGTCGCCCTGCACCCGCAGCAGGTTGCGCCCGCGGGTCGGGAAGTGCAATACCGTTTCGATCCCGAAGCGCTCCTGGATCAGGCGGCACACGGCCCAGGGGCTCATGCGCATGCGCGCCAGCGGGCTGTCGGCCACGTTGATCACGTCCGCGCCCGCCTCGGCAAGCATGCTCGCCCCGGCCATCAGCTTGTGGGTGGAAAAACCTTTGGGCGGATCGACCTCGACTCCGATGGCGAATTTTCCGGACGCAAGCTTGGCGGCAAATTGGGTCGGCTCCGGCGGCTCGGCGGCACGTTCCTCGCCCGGCGCTTCCACCGCGATCGTCGCGCCGGTCTTCACGGACCTGAAGGATTCCAGCGCGCGGCCCATCGCCGCGATGTGCTCCGGGGCGGTGCCGCAGCAACCCCCGATCACGCTCGCACCCGCTTCGGCAAACGCAAGCGCGTACCGGCCGAAGTATTCCGGCCCGGCCGGGTAGAGGATCCGTCCGCCGATCGTCTCAGGCCAGCCGGCGTTCGGCATCGCGGAGAAGCGCGCTTGCGGTGCCGCCGAGCGCATCTGCCGCAGGATGCGGATTGCCTGCGCCGGGCCGCTCGAACAGTTGACGCCGATCAGATCCGCGCCCGCCTCGGCCAGGATGCGCGCCGCCTCGTCCGGAGAATTGCCGAGGAGCGTCAATCCGTCGCGGGTGAAGGTCAAACTCACCCCGATGAACCGCGCTCCCGCAGCCCGGGCTGCGCGCAATGCCGCGAGCGCTTCCTGGACGTCACTGATCGTTTCGATCAGGATCAGATCCACGCCTTCTTTTAATAAAAGCGACGCCTGTTCGTGGAAGGCGGCCTCCGCTGCCTCCGGTTTCACGCGCCCGTAGGGGGAGAGGCGCACGCCGAGCGGCCCCATGCTGCCCGCCACGAGCGCCCCGCCCGCACCAAGCTCCGCCTCGCGCCGGGCGATTTTTACGCCAGCGCGGATGATGTCCGCGAGTTCGTTTTCCAAACCGGCCGCCGCGAGCTTGTAGCGGTTGGCGCCGTACGTATTGGTCTCGATGATCTGCGCGCCGGAGACCAGGTAATCCCGGTGCGCCTGTGCGACGAGGTCGGGGCGCTTGAGATTGAGCGCGTCCAGTATTTCGTCCGGCCCGATGCCGTGGGCAACCAGGAGCGTTCCCATTGCGCCGTCGGCCAGGAGCGGTTTGCCGCCGTTCAAAGTGAGCCGTTGCAGAAATTGGTTGGTCATACTCTCCTAGAAAATATTATCCCTAAACGATGTCATCCCGAGCCCTGCTTGAAAGGGCGAAGGATCGGTGACTCTTTCCCCAAAACACGTTTCACATCATCCATGCGCTACCGATTCCACCCTCTCCATCTCGCCCCGCTCGATGTCGGGGGCGGAATGACATGTCCCATATGATTTACAAACCGTTCTTCACCCTTCCCCCGTAAATGGCGAACAGCCCGTACCGGTAATGGCATTCCACGTCGGAAAAACCCGCTTCCCAGAGCGCCGCGAGCTGCGCCGGGAGCGGGTCGAAATGATTTTCCTCTTTGGCGCGCGCTCCCTCCGGTACGCCCTCGTAGGATTGTTCCAGATGCAGCCTCCGTTGATTCTCCACGATCCATTCCCGCCACAGGGCGAAATGCCTATCGGTATAGTCCTGCGTCTCCGAAGTGACAACGTCGATATTGAGGAAATGCCCGCCGGGCCTGAGTAGCAACCGGAGCGCGCGCAAGAGCGCGGCCTTTCCCGTGAGCGGTAGGTGATGGATGGCCAATGCGGAGAAGATGCCGTCGAAGCGCGGGCCGGACAATCCGCCGTCGATCATCTCCTCGAACGATATCACGCGGAACTCGACTGGTAGGCCCGAGAGCCGCGCGCGTGCGGCGGCAATCATATCGGCCGAGCCGTCGGCGGCCACGATCTCCGCCGCCGGCAGCGCGCGATGAAGCGTTTCGGAAATCGCGCCGTCTCCACAACCCAGGTCTAGGACCCGCGGGCGCGGGATGGATCCTAGGAACGCGCGGGCATAGGAACCGAGCACCCGCGCGAGGGTTTCCCGTTCCGGAATATAAAAATTCGAATGATCGCGGTATTCCTGCGCGTACTCCGGCCGGCTCCAATTCTCCAGGCTGTCCGAGGTCATTGTTTTCCTCCAGGAAAATTAATTTTCCCCAATTGCCGCGCTGTTCGATCAATCCTCCGTCAGCCGTGGAACAGGCCCGTGATCCCCATCCACAATTGATACACACCGAAAACCGCGAGTCCGGCCGCCGAGAGGATCACGAGGAGCCGGCGCAAGCGAAGGTTCAACCGCCGCGCGGAGGAAACCACCAGGATGATCACCGCATTGAAAAATATCATCACAAGATAAAACGCCGCGATCAATCCGATTCCGAAGGCGGGATTTTGTTTCCATCCGACGATTAATATCGGGCCGGTGACCAAACCCCAGAAAAGGTACGGATTGGGATTAAGCAAATTGATCAGTACAGCCTGCAGCAATCCCCTGGGTTGGGCTCCTTCCGTCGCATCCGTCTCTTCCGGCGCGTTCCAAACCGTTCGAATCGCACTCACCGCGAGGTAGAGCAGGAAGCCGCCGCCGATAACTCGCAGCGCGATCACCCACAGATTGGGGATGGCCGCTAATATGAACACTACCAACGCGATGATTGGCAGATCGCTCAGCAGCGGGACGATCGCGAGCACGATCGTACGACGCCAGCCGTGCTTCAGGGTCTGCAGAATGATGTACGCTTGCAGCGGGCCGGGCTGTACCGCGGCTGCGAAACCGAAGACGACGCCTTGAAGGATGTAAGCGATCATGTCAATTATGCAAGGTCATTCGTAAATGATGTCATCCCGAGCCCTGCTTTTTTAGGGCGAGGGACCGCTGACTTTTCCACAAAACCTGCTTCACTCCAACCATGCGTTACCGATTCCTCGTCACCGCCTTCGGCGGTTCCTCGGAATGACATACTGAGTGTGCGCTACGATCCCATGGGATATCATCCCGAGCCCGTTTTTTTGGCGCCTGTCCTAAGCGCAGCGAAGGAAGGGATCGGTGACTCTTTCCAAAAATCAATCTTATCCCCGCCTTGCCTGCGGTACCGTGAAATATTTCGCCTCCGGGTGGTGCACCACGATCGCGGCGGTGGATTGTTCCGGCACAAGTTGGAACGCGGGCGTGAGCGCCATGCCGAGTTCCTTCTCTGCGGGAAGCAGGTCGAATACTTTGCGATGATCCTCAAGCGACGGGATAGCGGGGTAACCCCACGAATACCGCTTCCCGCGGCCCGCGGGCAGCGCGAGTTCGCTCCGGATCCTGCGGTGCAGATACTCGGCCGCCGCTTCCGCGGTCTGCACTGCCAACCCATGCAGGAAGTATCCTTCCGAATATTCGTCGGCCGATTGCAGTTTCTCGAAACGGGCGGTCGCCTCGCGGCCGACCGTCACCACCTGGAAGATCGCCAGATCCATTAGGCCGGAATCCACCGGAGCAAAATAATCGGTCAGGCATAACCTTTCCTGCTCCGGCTGGCGCGGGAAGGTAAAGCGCGCCAGCTCGCGCCGTGCGCCGGTGGGCACCGACGCCGGATCGTAGACGATCAACGCGTCGCCCGCGGATTGGGCGGGGAAGTATCCGTACACTCCCTGCGGGTGCAGCCACGGCGCGCGCAAGGCCTCACGCATCATTTGCTCGAGCCGAGCGTCGAATTCCTTGCGCAACCGATCCCAACCCGCACCGTGCGTATTCTTGGCCCCCCACGAGAGGCGGTAGAGCTCGTCGCGGTCGAGGCAATCGAACACTTCGGAAAGCTTCATATCGCGCACGACGCGCGCGCCGTAGGATGGCGGAACAGGGATCGGAACGCGGTGGGTGGCCGCCTCCGAACGGAGCGGCGCGCCCGGCGCGAGTGCAGCCGGCGGAGAAATCTTCTCCTCCTCCGCCTCGGCGCGATTGGCGCGGATCGCTTCCTTGCGGGCGGCCGGGTCACGCAGTCTTTCCATCGTCGCAAGCCCCTCAAAGGCGTCCTTGCAGTAGAACACCCCGCCTGGATACGGCTGATGTTCCCGCGCGAAGAGAATTCTGCGGCCGAACGTGCGGTTGATCGCGGCCCCGCCGATGAGCACCGGCGTGCGCGCCCCGCGGCGGTCCAGTTCCTGCACCACCAGCGGCATCTGGCGGCTGGTGGAAACCAGCAGCGCCGAAAGCCCGATGGCATCCGCTTTCTCCTCCTCCGCCCGCGCCACAATCGTCTCCACCGGCACCTGTTTCCCCAGATCGATCACCGTGAAGCCGTTGTTGACCAGGATCGTCTTGACCAGGTTCTTGCCGATGTCGTGCACGTCGCCATAGACCGTCGCCAGCACCATCTTGCCTTTGGTCACGCCCTCGGCGCGCTCGAGAAAACGCTCCAAATGGGTCACGGCGCGTTTCATCACCTCCGCCGATTGCAATACAAAGGGCAGGATGAGTTCGCCTTTCCCGAACAGATCGCCCACTTCTTTCATCGCCGGAAGTAAAAGCATGTTGAGGATATCCACGGCTACGCGGTTGGATTCCGGATTGGGGATCGGCCCGTCCGCATTCTTCCCGGCCGCCCGCAACCGCTGCGCCATGAGCGCGTCGATCTCTTCTTCTATATGCTCCCGCTTGCGATGAACGATCCGCCATGGGATTCGTTCCGCCAGCGGCAGCCCCGCAGCCTCCTCCGGCGCCTCGCCTTTGGCCGCCACGCCCTCGAATGCGTTGATCAATCGTGCCAGCGCGTCGTTCCGACGGTTGAAAATCAGATCCTCGGCCAGCTCGCGCTGGGGCGCGGGGATATCCGCGTAGGGTGTGATCTGCCGGGGGTTGACGATCGCCATATCCAGCCCCGCCTTCACGCAGTGATAGAGAAAAACCGAGTTGAGCACGGCGCGCGCGGCGGGAGCCAGCCCGAAGGATACGTTGCTCACGCCCAGCGAGGTGAACACGCCGGGCAGTTCCTGCTTCAGATGCCGGACACCTTCCAGGGTCTCGATCGCCGAACGCGCGAATTCCTCCTCGCCGGTAGCCAAGGTGAAGGTGAGTAGATCGAAGATCAGATCCTCCTGCGCCAGACCGAACTCGCCGGTGACGATTTCGAATATGCGATGGGCCGCCTCGAGCTTGCGCTGGGCGGTCTTGGCCATTCCCTGCTCGTCGATGGTCAGCGCAATCAATGCCGCGCCGTGCGCTTTGGCCAGCGGGACGTACGAATCGATCCGCCCGCGGCCGCCCTCCAAGTTGATCGAGTTGACGATGCAGCGTCCGGGCGCCGCCTTCAGCGCGGCCTCGATCACAACCGCCTCGGTCGAGTCAACGACCAACGGGGCGTCAACGCTCAGCGCCAGTTTGTGCACCAGCCGCCCCATCAAATCCGCCTCGTCGGCGCGCTCGGTGAGCGCGGTGCATACGTCCAGCGCGTGCGCCCCGTCCTCCGTCTGCTCCCGTCCGATTTGCGCGAGATCCTCGAAATTCTCCGCCAGCAGCAGCTCTTTCACCCTGCGGCTGCCCTGCGTATTGAGCCGCTCGCCGATCAGCAACGGCGGCGGGGATTGCCGCATCGCCACCGCCCGCATTGCCGAGGAAAGTTCGGGCGCCGCCGTTACCGCGCGCTGGAGCCGCGGACGTCCACCGGCGAGTTCCACCAGCCGCTTGAGGTGCTCGGGGGTTGTGCCGCAGCAGCCACCGACTACGTTCGCTCCAAATTTTTCCGCAAACTCGGCCAGCGCGCGCGCAAACGGTTCCGGCTCGAGCGTATACACCGCCCGGCCGTCGATGTTCAGCGGCATGCCGGCGTTGGGGATGGCCGAAATGAATTTGGCCGAATGTTCGCACAGGTAACGCACCGGCTCGCGCATGTGCTCCGGGCCGGTGGAGCAGTTCAAGCCGATCACCTCGACCGGCAGATGTTCGAGAACCGCGGCCACGGCGGTGATGTCGGTGCCCAGCAGCATGCGGCCGGTGGTATCCAGCGTCACCTGGGCTTGGATCGGCACGCGCTTCCCGGTTTCGGCGAACGCCTTGTGCACACCGAAGATCGAGGCCTTCAGTTCGAGCAGGTCCTGCGACGTCTCGAGCACGATCGCGTCCGACCCGCCTTCGATCAGCCCCACAGCCTGCTCGCGGACGATGTCGATCAATTCGTCGAAGGAGACGTTCGACAGCTCCGGATCCTCCGCGGAGGGCAGCTTGCCCGTCGGGCCGATCGTGCCGACCACGAAGCGCGGTTTGGCGGGGGTGGAAAATTCGTCCGCCGCCCGGCGGGCCAGCGTCGCGGCCGCGCGGGTGATCTCATGGACTTTATCCTCCAGGCCATATTCCTTCAACGTGATCCGGTTGGCTCGGAAGGAGCAGGTGATGATCACGTCCACGCCGACCTCGAGAAAGGATCGGTGCACGCCCGTAATCACCGAGGGATTGACCAGCGTGAGGTAGTCGCTCAAACCCTCCGTGATCCGCCCGCCGTAATCCTCGGCCGTCAGGTTGAGCTTCTGAATATTGGAGCCCATTACGCCGCCGTGCACCAGCACGCGTTGGGCTAGGGTGTCGAGATATCTGCGTTCGAAGATCATGGTACGCTCCTACCGACCTCTCCCCTATTTCCCCGGCCCCTTTCCCCCTCCCCATAATGGGGAGGGGGAAAGGGGTGCAGGGGTAAGGAGGAGAGGTCAAATCGCCCAATAAAAAAACCTCTCTGGAAGAGAGGTTAATACTACCTTCGCTCCTCATCTTCCAGAATGCCCGGCGGCTATGCCGGGTTTCTGCCGGAGTTGGCACCTTTCCCGCTTACACGGGGCGGTTGCCGAGGCTTCATCGGGCCGGTCCCTCCGCCTCTCTGGATGAGCCGGCGGGCCGGAGCCCGCCGATTGAGGATAATTTTATCACAGGCAATCCGATCCTTTCCGAAGGTCGGCGAATAGTAAAATATCCGGAATGCATACCGCGAACAACTCCGAGACTCGCCGGTTATTCCACATCGCCTTCCTGTATGGCCTACTGGTTATCGCGGCCGACACCCTCGAATGCATGGCTTCGATGGACCCCGGCGCGAATGGCCGGAAGGGATTTTCCATCGGCGGGGAAGTATGACGACCGAGCCGCCGATCCGCGCCGTGATCCTGGATATGGACGGGTTGATGCTCGACACCGAGGGGATGTCGCGCACCGCCTGGCAACGGTCGCTGGCCGGGTGGGGTTTGACCCTCTCGGATGAAAAATATCTTGAGCTCATCGGACTAACATTATCCGACGTCGGCGTGAAAATGCGGTCCTGGTATGGAGCCGACATTCCATATGATTCGATTTACATTCGTAAACTCGCGCTGGTGGATGAGATCATCGCCACAGAAGGTATCCCCCAAAAACCGGGCCTGCGCCTGTTCCTCGCCGCCGTGGACTCGCTCGGCCTGCGCAAGGCGGTAGCCACATCGACCGACCGCGAGCGGGCGATTTACAAACTGAACGTCGCCGGCGTTAAGGCCAGGTTTGAAACCTTCGCGGGCGGCGACGATGTTGCGCACGGCAAGCCCGCCCCGGACATCTTCCTGCTCGCCGCCCAACGTCTGGGTGTGCCGCCGGAGGAGTGCCTGGTCTTCGAGGATTCCGATCCGGGCGTGCTGGCCGCGCGCGCCGCAGGCATGCGCGTGGTGGTCATCCCGGATCAAAAGCCTCCGTCCGCGGAAGCGGCTGCCGCGGCCTGGCGGATCCTGCCGGATCTCAACCAGGCGGCGGAATTCCTGGCGCGGCAGATGCGCGGGACTCCACGGAACGAAAATCCATAGCACACCCGGACCGGCCACAAACCCGAACCGCGTTCCTTGGACGGTCGTTCCAGGCTGATTATCTCCAGTGATTGACATTTGCCCGCCCGCCCGATAAGATATCTCCATTATCAACCAACTATTTCAGCAGTCGCTGCTTCTGTCATTTGCTTGAGCCCCGCTCGAACCCCTGACATCCGCTTGACTTCTGAAGAAAAGGATCAACAGTGAGTTTTCAGCAATTCAATCTCGATCCGCGCCTAATGACGAGGATCCATCGCGCCGGCTATCACGAGCCGACCGCCATTCAAAACAGCGCCATCCCGCCGGCCATCGCAGGACACGATCTGATCGGAACGGCGCAGACCGGAACCGGCAAAACGGCCGCGTTCGTCCTGCCCATCCTGCAGCGATTGCTGCCCGGCCCGCGCAAATGCACACGGGCTTTGATCGTCACCCCCACGCGGGAGTTGGCCGAGCAGATCCACGAGGTCATCCGCGCCCTGGGGGCGGAAACGGGATTGCGCAGCGCCACGGTCTACGGCGGCGTCGGCCCGGCGCCGCAAATCCAGGCACTCCACGACGGGGTGGAAATCCTCGTCGCCTGCCCCGGTCGCCTGCTGGATCTGGTCCAACAACGCCACGCCCGCCTCGACAAGGTGGAAGTGCTGGTCCTGGACGAAGCTGACCGGATGCTCGATATGGGTTTCCTGCTCGACGTAAAACGAATTCTTTCGCATCTCCCTGCCCGGCGGCAGACGATGTTGTTTTCGGCGACCTTCCCGCCCGAGATCGAACAGTTGGCGGCCAAAACACTAACCCATCCTCAGCGGATCGCGATCGGTCTTCACGCTCCGGTTCAGACGGTCTCCCACGCCTTGTTTCCGGTCCCGCAGCATTTGAAAACCGCACTGCTGCTTACCCTGCTGCGGCGCACCGACACGGAATCGGTTCTGATTTTCACGCGCACCAAGCACCGCGCGGAGAAGCTGGCGCGGCAGATCAGCCTGGGGGGCTTCCGCGCGACGAGCCTGCACAGCAACCGCACGCAAGGGCAGCGCCAGACCGCGCTCAACGGGTTCAAAGACGGCCGGTACCAGATCATGGTCGCCACGGATATCGCCGCCCGCGGGCTGGACGTGGAGAATATCTCGCACGTGATCAACTTCGACATGCCCGACACCGCGGACGCGTACATCCACCGCATCGGCCGGACCGGCCGGATGGAACGGACCGGCGATGCATTCACGCTGGTCACAACCGAGGACGGCGAACTCGTCCGGACTCTTGAGAAAATCATGGGGAAGCCGCTTCCGCGGCGCACGATGGATGATTTTGACTATAGGGCAGCGCCGCCGCCCAAACCGGCGACTCCTTTCCGGAAGCCGCATAACGCTGCTTCCGCAAGGAAGCCCAAATCGGGGGCAGGAAAACCGGCGCATTCCAGCTGGGGAAGAAAACCTGCGCCCCGAAGGCCGGGTGGAGATCGGCGACGGTAGAGGAATTAATATCGCCTGGAGATCTCGTACACGGATTTCACCGATAAAACCGGATTACACGGAAGAACCAAATACCTTTTGTTCTCTAAATTCTAATTTCTACGAAATCCTGCTAATCCGCGCAATCCGCGTACAAAATCCTGATGCGTATTTCTACCTCTCCCCTTTTAAACCACCGTCCGGCATGGTGAGTTTTCCCGTCGACCCCTTATGCTTGCGCCGCAACAGCAACGCCCGCCGTCGGCGGTCTAGCTGCACCGCCATCGATACGGCCACGGACAGGCTGGTAAAGACCCAGGTGCTGATGGGCACATCGCGCATGCCTTTTACCACAAGCGCCGGAGAAGCTGCCCTCCGATAAAGATAATTTCTTACCGGTTGCGACGGTACCAGGTCGATAATCTTGGAAAGCCGGGTTTGGTCGGGCTCGATCGGCGCCATCTCCTTCAGGATCTTGCCATAGGCGTCGGAAGTCTGGGTGACCACCGAACTCCAATCCAGTTTCTGCACCCGAGTGCGCGCGGCTTCGCACAACCGGTCGTACTCCGGCTGCGGCAGCGCGCAGATCCGCTCCACGCAACGGGCGAAATCCTCGGGCGTGGCTTCCTTGGACAACCGGCAACCGACGGAATCATCCACGAGTTCGTCCACCGTCTCGTTGGCAAGGCCCACCACCGGTGTGCCCGATGCCAGCGCCTCGATCAACACCAGACTTTGCACTTCCATCTTCGACGCCGAAACCAGCACGTGGGTCCTTTCGAGGAAGCCGGGAATTTCCCGGTGGCTGATCTCTCCCGTAAAATCGACCCGATCGTTTAGTCCGGCCCGGCGCACGACCTGCTTCAGCTCTTCCAGATACGCCGGATTAAGCGGAACGCCGAGGATCTGCAATCGGAAACGGGGCGGAAGATGGCGAAGCGATTCAATCAGGAAGGCCTGGTTCTTGCGACGGCTGATGAAACCGATGTAGGTCAGGAGAATCTCTTTCGTTCCCAGATCGGCGTTGCGGCACCCGCTGTAATGCTCGAGGTTCCGCCCATTGGGGATGACAAACATTCTTCCGTCATACCCAAACTGGCGGAAGCGGTCGACCATCGTCTGGTTGAGGGCGATGATCGCATCGCAGTTCCGGTAAAAGGAATCCATGTAATCGCGGGTGATGGCGTTGGTCAGAAAACTGTCCGGAATATTCGCCACTTCGCTCGCGCCGAAATCCATCATCTTTCCGGGAAGGATGTGCGATGTGTGGACGAAGGGTTTGGCGCGCATCTTGGCCCAGATTTGCGCCAGGAGCCCGGTCAGGGCCGGGTCGTGGGCATGGATGATGTCGGGCGCGTATTCGTCAAGAAAACCGAAGAGGAGTCGGATATTCTCCTGCGAAAGCTGGGGGACACAGGCATTGCCTTTCCCGACCTTCCGCAACTGCAGCACCTTCAACCGGGTGCCGTCGAATACCAATCCTGCCGTATCGCCCGGAACGATCAAGGCGGTATCGTAGTCGTCAGCGAACCGGCGCGCGAGTTCATGCGCGGCCCGTCCTTCGCCGCCGCCGTAACCTTGTTTAAATATGGAGATGAACGCCACCCTCTCCAGCATCGCAAAATCCTCCGGCCCATATCATAAAGATAAATGCACACAGGGGAAGATTCCCGTCCATTCTCCCGCCCGGCCGCTTATCAATGATTCCGATTACGGGATCAGCGTGGGCAGACCGTCGCATGGACCATTGAGGTTCGCCAGATCTTCCGTGATCCAGCCTTGCTGAAGGATCCCCGTGCTGCCCACGCTCAAATCCACTTTGAACCAGCGCGTCACCCGTCCGATCGCTTTGGCGTAATCATCCAGGTGAATGGCGGCGATCACGGCGGAGGAAACATCCGGCGACGCGTACACCGGTGTGTCGGTGGATGCCATCAGGAAGCAAACTCCCGGAGGCGGTCCGACCACCGAGGGCAGGCCGTCGCACGCGCCTTCCAGGTGAAAGGCGGCTCCCCATTGCACCCAGCGGTTGCGGAATACGCCCACGTTCGCCGCCTGGGCGACGCCCGGATCGAAACCGAACCAACCGTCGGCAGTGTATGCCGCAGCCTGCATCCGGTCGCCTGGCGAGAGGGTTCCGAAGAGATCCGAAGCGATGCTTGGCCGTTGATAAACTGCAACATTTCCATCGGCGACGATCTCGCACGCGCCTCCGCCCGGCGTAAAAACGGGCGCAAAAACCGGAGTGGACGTTTGACTGGGAATCGCCGTTGTGGATGCTGTTGCGGAGGCGGCGGCCGCCGACGGGGTTGCCGCCGGGCTCGCGGTTGCGGGTACCGGTGCGCAGGCAAAAAGCAACGCCGCCATGGCGGGAAGAATCAAAATAGACGCGAGTTTTTTCATGACCGGCCCGTTCAATCCGTCGCAACGACAACCGCCAGAGCATGCCCCCCGGAATGCGAAAGACTGAGAGCCCATTCGGTCAATCCAAGCAATTTGGCCCGCTCGCGGGCGTGTCCATGCAAATGCAACCCCGGCTCCCCGGCCGGCCCGCTGAGCACTTCGATATCGGTCCAGGGGATCTCGGTCATCATTCCGGTGCCCAGCGCCTTGGAGGCGGCCTCTTTTGCGGCAAACCGCGCGGCCAGGGAAGAAATACGCTCGCTGTAGGCGGCGCGCTCCGATGGCGTGAAGATTCGCTCCAGAAACCGCTCCCCCCAGCGACTGACGGCCTCCTCGATGCGGTCGATCTCAATCAGGTCGGTTCCCACCCGCAGCATTGATTGTCCCTTCTTCCTTCGGAGGGCCGGCCACCGCCAGCGCCATCTTCCCGGGGTGCAGGTAATGGCGCCCGGTTTCCAGAATCTGTTCCGCGGTAACGGCGCGGACCAAGGCCGGGAAGCGCTGGTAATAGTCCAGTCCAAGGTTGAAGATCTCGATGTTCATCAGCGAACCGGCCACGCCTTCATTGGATTCCAACTGCAACGGCATGCGGCCGATGATGCTGGCCTGGCTGTCGGCCAGTTCGCTCCGGCTCACCTTAGCGGAGGTAAAGCGTGTGATCTCGCGCTGGATAAGTTCCACCGCCCGGGAGACGTTATGTGGATTCACTCCCGCCACCACCATCCACGGACCCGGGCCCAAGCCCCCGCTGAGCGTGCTCATCGAATAATACGCCAGGCCCTCCGCCTCGCGCACCGCGTCACCGATCCGGCCGTACATTCCGAACACGCCGAGGATATTATTGCCGATCATCGCGGATAGGTATTCGGGCGACGTGCGCGCCGGTCCGGGCGTTCCCAGGACCAAATCCGCTTGGCTCTTCCCCGGCAGCGATATGTATTTTTCTATTTTTCCAGCCGGATGCGGCGCGGGCGGAAGCGGCGCGCGTTCCGGCTGGGCGGGATTTTTCCAATCGCCGAAAAATTTTTCCACGAGATGGGTCGCTTTCGCGCTGTGCACCGCGCCCGCCACGGTCAGGATCATTCCGCGAGGGCCGTACTGTTTGGCGTGGAATTCCTGCAGGTCTTTGCGCGAAATGCCCTGCACCGTCTTCGAGGTGCCTTCCTCGTCATGGGCATACGGATGTCCGGCATAGGCCAGTTCCGCGAAGGCCATGTGCGCGCGCTCCCCGGTATCCTGTTCGCGGATGGTCAGGTGGGTGAGGTATTCCCCGCGCAGCCGCTCGAATTGATCCTGCGGAAAAATGGGAGCCCGGAGCCCATCCGCCGCCAGCTCCAGCACCAGGGGCAGATCCTCCGCCAGACAGCGCGCATAAAACGAGGTGGTGTGCATTCCCGCACCGAACGAAAGCGTCGCGCCGGCGGATTCCAGGAGGTCGTAGATCTGGTGGAACGATCTCTTTGCGGTTCCGCGCATCAGGCAGGTGGAGGTGAGCGCCGAGAGACCGGCCTTCTCGTCGCTTTCATCCAAACCCCCCGCCCACAGGGATCCGAGGACGACAACCGACGGGCTGAGGAAATTCTCGCGCACCA